>JACQZT010000413.1 GCA_016213755.1 Acidobacteriota bacterium | reverse complement strand
GAGGGGCTCGGCGAAGTCGGGCATAAACTAAAACAGACCGGGGGGCAGGCCCATGCCGCCCAACATGCCGGACATCTTCTGCTGCGCCTGTTCCTCGGTCTTCTTGAAGGCCTCGTTGGCGGCAACCAGAACCAGGTCTTGCAGCATTTCGACGTCGCCCGCGACTTCCGGGTCGATCTTCACCTCGAGCAGCCGTTTCTGGCCATCCATTTTGACGGTGACCATGCCGCCGCCGGCGGAAGCTTCGACGCGAATGGCCGCAATTTCCTCTTGCAGGCGCGCCTGCATCTGCTGCGCCTGTTTCATCATCGACTGCATGTTGCCGGGCAGTTTCATGCCAGCTCCTTCGTGGATCTCCCTCTTCTTTCAGATTGCGGACCGCGCGCACCTGGCTTTCGGGAAACGCCTCCTGGAAGCGTTTCACTTCCGGATGCTCGAGCGCGCGCCGGGCAGTTTCGCCGGCCGCCGCGGCCGGGCGCGGAGCGGCGGGCGCCGCCGGCGCCGAGTCCACCTCGGTGATCCGCACGCGCAGCGCGCGTCCGGCGGCCTTCAGCACGGCTTTCTGCAAATCCGCCGGCGACATGGCCAGCGAGTAATCCTTGGGGGTGACGAAAACCAGCTCCCCGCCCGCCTCGCTCACCTGGGAATGTTCCACCGCGTCGGCGGTATAGGCCATGCCGAGATCGACCAGGGCGGCGTGGATCCGGCCGCGCCAGTCTCCGGCGTCGATGGGCGGAGGCTCCGGCGGCGCCGATTTTCGGGCGCTATCCATGGCAAATGGCGAGGGCCCCACGCGGGGCTTCGGCGGCGCGGGGGTCGGGGCGGCAGGGGCCGCGGCCGGCGCCTCCCCGGCGACCATCGCCAGCGCCTGCTCGATAGGCAGAAGTTTGCCCGCATGCACCAGTTTCAGCAGGCCGATCTCCAGGTGGAAGCGCGGCTGCAAGGAAAACTGCAGGTCGCGGAACAGGTCCAGCGTGAGTTGCAGGTAGCGCGTTAGATCCTCTTCGGAAAACCCGGCCGCGGCGGCGGCCATGCGTTCCTGCTCGGCCGGCGAGGCGGCCACCAGGCGGGTCGTGCCGCCGGCCACCCGAACCACCAGCAGGTTCCGGAAGTAGCGCGCCAGCTCGCGGCAGAAGTGCTGCAAGTTGTGGCCGTTGCGCTCCAGTTCCTGCACCATTTCGAGCATCCGTCGGGAATCGCCGGCGGCCAGCGCTTCGCTCACTTGGCCCATGGTGTCCAGCGAAAAGGCGCCCAACAGCGCCCGCACCTCGCCGGCGTCGAGTTTGGCGCCGCAACAGGCGATGGCCTGATCCAGCGCCGAGAGCGAATCGCGCACGCTGCCCTCGCCGGCCTGGGCCAGCACAGCCAGCGCCTCGGCGTCCGCTTCAATGCCTTCCTGGGCGGCGATCCACGCCATGCGCGCCACCACTTCGCCAAAGTCCACCGAGCGGAAGCTGAACTGCTGGCAGCGCGAAGCGATGGTGGTGGGGATCTTGTGCGTTTCGGTGGTGCACAGCACGAAGACCACCCATTCGGGCGGCTCTTCCAGCGTTTTGAGCAGGGCGTTGAAGGCCTCGCTGGTGATCTGGTGGGCTTCGTCGACGATGAAAACCTTGTAGCGGTCGCGCGCCGGGCGGTAGCGCACGTTTTCGCGCAGTTCGCGCATCTCGTTGATGCCGCGGTTGGAAGCGGCGTCGATCTCGATGACGTCGGGCGCTCCGCCGGCCGAGATTTCGCGGCAGGAAGCGCACTCGCCGCAGGGAACGGCGGCCGGGCCGTTCACGCAATTCAGACAGCGCGCCAGGATGCGCGCCACCGTGGTCTTGCCCGTCCCGCGCTGGCCCGAGAAGATGTAGCCGTGCGCGATGCGCCCCTGCGCGATGGCGTTTTCCAGCGTGGTCCGCACGTGTTCCTGGCCGATCAGCTCGGCGAACGACTGCGGGCGGTATTTCCGGGCGATGACCTGGTACATGGGGCAGGATATGCCAGACCCCGGGCTGCCCGCGGCACACGAGTTAAACCGTTGCCGTTGCTTCCTTCCGGACCTGGCGGGGTTCACAGCCGCTCATTGCACGGGGCCCGGAGCCTGACCTACTCATGCTAGCACTGTTTTTCAACGCTTTCTCTTGCCCGCCGGCCGCGCCCGCCCCCCGCCCTCGTCCGGCGCGTTGCGGATCAGCTCGGAGCGCTCTTCTTCTCCGATGCGCGCGTAGTCGGGCTCGGCCAGGCCGGCGATCTTCACCGGCGCGGGCTTGTCATTGCGCCAGGCTGTGAGCTGCCGCTTCGAGTGTTCGACCAGGTCCCGGTGCTTGGGCTCCGCGGCCAGGTTGAGCTGTTCCTTGGGATCGTTGCGCATATCGTACAGCTCGAAGTCCGCGCCCAGGTTCTGGCTGTTGTCGATGAACTTCCACTCCGGCGTCCGCACCATGGCGGTGCGGAGCTGCGCGTACGCGCGGTCCTTCCACGCGGCGTCGCCTTCGCGCGCCAGCTTGAGGAAGCTGCGGCCCTGCACCCGGCCGGGAACGGGAAGCCCCGCGGTTTCGAGAATCGACGGCATCAGGTCGGTGTTCTCGACGATGCGATTCTCGACTTTGCCCGTGTTTTCCCGGGCGCCCTGGGGCCCGCGCCAGATCAGCGGCACGTGCGAGGAGCCTTCGTACATGATGCCTTTGAACCAGCGCGCGTGGTCGCCCAGCATGTTGCCGTGGTCGGCGGTGAACAGCACCAGAGTGTTGTCGGCCATGCCCAGCCGGTCGAGTTCGCAGAGCAGGCGCCCCACCTGATGGTCCACGTGGATGATGGAACCGAAGTAGATGGCGCTCATCACCCGCATCATCTCCTCGTTGTCCACGTAGTGGCGCAGGGACTGCCCCCGCTGGGCGGCGCGGATGGCTTTCGCGTTGGGCGGCAGCTTGGGCACGGAAATCGAGCGCGGGTCGTACATCTCGAAGTACTTGCGGGGCTCGACCGAAGGAGAGTGCGGTTTCAGGTAACTGGTGAACAGGAACCAGGGCTGGCCGGGGGCGGCTTTGCGGCTGCGCAGGTAGTCGACCGAGCGGTCGGTGATCCACTCGGTCTCGAAGTCCTCCTGCGGGTATTTGAAGACGCCTACGTCGCGGCCCAGCGGATCGTCCGGCCAGGGGCAGGTGCCGGGCACGCTGGGCCACTTGGCGGGCGAGCCGTGTTTCTTGCGCAAGTACTCCTGGTAGCCCAACTCGGGCGTGGGGCCTTCGCTGGAGAAGCTCCAGAACTGGTCGAAGCCGAACGACATGCGGTGCGGCGCAAAGTGCAGCTTGCCGGAGATCGCCGTGTGATAGCCGTAGTGACGCAGGATGGAGGGCAGGTAGATTTCGCCGCGGTTGGCCGGCACGGCGTTGCTGGTGACCCCGTGGACGTGCGCGTAGCGGCCGGTGAAGGCGGTGGCGCGCGCCGGAGAGCAGACCGGCGCCACGGTGTAGGAGTTGGCGAAGCGCATTCCCTGCCGCGCGAGGCGGTCCAGGTTGGGCGTTTTCACGATGGGGTGGCCGGCCGCGCCGAGGGCGTCCCAGCGCATCTCGTCCACCATGACAAAGAGAATGTTGGGGCGAGTTGCGGCCGCCGAGGCCGGCAGAGCGGCCGCGGCCAGGGTGGAGCAGAACGAACGGCGTGAAGTCATGGTTTTTGCTTTTCCAGAGGCGTCACCGGGTCCAGGAACAGCCAGCAGAACGTGCCGGCGAAATAAACCGCGGCCGAGATGAGCAGAGTCAGGTTCCAATCCTGGTTGGTGAACTTCAGGACGTAACCGATGGCGATGGGCGCCAAGCCGCCGGCGAAGTTGCCGAACATGTTCATGGAGCCGGAGAGCGTGCCCGCGTACTTGCCGCCCACATCCATGCAGGCGCCCCAGGCGGGGGGCATCACCAGGTCGTTGCAGAAACTGGAAAAGCCCATGGCCACCATGGCCAGCACCGGATCGCCCATGCGGCTGGAAAGAACCAGCAGCGCCGAGGCGCCGGTGAATCCGATGCAGGCCATCAGGCGCCGCGCCCGCGCGGGGTCGCCCATCCAGCGGGAGAGATGGGGCAGGAACTGGCCACACACCAGGCAGCCCGTTCCGCCCAGAAACAGGGGCAGGCCGGCCAGCACGGCGCTGGCTCCGAGTTCCACGCCGCGCGCCTCGCGCAGATAAGTGGGCAGCCAGGTGATGTAGAAGTACCAGCCCCAGGAGAGCGCGAAGTACTGCCACCACAGCATCCACACCGTGCGGGAGGTGAGGAACTTGCGCCACGGCACGTCCCCATGGCCGGATGCGGTTTCTTCGGCGCCTCTGAGCAGCGCCAGTTCGGCGGCGTTCACGCTCTTGTGGTCGCGCGGATTGTCCCGATACCAGCGGAAGAAGAAGAGGGCCCAAACCACGCCCAGACCGCCAAACACCTCGAAAGCGCGCCGCCAGCTCATGTGCTGGAGCACCCACACCACCAGCAGGGGAGTGAAGGCGCCGCCCCAGCGCGCGCTCAGCCACATGATGCCCTGCGCTCGCACGCGCTCGTCTTGCGGCAGCCAGGTGGTGAAGGACTTGGTCAGGTTGGGAAAGCAGCCGGCCTCGCCCGCGCCGAACATGAACCGCGTCACCACTAGCGAAGCCTGGTTCCAGGCCCAACCGGTGGCGGCGGTGAAGATCGACCACCACAGGACGATGCGCATCAGCACCCGGCGCGGACCCATCCAGTCGCCCAGCCATCCGCCGGGAACCTCGAACAGCGCGTAGGCCCAGGCAAAAGCGGCGAAGGCGTATCCCATCTGCACCGGACTGAGATTCAGATCGCGGCGGATGAGCGGCGCCGCTTGCGAGATGCAGACACGGTCGATATAGGTGACGACCGCCAGCGTGACGGCGAACACGATGACCAGGTGCCGCGCACGCGTCGGCTTCAGACCGGCGGGCGGAGTAACGGGCGGTTGCATTGGCATGCGAAGGGATATCACATCACGCCGGCGCCGCCGAGCGCAACTCCGGCGCGTGGCGGCCGGCGGGGTTTGACCTTCCCGGGCAGGTTTCCTATACTGAAGAGGAACGGGAATCACGCCAGGGGGTGTGGTACGCCCTTCGACAGGCAAGCATGATTATTTTGCTCACGGTTGTTCACAGTGTGGTGTGTCTTTTTCTGGTGATCGTTGTGCTGCTGCAAAGCGGCAAGGCGGCGGACATTGCGGGCGCCTTCGGCGGCATGGGTTCGCAGACGGCCTTCGGCCCCCGCGGCTCGGCCACGGTTCTCTCCAAGGCGACCACCATCGCCGCGGGGCTGTTCATGGTGACCTCGATGTCGCTAGCGATTTTCGCCACGCGCTCGGCCGGAACCGCCTCGACGGTCCTGGAACGGCAGTCGGGGAGTCTCTCCAAACCCGCGCCGGCCAAGCAGGCGCCGGCCGTGCCGGCCGGCCAGCCTTCGGTCACGCTGAGCACCGAGGACGGCAAGCAGAGCAAGACCATCCCGCTGCAGTTGCCGCCCAAGCCGGCCGAGCAGAAGAAGCAGTAACCAGGTTTCACGCGGAGGTGGCGGAATTGGCAGACGCACTAGCTTGAGGTGCTAGCGGGAGCAATCTCGTGGGGGTTCAAGTCCCCCTCTCCGCACCAATATTTGGAAGATGACGGGCCGCCGCGGGGCGGCCCGTGGTGTTTCCGCGCGGGCCATCCCAGGGGGCCATACTGTGAAGTGCGTGGACGAAGTAGTCTTCCAAGTCGAGCCCTGTGAGGATTCCGGATTCCTGGTGGCTTATTGGGACGCCCCTGCCGGAGAAGGCTGGATCACGGCCCAGGGCAAGGACTTGCGAGAACTCCAGGAGCAAGTTGCCGGCGCGGTCCGATGCCACTTCGGACTGGAAGGCGTTCCCCGGAGGATCCGATTTCACTTCGTGACAGGCCCCGTGCTGATTGACTTGTAGAACTTCCGCGCGGTGTTTCAATCGCTGCTGTCATCAAGGCCCTGGGGCGGCTGGGATTCGAGTAGGCGCGACAAGGGGGATCCCATGTCCAACTCGTACGCGGCGCTCGCCATGTAACGGTTCCGGCTCACGACGCGGTGGCTCCCGGAACGTTGCGGAGCATTGTTCGGCAAGCGGGTATCGATCTCGATGCATTTCTGGAAAACTTGCGCTGAGAGAAGATTTCGCCCCCCCCCCGCGGCTCGGCGACGGTTCTCTCCAAGGCGAACACCATCGACGCGGGGCTGTTTAGGCCGCTCTGGACCGTTGATGCCGGGATGCGTTCCGTCTTGGGCAGATGATGGTTCAGCTTGAGTGAGGAACAAAACCCCGAGCATCGGCGTCCGTGTGCGCCTCCTACCACGTAAACTAAAGAGGCGCACACCGATGAAGAAAAAACCATCAAGTGGCCCTCGCCTGTTCGTCTCGAAACCAGGACCGAACGATACCGTCTTGAACTGGCGCAACGTCCCGGAGCGGGATTTGTGGCTCTACGCCCGGTCGTTCCACACAGCGGCGAAGAAGCTGGCCGGGGCGCTTGAACTCGAAGCTGATTCCGGCCTAATGTCCGACTTCGATCCTTGCCCGGTCGTCCTCATGTACCGCCACGCCGTCGAACTCCATCTCAAGTCGCTCGTCCTCGGAGAGGGCGGCAACTTCCTGGCAACCAAGCCTGACCATCTGTCGGTCTGCAAGACTCATTCGGTGTCCTGGCTGGCGCAGTTCGTCTGCCAGATCGTGATCGCCTTGAAGTGGGAAAACGAATTCAGGTGCGAGGGCGTCGGGAACCTTGCCGACTTCAAGGCCATCATCGAAGAGATCAACTCCGTCGATCCCGGCTATGCGTTCCGGTGTCCCGGAAGAACCGAAGGGCCGGGTTCCGTTCCCGGCCAACTCGCCTTCAGCGTCCGTGAGTTTGCACGCCGCATGGACGCGATTCTGGAGCTTCTGGATTCCACCGCTGATGCACTGGCGGCGACGTGGGACAGGATGGCTGGAGCGCCAGCACCGAAGGCTGACGTCCACGCCGGGAACGACTTCGAGCCGACAATCCAGTAAAGACCTTCCCCTTCGTGGGAGTCTTCGCTCCCCTCAGCGATCCGAAGCGATGTGCGCAAGTTTTCGTGGACCAGGGCGCAGTCGCATGGCCGGGCGGCCTGGATCTGGCATCCGACGCGATGTACACCGATATCCGGCGGCACGGTCAGCAGGTTTTGGCCGGGAATCCCGCCGTCACACCAGCCTGAAGTGCTGGTCAGCCTTTTCGCGGCGCGCGAATCGGCATCGAGCGCGCGCGATGGCCTGTGGCGTGGAACACGGCGTTGGCGATGGCCGGCGCGACGGCGATGATGGGAGTCTCGCCCGCGCCCACCGGCTCCATGTCTTTGCGGTCCATCAGGATCAGTTCGGTCTTGGGGAGGTCGCGGAAACGCGGCACGCGGTAGGACGCGAACTTCGCGTTGGTCAGCCGCCCGTCCTGGAACTCGATGGCTTCCCGCAGCGCCGGGCCCAGCCCCATCATGATGCAGCCTTCCACCTGCGAGCGCAGGTTGGCCGGGTTGAGGATGGCGCCGCATTCGAAAGCCTGGACGATCTCGATCAGCCGGGGCACGCCGGTCTCGCGATCCACCTCGACTTCGCAGCAGGCCGCCACCACCGAGTTCTTCTCCGTGCCGCAGGCCAGCCCGACGCCCGCGCCGGGCCGGCGTTTCTTGCGCCGCTCGGCCCAGCGGAACCGCTCGGCGGCCGCGACCAGGACGCTCTTGATCCTGGGGTTGTCGAGTTGCGCGAGCCGGAACTCCAGCGGGTCCTGGCCCGCCGCTTCGGCCAATTCGTCGGTGAACGCCTCGCGGGCGAAGTTGTTGGCCATGGCCGCCAGGCAGCGGTAGGAACCTTGCCGCAGCGGCGGGTCGGATCCGACAAACCGCTCCCGCCGGCTGGCGATGCGGTAGGGGGAAGCCAGCGCCGACGCGCCCGAGTTGCAGTTGGTGAAATCCCAGGCGGCGATCGAGCCGCTCGCGTCCAACCCGGCCTCGATGTCGATCAGCGCGGCCGGGCGGAAGTAGGCCCACGTGAACTCCTCGGCGCGCGTCCAGCGCACCGCCACCGGGCGGCCGGCCTCCTTGGCCAGGCGCGCCGCCTCAAGGGCTGCCTCGCCCGTGTGCTTGCCGCCAAAGCCGCCGCCCATGTGCGGCACCAGGACGCGCACCCGCTCGGGCGCCACGCGGAAGGCATCGGCCAGCGCCTGGCGGACGGCGAAGCAGTTGCTGCTCCCGGTCCACACCGTCAGGCGGTCGTTGCGCCATTCCGCCACGGCGGCGCGCGGCTCCATGGGCGCGTGCTGCACATAGGCGACCTGAAAGGTGGCCTTCAGCTTGCGCCCGGCGTTCGCCAGGACCTGCTCTTTCGCATTCCGCCTCAGGTGCTCGAAGAGGATCTGGCTGGAGGGATGCGCGGCGGTTTTCCAGCGAGCCGTGGCCGAGATGGTGTCCAGCGCCTGGCGCGCGGCAAAGGTGGTGGGCGCGGCGCACGCGACGAAGCCGCCATCGCGCATGGCGGTGACGCCCGGCATTTCTTGCGCGGCCGAAAGATCCACGGCGGTCAGTTCCGCCCCGTAGGACGGGGGCCGCAGCACGCGGCCATAGAGCATGTTGGGGCGCACGATGTCGGACGGAAAACGGTGCGCGCCGGTGACGATGTCGCGTCCGTCCAGCCGGACGTGCGGTTTGCCCAGCACCCGCCAGTCCTTGGCGGCGGTGACGGTTGTGCCCGCGGGCAAGGTCTGCTTGTAGGCCGCCGCCAGCTCGGGCGAACGCGCCAGGTCCGCGTAGGACTTCCCCGGGCCCGCGGCCACGAGCAACTGGCGGGCCGCCGCAGCCGCCCGGCGCACCAGCGGGAAGGTTCCGGGCGTGGTGCGGCTGCCGGCCGTGGTGCCGTCGTTCGGCACGCGGTCGGTATCGCCCAGGACCATCCGCAACTGGCTCACCGGCACGCGCAGTTCTTCCGCGGCGGCCATCGCCAGCTCCGTCAGCGCGCCCTGCCCCTCTTCGATCTTGCCGGTCAGGATGGTGATGACGCCGTCCTCGGCGATATGCAGCCGGGCTTCGAGCCTCTCGGCGCCGCCTCCCCGCTGCGCTTCCGCCAGCGGAGCGGCAGTCACAATCAGCAGGCCCGCGCCGGTGAGCTCGATGAACTCCCGGCGGTCTATGGCAGTCGGTTGATGCGGCATACTCGCCCCCTATCCTCTCTTGCCTGCCGCCGCGTGTTGCACCGCGGCCACGATGCGGTGGTATCCGTTGCAGCGGCACAGGTGGCCGTTGAGTCCCTCGACGATCTGCGTCTCGGTGGGCTTGGGAGTGCGCTCCAGCAGCGCCACGGTTCCCAGCACCATGCCCGGCGTGCAGTAGCCGCACTGCATAGCGCCCTGGTCGAGGAAGGCCTGCTGCACCGGGTGCAGCTTCCCTTCCGCGGCCAGACCCTCGATGGTGAGGATCTTGCGGCCCTCGGCCGCGCGCACCGGCGTCACGCAGGAGAAAGTCGCCCGGCCGTCGAGAAGCACGGTGCAGGCGCCGCACTGGCCCTCGCCGCAGCCGTATTTCGTTCCGGTCAATCCCAGGTCTTCGCGCAGCACTTCCAGCAGGAGCCGCTCGGGCTCGGTGTCCACGCTGCGCGCCTGGCCGTTCACGGTGAATCGGATGGTCGCCATGTCAACTGCATTATACGACCGAGCCGGCGCCCAACTGAAACTGGTACACTGCCGGACTGGGCAAGGAGGCGTCATGCGATTCGTATCCCGTTGCGCCCTGGCGGCGCTGTTCCTGGTCCTCTCGCGCGCCGCGGCGCAGGCGCCGGTCAAGATCGAAGTCACTCGGGACCTCGTCCGGGAGCACTTCCGCGGCGTGGGGTTCCACGGCCAGTTGTTCAGGGACTCGGCCACGCCGGAGTACTGGGACCAAGTGATCGCCAAGCGCTGGCGCGAGCTGAATCCCGGATTTGCGCGGGTCTTCCACCAGTGGGCGCGAGGGAACAAGGGTGTGCGCGATCCCGAAGCCCTGGAGGCGCTGGCTCGCGAACTGGTGTTCATGAAGCAGTCGGCGGATACCGAGGTGTACCTCACCACCGTAACGCCCAAGGTCGCCGCGCCCGGCCAGGAGCGGCGGGATTACGCCCGCGCCGTGGCCGCCGAACTCGAGTATCTGCTCGGCAAAGGCGCCACCAACCTGAAGTTCTACGGATCGAGCAACGAACTGACCCTGCGCACCTGGGGCGACCTCAACCGCGACCTGCCCACCTACCGCGATTACCACCAGCACTTGTTCGACGAGTTCCGCCAGCGCAAGCTGCCCGTAAAGCTCTTGGCCACGGACGCCTCGCCGGTGAGCTACTGGAAGTCCCTGCAATGGGCCGCCGACAACATGGACGGCATCACGGACGTTTATGGCGGCCACCACTACGCTACCCGGCAACCGGCCGACGACCTGGAGTTCTACGACTGGTTTCTGGAGCGCTGCACCTGGGCCGTCGGCCTGGCCCGCTCCAAAGGAAAGGACTTCATCCTGGGCGAATTCGGGCCCGGCCAGTACCAGGAGTTGCGCTGGGGCAAACGCTGGGATACCCCCGAAGCCTTCGGCACTCCGATGGAAGCGCAGGCGGGGCTGCAAACCGCCGAGGCGAGCCTGGCGGCGGTCAACGCCGGCTCGTACGCGATGGGCTATTGGACCTTCACCGATTACCCCGACCGCCCGGGCCAGGGCATCAACCAGTGGGGCCTGTTCAAATCCATGGCCGCCGGCGCGGTGACGCGCGCGCCGTACTACTGCTACGGGCTGCTGACCAAGTTCCTGCGCGGCCCGGCCCGGGTGTACCGGGTTTCGGCTTCCGCCGCGAAGCTCCACGCCGCGGCCGTCCAGCGCGAGTCGGATGGGGCCTGGTCCATCGCCGTGATCAATCGCGAGACCCACCCGGTGGCGGTCACCATCGCGCTGGCGGCGCCTCCCGGCAAGGCCTTTCGCCGCTACATCTACGATACGGCGCACGTGCCGGCCACCGACGACGGTGACTTGCAGGAACCTTCCGGCCGGCTGGCCGCCTGGGACGGCGAGCTGAACGACACCCTGCCGGCCAACAGCATGGCGCTCTATACCACCGCCTGCGACGACGATCCGCCGGCCCCGGTGCAAGGGCTGGAGGTCAAAACCGTGGGCAAGGTGGAAGGCTTGCCCTCGGATGCCAAACGCCTCACCTGGAAGCCCAACGCGGAAGGCGACCTGTGTTACTACCGCGTCTTTCACAATACCGTCCGCGTCGGCTCGACCGTGGCCACCGAATACGTCGTGGCCGGCCCCGAGCGCTGGCGCTCCGGTCCTTACACGGTGGTTGCGGTGGATTCCTCGGGCAACGCAAGCCGGCCCTGATCCGGGCGGCCCGCTACCACCACCAGCGCAGCCGCAATCCGGCCGTGCGCGGCGCCACCAGGCGCGTGCCGCTGAAGATGGATTGGAAGTTGTAGAGCGCGGTCGTATTGGCGAGGTTGCCGAGGTGCAAGCTGATCTCCCAGCGAGCGTGGCTGTCCCGGAGCTTGCGTTCCAGGCCCACCACCACGTCGGCGATGGTGCGGGGGCGCACGCGCGGGGGATCGGAGCGCAGGTTGACGTAGGGCAGCAGGTCGGAGTAATCGGGATCGGCCGCTACCTCGGCCGGGTCGGAGGGGTTCGAGACCAGCCCGCTGTCGTAGCGCACGGTCGCGCTGGCCCACAATCCGCTCTTGTGGTTGTACTGCCCGATCGTGTGCAGGCCGAGTTTCTGGTCGTGGTCGATCACGAAGGGCCCCAGGCTCAACGCCTGGATGGCCGAACTGCCCAGGAACAGCCCGCCGGTGAAGGGCGGCGTGGAGACGGCGCGGGAGTGAGTCAGCGCCAGGCTGCCCGAGAAGCCGCGCACCGGCAGAGTCACCAGGCGCGCCTCGGCGCCGTTAACGCGGATGCGCGCGAGCGAGATGGGGAAGATGATGCCGGTGTTAAAGAAATTGTCGTTGTCCTGCTGGTCGCGCGAGTCCTTGTGGTAGAACGCCGCGTTGACGCTCAGCTTGCCGCCGATGGCCTGCTGGAGGCCGGCCTCGTAGACGTTCTGCCGCTCGGGACGAATCCTCACCAGCGCCCCGCCCAGCGTCTCGCGCACGTCCGGCGCCACCAGCACTCCGGCCTGGTCCGAGTTCGAGAGCAGGATGTTCTCGTTGGGCGGCGTCTGGTAGGTGCGGTTATAGGAGGCGCGCAGAACCGTGCCGGTTTCGCGGATGTGGAACGACAAGCCGACGCGCGGCTGCAACTGGTTGCCGGCCACCAGGAAGCGGTAGTTGTCGTAGCGCAGCCCCAGCGAAAGACGCAGCCTTCTCCATTGGATGTCGTCCTGGACAAACCCGGAGTACATGTTGCCGGCGTCGCGCCGGGAGAAATGGAACAGCCTTCCTCCGCGGCTGAGGTCGTGCGCCCGCAGCGTGGGGATGAAACCGGGCGCTCCGGGCGGGTTGAAAGCCGGATCGGTGAGGCCGAAGCTGAAGTCCTCGCTCACCGGGAAGTGCTGGTAATCGGCGCCCATCCGAAACGTATGCATGCCCGCCACGCGGTTGAAGCGGGATCCCAGGGTGAGCGTCGAAAGGTGGCGCGCCTGCGCCGCGGTCACGGGCGTGTCGCCCTGGCTGGGGAACAGTTGCGCGACGGTGGTGCGGTAAGAGAGCGTCGTATCGAAGGTCGAGACCGGGTTCAGCACCCGCACCCAGCCGGTGGAGACCGAAAGATCGCGCAGCAACTGGCGCTGGTCCTGGCGGGAGGCATGTTGCGAGCGCAGGTTGGCCAACTGGAAGGAGGAGCGGCCGGACGTGGCGCTGAAGCGCAGGGTGTTTTTCTGGTCGGGAATGAAGTCCAGCCGCAGGAAGCCGCGTTCGGAGTTGCCGCCGTTGTGCAGGTTGTCGAGCGACACCTGGTCTAGATAGCGGTTGCTCTTGGACGTGTTGATGGCGGCGCTGTAACCGAAGCGGCCCCGCTCGCCGGCCACCTGGGTCACCTGCGTGAAGGTGTCGAACCTCGCGGCGTCCAGGTAGGTGTTCCCGGAGAACGTCTTTCCGGTTCCCAGTCCGGAGCGCGTGGTGACGTTGGCCACCGCGCCGACTTTGCCCCCGTATTCGGCCGAGATGTTGCCGGTGAACAGCTCGACGGTCTGCGCGATGGCCGGATCGACGGCGTTGGCGAAGGCGCCGGTCAACTGGTCCGAGATGGGCATGCCGTCGATGACGTAGGTCATCTGGTTATGCGCGCCGCGCGGGTGGATGGCGCCGTTGGCGTTCTTGGCGAATCCGGGAAAGCCCACCAGCACGGACTCCAGCCCGCGGGCGCCGGCGCCCGACGCGAGCCGGTCGATGTCGTACTGGTTCATCTGGGCGTGGGTGCCGGTTTCTTCGGGATCCACGAGCGAACGGGATTCCGCCGTGACGGTGATCTCCGTGCGCGTCTGCTCGAGCGTCAGTCGCACGGTGATCCTCTGGGGAATGTTCGAACGCAGCGAGAAGGCTTGCCGGCTGACCGCGAAACCATCCTTCTCGGCCATCAGTTCGTAGGTGTGATAAGGCACGTTGGTGAACGAAAAGGCGCCGTCGGAGGGGGTGGTCAGTTCGCGGTGGAACCCGGCCACCGGGTTGGACAGCGTCACGCGGGCGCCGCCCACCGACGCCCCGCTGGGATCGGTGATCCACCCGCTCAAGGTCGCGGTCACTTGGGCGGAAGCGTTCAAACCCGCCCACAGAAGACCCAGCAAAATCCCAGTGCCACGCGTGGAAACCATTGACTCTAGAGATGCTGCCGGCCCGTGGCGCGCTTCAAGGAGTCTGGGCGTCCGGCATCTTGCTATAGTCCAGCTCGGATCCCAGCACGCTGTGCGGGATCAGAAAGACGGCCAGCGTGACCAGCGCGGCGAAGACCATCCAGCGGCGCGGATTCCGAGAGCGAGCCGAGGCAACCCAGGCCCCCACCCAGGCCACGAAGGCCACCGCGGTCTTGTTGTCGGTCAGGTCGTGACCGAAGGGCCAGCCGGTCCAGAAGGCGTCGAAGGCGTACTTCTGCACCACCGGACCCAGGATCATGCCCCCCACCAGCAGGAAGCCCACGGTCCACAGGGTG
>JACQZT010000062.1 GCA_016213755.1 Acidobacteriota bacterium | reverse complement strand
TGCCTTCGATGCGCATGCCGTAGAAGCTGCGGTAGACGAACACCATCGAGCAGGCCAGGAAGACGGCCGAGAGCACGTTGGTGAACATGGGTCCCTGCTGGGTGGTGAGCGAAACGGCCAGTTCCACCGCCAGCAAACCGAACAGGGTGGTGAACTTGATGATGGGGTTCAGAGCCACCGAGGAGGTGTCCTTGAAGGGATCGCCCACGGTGTCGCCCACCACGCAGGCGGCGTGGAGTTCGGTGCCCTTGGCCTTGAGTTCGGTTTCGACGATCTTCTTGGCGTTGTCCCACGCGCCGCCGGCGTTGGCCATGAAGATGGCCTGGAACAGGCCGAACAGCGCGATCGACAGCAGGTAGCCGAGGAAGAAGTACGGTTCCAGGAAGGCGAACGCCAGGGTCGAGAAGAACACGGTCAGGAAGATGTTGAACATGCCCTTCTGCGCGTACTGCGTGCAGATCTCGACGACCTTCTTGGAGTCCTTCACGCTGGCCTTGTCGGCGGTATCGAGCTTGATGTTGGCTTTGATGTACTCCACCGCGCGATAGGCGCCGGTGGAAACCGCCTGCGTGGCCGCGCCGGTGAACCAGTAAATCACCGCGCCGCCGGCGATGAGGCCGAGCAGGAACGGAGGATAGAGCATCGAGAGCTTTTCGATATTGGCGGTCAGGCCGTTGGTTAGCGCCACGATAGTGGCGAAGATCATGGTGGTCGCGCCCACCACGGCGGTGCCGATCAGTACCGGCTTGGAAGTGGCCTTGAAGGTGTTGCCCGCGCCGTCGTTCTCTTCCAGGTTCTCCTTGGCCTTTTCGAAATCGGGATCGAAACCGAAGTCTTTCTTGATCTGCTGTTTGATGTTGGGCAGCTCCTCGATCATGGAAAGCTCGTAGATCGACTGCGCGTTGTCGGTCACCGGGCCGTAGCTGTCCACGGCGATGGTCACCGGGCCCATGCCCAGGAAGCCGAACGCCACCAGGCCGAAGGCGAAGACCGCGGGAGCCACCATCAGCATGGCCAGACCCGTGGTGCTGACCAGGTAGGCAATGCTCATCAGCAGCAGCATGGCGAAACCGAGCCAGTAGGCCGAGAAATTACCGGCCACAAAGCCCGCCAGGATGTTGAGTGAGGGGCCGCCCTCTTTGGAGGCGGTGACGATCTCGCGCACGTGCCGCGAGTTGGTGGAGGTGAAAACCTTCACGAATTCCGGAATCAGCGCTCCGGCCAGGGTGCCGCAACTGATGACGGTGGAAAGCTTCCACCACAGCGTGGTGTCGCCCTTGAGATCCGGAATCATCATCGAGCTGACGACGTAGGTGAGGCCGATCGACAGAACCGAGGTCAGCCAGACCAGGGTGGTGAGCGGCGCTTCGAAGTTCATCTTGGTGGCGTTGCCGTACCTGGCCTTGGCCACGAGGCCGTTGATGAAATAGCTGACGCCGCTGGAGATGACCATCATGACGCGCATGGAGAAGATCCACACCAGCAGTTGCACCTGGACCACCGGATCCTTCACCGCCAGCATGATGAAGGTGATCAGCGCCACGCCCGTGACGCCATAGGTTTCGAAACCGTCGGCCGAGGGTCCCACCGAGTCGCCGGCGTTGTCGCCCACGCAGTCGGCGATGACGCCGGGGTTGCGGGCGTCGTCTTCCTTGATCTTGAAGACGATCTTCATCAGGTCGGAGCCGATGTCGGCGATCTTGGTGAAGATGCCGCCGGCCACGCGCAGCGCGGCCGCGCCCAGCGACTCGCCGATGGCGAAGCCGATGAAGCAGGGCCCGGCCAGCTCGCCCGGCACGAACAGAAGAATGAAGAGCATGATCAGCAGCTCGACCGAGATCAGCAACATGCCGATGCTCATGCCCGCCTGGAGCGGGATGTCGTAGCAGGGATACGGCTTGCCGCGCAGGCTGGCGAACGCCGTGCGCGAGTTGGCGAAGGTGTTGACGCGCATGCCGAAGGCCGCCACCAGGAAGCTGCCCGAAATGCCGATCAGGCTGAACAGCAGAATGATCAGCACCTTGACCGCCGGAAACCCTTGCAGGAAGCCAAAGTAAAAGACGATGATTGCGCCGATGAAGCACTCCAGCAGCAGCAGGAACTTGCCCTGCGTCGCCAAGTAGGTCTTGCAGGTTTCATAGATCAGCTCGGAAACCTCGAGCATGGCGCCGTGCACGGGCATGTTCTTCAGCCGCGTGTAGATGATCAGCCCGAAGATGAAACCCAGGAAACTGACCGTCATGCCGGCCATCAGCAGCGTGCGACCGGAGATGCCGCCCAGAAACGTGGCCAGGTCCAGATCGGGCAGCACGAGGTTCGCCTCGCCGCCGCTATGGTGCTCGGCCTGCGCCATCATGGGCGCCGCCAGCAATGCCAATATGAAAAGAGGAAGGAGGACGCGACGCGCCAGGCCTCCCACTGTACCTAAACTTGCCAGCGGCTTCTTAGCGCGCAAGGCCAGACTCGATTGCATTATTCACTGCCTCCTGATATTTAGGATTCCGGGATCCCCCCGCCGGGGGCGGGCCGCCTCGCGGCGGCCCAAGTTCTCACTATAAAGGACGGGCGAGTCGGATTCAACTCGCCCCGCTCAAACCGAGGTACACTGGCGGTGACGGTCGGAGGGCTAAACGCCATGCGCCTCCTTGTCTCGGTCCTGGTCGCATCCGCCTGCCTGGCCCAGCCGTGGGTCCGGCACAACGACCCGCTGGGCTTCAGTGTCGAACACCCGCCGGGCTGGCGCGTCACGGCCGAGACCAGCGGAATGGTTCGCGTTGCGAGTCCGGACCAGGCGGCGTCGGTGGTGGTGCAGCCCTTTCTGGTCGCGCGGCCGGCTACGGCCCGCGGGTGGCTGACCCTCTCGCTGGGAGAATTCGCGGCCGCGCTTCCGCAGGCGCGCATTACGCGGATCGAGCAGCGCTCCGCGCGCCCGGACGAGGTGATCGCGTCGCTGGCTTACGCCGGCGGCGGGCAGGCCACGGCGCTGTGCACCCTGGCCGGCCGCGCCGGGATGTTCTACGCCATCGCCGCTCCCCAGGCGCAGTTCGCCTCGCGGCGGGCGGAACTGGTGCGGGTGCTGGGATCGTTTCGCTATACGCAACTGGATTACGTCCGCTGGGAAGACCCCAAAGAACGCGCCTTCTCGATCGAAGTCCCGCGCGGCTGGAGCGTGACGGGCGGCATGTTCCGCTTCGCACCCGTGGACACTCGGGCGGCGGTGGAAATCGTTTCGCCCGACGGCCGTATCCGCATCACCACCGGCGACGCCGACCTGCCCACCCACACCGAGCCGAACCAGATGCTGGCCATGACCGGTTTTCGGGAAGGCTCCTGGTATTCGCCGGGATACGGCGTGCGGATGATGGTGCGGCGCTACGTGCCAGGCGTGAACTTCGCCGCCGAGTACGCCCAGCGCAAGATCGGCGCGCGCTGCGCCGGATTGCAGTTGGCGGACCAGCGCGACCGGCCGGACGTGGCCCGGCAACTGGGGCAGGCCTACTCGCAAAGCAGCCTGGTGGCGCAGCAATTGACCGTCGGCGAAGTGGCCTTCACCTGCGACGGCTCGATGCGCGGCGTCTATCTGGCCGGAACGGAACTGACGCGCACCAGCGGCACCGGCCTGTGGCAGGTGAAGCACCTGGCCGGCTACGTCGCGCCCGCCGGCCAGGTGGCGGTGGCCGAGGGCGTCTTGCGGCGCGTCGTCGAGTCCGTGCGGATCAACCCGGAATGGGAGCGCATGCAGCAGGGCGTCACGGCCGCCAGTTCGCGGATTGTCGCGCGGACGCATGCCGAGATCTCCGCCGGCATCAGCCAGTCCTATTGGAGCCGGCAGCAGAGCCAGGACAACCTGTCGCGGCAGTGGTCCAACGTCATCCTGGGCCAGACCGACGTGACCGACCCGGCCACGGGCGAGAAGTGGAAGGTGGCCTCCGGACACAACTACTACTGGCGCAAGGAGGGCACGGACCAGGTAGCGGGGACGGACACCTGGACGCGTCCGGACATCGATTTCACGCCGCTGCGGGAGTGGTAAGCGGCGCGTCAGCGGCGCTTGGCCTTGACCACCACGGGAGTGGCCTGGAACCCGTACCGCTCGCGCAGGCGGTTGACGATGAACCGTTCGGTGGAAAAGTGCAGGGGCTTGGCCTTGTCGGTGAACAGAACAAAGGTGGGCGGGCGGACCGAAGCCTGGGTAATGTACTTCACCTTGAATTCCGGCTGGAAGTCGAGCGATTCGACGAAGCGGTTCAGTTCGCCCGTGCCGACGCGCTTGGAGGCCGACTCATAGGCCTCGCGGATCATCGGGAACAGCCGCTCGACGCCCGAGGCGGTGAGCGCCGAGACGAACGCCACGGGCGCGTAATCGAGGAATTTCAGTTCGTCGCGAATCGCCTGAGTGAACGCCCGCGGGCTCTTTTCCCGGGCCGCGTCCCACTTGTTGACGCACAGGATCAGGGCGCGGCCCTCTTCGTGCGCGTAGCCGGCCACGGTGGCGTCCAGGCCCACCAGTCCTTCGATCGAGTCCAGCACCAGCACCACCACGTGCGCCATGCGCATGTGCTTGCGGGCCATCACCACGCTGAGCTTTTCGGCCATCGCGTGGGTCTTGCCCTTGCGCCGGATGCCGGCCGTGTCGATGAAGACGAACTCGACGCCGTCCACTGTCAGGGCTTCGTCCACCGCGTCGCGGGTGGTGCCGGCGATGGGCGAGACGATGGCGCGTTCGTGCCCCACCAGGGCGTTGAGCAGCGTCGATTTGCCCACGTTGGGCCGCCCCAGGATGGCCACTCGAATCGCGCGCGGCCGCTCGGGTTCGGCCTCGCCGCCAGCCCGGGGGAAGCCCGCCGTGACGTGGTCCAGCAGGTCGTCGATTCCCAGCCGGTGCTCGGCCGACACCGGGAACAGATCGGGAAAACCGAGGGAGTGGAATTCGTGCGTCAGGCTCTCGCGCGCGGCGGTGTCGATCTTGTTCACCGCCAGCGCGACGGGCTTGCCGAGCTTGCGCAGCAGGCGCGCCAGGTCGCGGTCGGCGGAGGTGATTTCAGTGCGGCCGTCGATGAGGAAAACAATGTGCGCGGCGCTGTCCAGCGCCACCCGGGCTTGTTTCAGAATCTGACTGGGGATCAGTGCGGCGTCGTCGGGGATGATGCCGCCGGTGTCGATCAGTTCGAAAGGCCGGCCGCGATAGACCGTCTGGCCGTGGATGCGATCGCGCGTGATGCCCGGCTCGTCGCCGACGATGGCCCGCCGCTGGCCCAGAATCGCATTGAAAAAAGTGGACTTACCGACGTTCGGGCGGCCGACGATAACAACTACGGGAACGGCTTCGGGCATCGATGTTCATGATACCATTGGCCGGCGTCCCAGCCGGGCCCTAAGAGCGCAAGGAATTCGCGCCGGCGGTGCGGAACTCGTACTGCTGGATTTCGATGGCCGCCTGGCCTTCCGGGCAGCGCACCACTTTCCCGCGCGCCACCAGCTTGAGCGGGCACTTGGCGTCGAGCTGAGCCGGCCAAGAGACCGCCACCTCGAGCCGGCGCCCGGGCGACAGCGCCTGTTCGGTCGTGAAGAGCACCCCGGAACTGCTCATGTTGACGGTCCTGCCCAAGCCCGTCTCAACGGCATCGCGTTTGCTCAATATCCGGTAGCGGACTTCCCTTTCGATGGGAAACCGGTCCGACGATCGGCGCTCGGTTTTGTTCTTGTCAGGCATGCGGCTCATCTCCAGTTATTGTCGCCTTTTCAGGATGCGGTCTGGAGAGCCTCGCAACAATAGAGGGAACGGTTCATTTCTTGTAGTACCGAGGTACCGGCAATGCGGGCAAAAAAGAACCGCTCCCTTGCGAACCCGGTTCAGAAGATGAGTTTCAGCCCCACGAACACCCGGCGCTCCTCCTGGCCGGTCTGGGTTCCGTTGACCGTGCCGAACAGCGTGCTGGTGGGTGTGGTGTTGGGCGCCGAGAAGTTGGGATGGTTCATGACCCCTTCGGCTTCGCCGCGCAACTGGAGCTTCAGGCGCTCGGTGAGCCGGAAGTTCTTGAACAGGGAAAGGTCGGCGAGATTCATGCCGTCGGCGCGCACGCCCGAGATGCGCGTGGGGAAGGTGCGGATGTTGCTTCCCAGTTGCCGGTTCGAGGCGCGCTCGAAGCCGTCGGTGTTGAACCAGCGGCTCAGGCTGCGCTGGTCTCGCGGAAGTTTCAGGCCCGTGAACTGGCCGGTGTAAATGATGTTGCCCCACGACAGAGGCGGCCCGCTCTGGAACTGCCACACCGCCTGCACCTGCCAGCCGCCGATCAGGTGATTGAAAACACCCTGGGCGCGGAAGGGAAGCTCGCAGATGCCCAGCAGCACAATGCGGTGCGGCCGGTCCAGGTCCGAAACCACGTGCTGCGGCCGGCTGTCGGTGTCGTTCAGATAGTCCACCGCATCGAGGGTCTTCGACCAGGTGTAGCTGGATTGCATCATGAAGCCGCGCGAGAATCGGCGTTCGAAGCGGGCGGTGAGAGCGTTGTACCAGGACGACCCGGCCGGCAGCCCGGTGCTCAGCCCGCTGAAGTGCGGCAGCGGCCGCAGCAGTTGCGAGCGGGCGATGGTGCGCGAAGTGTAGAACGTGGTTCCCTGGAAGCCGTTGATCCCCGCGAACGGGTTGGTCACACTGGCGGAAAGGAAATCGATCTTCGCCTGGTCGCGCGCGGGCGAGGTGCTCAGGTACTGGCTGGGGATGGGATTGAACTCGGTGCCGCTGCGCAGCCGCACCGAACGCGTGCCCATGTAGCCCACCTCCACCACGCTGTTGGCCAGAGGCTCCCACTGGATCGATGCGCTCCAGCGCTGGGTGTACGGGCGGCGTCCATCGGACGACGTGAAACCCGGGCTGCGGCCCAGGTAGGTGAGCAGTCCCCCTTCGGCGCCCTTGGGCTGTTCGAGGCCGTTGGGGAGGGGGTTGGAAATGGACGCCACGTAACTGAGTCCGTTATCGTTGCTGGCGATGACGTTGGTGCGCTGGCTGAAGCCGGGCTGGCTGACGTCGGCGAAGTCCGCGCCGATCATCCCGAAAAAGATGCCATAGCCGCCGCGCAGCACCAACTTCGGACGCGCCTGCCAGGCGAAACCGAAACGCGGCATGAAGGCGCGCAGAGAGCCTTCGCGCTGCCCGCGAGGCTGCCCGCCGAGGCCCAGAAACGTCAGCCCGCCGGCAGTGCGGAAGGCCGCGACCGCCATCTCGGCGATGGGCGCCCGGGCGTACTGCGCCTGTGCCTGCGCCTGAATCGGGTTGGGTGTGGCGAAATCGAAGTCGCGGCTCGACCGGTTGAAGCGCTCGGTGAGCGGCGTGTCGATCTCCCAGCGCAAGCCCAGGTTCAGCGTCAGCGTGCGGCCGGCCCGCCAGTCGTCTTGCACGAAAGCGGCGTAGTAGCTGCTGTGCTCGGCCTTGGACGCGTTCAGGTCCACGTACCCGCCAGTGGGGATGCCGAACAGAAAGCTGGCCGGCCCCTGCCCGTACGGCGCGATGGTGGAATTGTCCAGCGGCCCGCGGGTGTAGGTTTCGCCGAACGTCAATTGCGGCGAGACCGCGCCGTAGGTGTAAGAGTTGTCGTACATCGAGCGGCCGTCGAAACCCAGGCGCAGGCTGTGCGCGCCGCGCGTCCAGTTGAGCACCGCCAGCAGCGAGTGGTTGTAGGTGGGCGAGTTGAAGCCGCCGTCGTTGCCCAGTTGCAGCAGCCCGCTGACGCCGATCTGCGGGAACGAGATGGCCGCCTGCGGCAGTTGCGAGATCAGGCTGGCCGGAAAGCCGAATTCCTTCAAGTCCCAGCCCATGTTGTCGTAGGACTGGTACTCCTTGAACCAGGTGAAACCGTAGCGCACGTCGAGCACCATCGAGTTCGACAGCACAAAGACGTTGTCCAGCGCGACGCCGCGGTGCGGCCGCTGGCGCTTGCGCCCGCGCACCGCGCTGCCGGAAACCAGCTCGTCGAAGTGGCCGAAGAAATCCGAGTGCGAGTAGCGCACAAACATGCGGTGCGCTTCGCTGAAGTTGTGGTCCGCCCGCACCACCGGCTGGTAGAGGTCCTGCGTGTCCTGCCGTGTGCGCGAGTAGTTGTTGAGGCCGTCGGCGGATCCCGCGGTGTTGGGCTGCGGGTAGTATTTCAAGATGACCTTCGCCGCCGGATCGATGCGATTGGCGGGGATGCGATTGCCGGGCAGCGGCTGGCGGGAGAAGCGCCCCCCGGCCGCCGCCGCGATGGTGAAGGGATCGTAGATCTGGTACTGCGGCCCGACCGCCAGCAGGGCCGAAAAGTCGCCGTTGCGCTGCGCCTCGGTGGGAACGGTATTGGTGGTCGCATTGGGCCGGCGGCGATTGTGACTCTGGTAGCCGAACATCCAGAACGTCTTGTTGCGGCCGTCGTAGAGCTTCGGTATGTAGACCGGCCCGCCCACAGTGGCGCTTTCGCGCAGCCAGCGCGACGAGGGCGTGTTGGCTTTGATCTTCTCCGGAGTGATGGGGCCGGTGGTCGGATCGAAGATGAATTTGTTAGAGAAGAAATTCCGGGTCAGCATGGGCCCGCTAGCCACGGAGGCGCCGATGGAACCGTGCAGCGCGTTGGTGCCCGACTTGAGCGTCACGTTGACCGAGCCGCCCGTGGTGTGTCCCACCGCCGAATCGTAGCTGTTGGCCTCGATGCGCACTTCCTGCACCATGTCGGGCGGAGGCACGAAGGACGTGGTGCCGCCCTTGCCGTTGTTGTTGACGCCGTCGATGTTGAAGTCCGCCGACGCGCCGCGCCCGCCGGCCACGCTGATGTTGGACGACTGGTCCACGTTCCAGGGGCCGTCATAGGGCAGCGCCGTCATGATGACGCCCGGCGCCATGGTGAACAGGTAGGCCACGCTGCCGCTGCGCAGCGGCAATTCGGAGACCTGGCGGCTGGAAACCACCTGCGACACCGTGGCGGTGGCCGCTTCGAGCACCGTGGCTTGCGCCGTCACCTGCATCACTTCCTTCACGTCGCCCGGCGCCAAGCTCACGTCCAGCCGGATGCGCTCGCCGGTGCGCAGTTCCACCGGCGACTGGCTGAAGCTCTTGAATCCCGCCAGCTCGGCGCCGAGTTTGTAGGACCCCGGCAGCAGGTACGGAATCTCGTAAGCGCCCTGCGCATTGGAAACCGCCGTCGCGGCGACGTTGGTCGCCAGGTTGGTCGCGCGCACGGACACGCCGGGAACCACCGCGCCGCTGGTGTCGGTGACCTGCCCGGTGATCGTGCCGCGCGGATCCTGCCCCCACAGCGTCACCGCAAAACAAAAAAGAGCAAGTCTGTACATGACTTGCATCATACTCCAAATGCCAAGAGCGTTCGTTAAGGTAGAATGGCAGACGAGATGAGCACCTCCAATCTGACACGCCGCGGATTCGCGGCCGGCCTCGGCTCTGGCCTGCTGGCTCGCGGGGCCGGCAGCGCCCGCCCGAACATCCTCTGGATCACCTGCGAGGACACCGGGCCGCACCTGCGCTCCTGCGGCGACGAGTATTCGGTGACGCCGAACCTGGACGACCTGGCCGCGCGCGGAACCACCTACATGAATGCGTGGTCCAACGCGCCCGTCTGCGCCCCGGCCCGCACCACCATCATCAGCGGCATGTATCCTCCCTCCACCGGTTCCGAGCACATGCGCTCGATGACGCACCTGCCGCCCGGCATGAAGATGTACCCGCAATACCTTCGCGAGGCGGGCTACTACTGCACCAACAACTCCAAGGAAGACTACAATCTCGAAAAGCCGGGCCAGGTGTGGGACGAATCCAGCACCAAAGCTCACTGGCGCAACCGTAAGTCCGGCCAACCCTTTTTCGCGATCTTCAATTCAACTGTCACGCACGAGAGCCAGATCCGTACGCGCCCCCACACCTTCGTTCACGACCCGGCCAAGGCGCGCGTACCCGCCTATCATCCCGACACGCCCGAAGTCCGCCAGGATTGGGCTCAGTACTACGACAACATCACCACCATGGACAAGTGGGCGGGCAAGCTCCTGCAAGACCTCCGCGCCGACGGCCTGGCCGACGACACTATTGTGTTCTTTTACGGCGACCACGGCTCCGGCATG
Organism: Acidobacteriota bacterium; assembly: GCA_016213755.1. GTDB lineage: Bacteria > Acidobacteriota > Terriglobia > Bryobacterales > Bryobacteraceae > JACQZT01. Next base: position 15,358 of record JACQZT010000062.1, on the reverse strand, counting down.
CCGCGCAGCAAACGCTGGCCCTATAATTCCGGACTGAACGTCTCCATCCTGGTTCACTTTCCCGAGAAATACCGGCGCCTGGCCGCGCCAGAATACCGGCCCGGCACCAAGACCGACCGCCTGGTGGGCTTCGTTGATCTGGCCCCCACCGTGATCAGCCTGGCCGGCATGAAGCCCTCGGAGCACTTCCACGGGCAGGCCTTCTTGGGCCGCTACGCCGCCCCCGAACGGCCCTTCAACCACGGCTTCCGCGGCCGCATGGACGAACGCTACGACATGGTGCGCAGCGTGCGCGACAAGCGCTACGTGTACATCCGCAACTACATGCCCCACAAGATTTACGGGCAGTACATCGAATACATGTTCGAAACGCCGACCACGCGCGTGTGGAAGAAGCTCTATGACGAGGGCAAACTCAACGCCGCCCAGCGGCACTTCTGGGAGACCAAGCCGCCCGAAGAGCTTTACGACCTCACGGCGGACCGCGATGAGGTGAATAATCTGGCCGGCTCTCCCGCGCACCGACAGGTGCTGGAGCGCTTACGCAAGGCGGAGCAGGAGCAAGTGGCGAAGATTCGCGACGTCGGTTTTCTGCCCGAGGGCGAAATTCACAGCCGCGCGCAAGGTTCGTCTCCGTACGAAATGGGCCACGACGACCGCAAGTGTCCCTTGCAGCGAATCGTGGCCGCGGCCGAATTGGCCTCTTCGCTCAAGCCCGAGGCCGTGCCCGCGCTGCTCAAAGCCATGCAGGACGCCGACAGCGCGGTGCGCTACTGGGCCGCTTCAGGCATCCTCATGCGCGGCGCCGCGGGCGTGAAGCAAGCCCGGGCGGCGCTGCAAAAGGCCCTCACCGACTCGTCGGCCTACGTGCGCATCGCGGCTGCCGAAGCTCTGGGCCGATACGGCGACGAGGAAGACCTGCGCAATTCCCTGGCCGCGCTGCTCGAACTCGCCCCAGCGGACAAGAACGGGGCCTACGTCTCCCTGTTCGCGCTCAATGCCCTGGACTCGCTGGGACCCAAAGCCCGGCCGGCCAAGGACGCGTTGAAGACGATGCCCATCATGGACACCAAGTCGCCGCAGCGGGCGCGCACTTACGGCGGCAACGTGGTGAAGAAGATCCTGGCCGGCCTGGGCTAACGGGTTACGCTGCGTCCTTCGCTCTTGTACTTCTCCAAGAGCGCGCGCATCGCCTTGACTCGGTCCGGATACTGCGAGTAGAGATTCTTCCCCTCGCCCAGGTCCTCGACCAGGTGGTAGAGCGCGGCGGGCTGATCGTCCTGCTGGATGCCGTGCATTTGGCGCCACCAGTCCGGTTCGGCGGTTCCTCCGCCGCCGTTCTTGGATTCGATGAGCACCCAATCGCCCTGGCGCAGCCCGTACTCGTTGTTCATGCTGTGGTGGACGGTCGCCTCGCGGATGGGCCGGGAGCGCGGCCGGCCGAAAAGCGCGGGCCCGATGTCGTAGCTGTCTTCGGCTGCGTTCGGCGGCAGTTTGTGCCCCACCAGGTTCGCCACGGTCGTCATGATGTCGGTGAGGCAGATGATCTCTCTCTCGGTCTTGCCCTTCGGCACGCCCCGCCCCCAGGCCATGAAGGGGACCCGGTGGCCGCCTTCCCAGAGCATGCGCTTGGCGCCGCGCAAGGGTCCCGCGCTGGCGTGGCCGAAGTCCCTGAGCACCGGGTAGGTCAGGTTCTCCGGCCCGTTGTCGCTGGTGAACAGGACGATAGTATTCTCCGCCGAGCCGGATTGCCGGATGGCCTCCATCACCTGGCCGACGGTCCAATCGACCTGGTGCACGAAGTCGCCGTACTTTCCGGCCTTGGTCTGGCCCAGGAACTCGTCGTCCGGCGCGATGGGTGTATGAGGCGCCGTGAGCGGCAGGTAGAGAAAGTAGGGCTCCGGCCGCTTGGACTGGCGGCGGATGTGCTGGACGGCGCGCCGAGTCACTTCGGGCAAAACGTTTTCGAGCCGCCAGCCGGGAGCCATGGCGCCGGGCCAGCCAAACATGGCTTCGGGCTTCTGCTCGGTGGGCAGCACCGTCACGCGGTCGTTTTCAATGAAGGTGTAGGGCGGAAAGTTGGGCAGGTCCACGCCGAAGTAGGAATCAAAACCGCGCGTGATGGGTCCTTCCGCGATGGGCCGGTCGTAGCGGATCTTCTTGGCGAACTCGTCGCGGATGGGCCGCTGCGGATCGCCGATCTTCACCAGCGAATTCACCTTGGATCCGTCGGTGGTGGCCCAGTCCCAGCCCAGGTGCCACTTGCCGATGCAGGCGGTGCTGTAGCCGGCGGTCTTCAGCATTTTCGGCAGCGTGAGCCGTTCCTTGCCGATCAGCGGCTTGTCATAGGGCCACAGAACCTGCTCCTTGAGTTCCGATCGCCAGGGATAGCACCCCGTCAGCAAGCCGTAGCGAGTCGGAGAACAGACGCCGCAAGGCGTGTGCGCATCGACGAAGCGCACGCCCTCCGTCGCCAGGCGGTCCACGTTGGGCGTGGGGATCTTGGATTGCGGATTGTAGCAGGCAACGTCTCCGTAGCCGAGATCGTCGGCCAGGATGATGACCAGGTTGGGATGCTTCCGGCCGCCCGCGGCGGCAGCGGCGGACAACAGGAATCGGCGTCGGTTGGATGTCGGCATTACGGGACGATTCTATACCCCCCGCGCTCCGGCCGCGCAGCATTTCTTGTACTTCCGTCCGCTGCCGCAGGGGCAGGGATCGTTGCGTCCCGCCACGGCCGGAACGGCGGTCTCCGCCCGCCGGGGGCGGAGCATCCGCTCCAGCGGCGCCCGGCTGTGCAGGAAGAAGCTCTTCAGTCCGGCGCACAGGTAGTTGAGGCCCGGCTCGCCGTCCGGAGTCTGGATGAAGCGGTACTTGGGACATCCGCCGTTGCACTGCGCCAGCACTTCGCATTCCCGGCAGTAGCGCGGAAGGGCGTCTCGCTTGGCGTCACCGAAGGCCCGCTGCGCGGGGCTTTCCAGCAGTTCGGCGAGCGGCGTCTCGCGGATGTTTCCCAGCCGGTGTTCGCCATCGACGTAGTGGTCGCACGGGAAGAAGTCGCCGTTGTGCTCGAGCACCGGGATCTGGCCGCAGGTTTCGCGGAACACGCACAGCGAGTGCTCCAGGCCGCGCAGCGGCCGGGACGCCTCCTCGAAAATCTGGACCGCGATGCGGGCGGTGTCCCGCTCGATCCATTCGTCGAAGATTCTGCACAGAAACGCTCCGTAGGCTTCGGCGGAGGGCGCGTGCGGCGCTTGGTCTGCCGCTGGCAGAAACCCCAGGTACTGGCACCCGATGTCCCGGAAGAACCGGTACACGGTGAGCGGCTGCCAGACGTTCAGATTGTGCACCACGCAGACGATGTCGGTCGCGACGCCGTGCTTGCGCAGCAGGTCGAATCCGCGCAGCGCCTGCTTGTGCGTGGGCTGCCCGCCGCGGGTGACGCGGTAGGCGTCGTGCAGCTCCGCCGGGCCGTCGAGGCTGAGGCCCACGCTGAACCTCTCCGCGGCGAGGAACCGGCACCACTCCTCATCCAGCAGGACGCCATTCGTCTGGATGCCGTTCAAGATGCTCCGGCCGGCGGGCTTGTGCCGGCGCTGAAGCTCGGCGACTTTGCGGAAGTAGTCCACGCCCAGAACGGTGGGCTCCCCGCCGTGCCAGGAGAAAGAGATCGCCGGCTCCGGCGAGGCGTCGATGTGCTGGACGATGTACTCCTCCAGCAGGTCCTCCGGCATGCGGAGAGCGCCGGTTTCGGGATACAGATTTCGCTTGCCGAGGTAGTAACAGTACTGGCAATCGAGATTGCAGACGGCTCCAGCCGGCTTGGCAAAGACCTGAAATTCGCGCGAAACCCGTCCCAAAGCTCCTCCTGAAGGACAATTCTAGCCTGCTATACTCCATCAGGAGGCGACAGCATATGAACCGCCGAGTTTTCCTTCAAGCGCCGGCCGCCGCCGCGGCCCTCTTTGCCCAAGACCGCACCGGCTACGACGCCGGCGGGACCACCATCAACGGCTACCTCGCGAAGCCCAAAGGCGGGGGCAAGCACCCGGCTGTGCTGGTGATTCACGAGAACCGCGGCCTCGCCCCGCACATCCAGGACGTCGCGCGGCGCCTGGCCGCCGAAGGTTTTTTGGCCTTTGCGCCCGACATGCTGACGCCCCTGGGCGGCACGCCGGCCAACGAGAGCGAAGGCCCGGCCATGATCGGCAAGCTCAACGCCGCCGAGACCGTCGCGCGCCTGGCCGCAGCCGTGCCGTTCCTCGCCCGCCACGCCGGATGTACTGGCAAGGTGGGCGTGGTGGGCTTTTCCTGGGGCGGCGGCATGGTGAACCGGGTGATGGCCGCCGGCACTTCGCTCGGCGCCGGCGTCGCTTATTACGGTTCGCAGATTCCAGCCGCCGATGTGCCGAAAATCTCCGGGCCGCTGCTGCTGCACTATGCCGGGACCGATGCGCGCATCAACGCCGGCATTCCCGATTACGAAGCCGCGCTCAAGGCCAACCGGAAAACTTACAACCTTTACACGTACGACGGCGCGGCCCACGGCTTCAACAACGACACCGGCCAGCGCTATCACAAGGAAGCCGCCCAACTAGCCTGGGGCCGCACCGTGGCGTTCTTCCAGGAACACCTGAAGTAGCGGGCTTGCGCGTTCCTCCTGTGTTATCATCATGCAGGGATGGTGATAACATGATCCGCACCCAGATCAGCCTGGACGAGCGCGAGTACGGCCTGGTGAAGAAGCACTCCGGAGCGCTGGGCATTTCCATCGCGGAGTTCGTCCGCCGCGCGGTCCGGGACGCGCTTCCGCCCTCCGGCCAGGCGCCGTGGATGAAATACGCCGGGTTGGTCGAGACGGGAGACTCGCGCTCCAGCCAGTCCGTCGACGAGCTGGTTTATGGCCGGAACGACTGAGTGCTACGTCGACACGTCGGCGCTGATCGCGTTTCTGGACCGCTCGGATAGCTACCACCCGCTCTTTCGTCGCTTGTTTTCGGCCCCCCCGGCTCTGGTGACGTCCGCTCTGGTGACCGCCGAGGGCCACGGCTGGTTTCTGCGCCGTTACGACCAGCACCGGGCGATCCAGTTCCTGGCCTTCCTCGGCGCCCTGCCCGATCTGCATGTGGTTCCGTTCGATCGGAAAGCTCTGATTGAGGCGAGCGCCGGCGTGAGAAAGTACGCCGATCAAAAACTCACCCTGGCCGACTCTCACGGCCTCGCCATCCTGCGGGAGCGGCGCATCGCAACCTGCTGGTCCACGGACAGGCATCTCGGCTTGGGAGGCGCCACGCTGGTGACAGGCTCATGACCCTAATGCGGGGCGCGTCGGGGCCGCGGCCTGGGAACGCTGGACGAGGCGTTAGAAACTGACCTTCAGCGCCAGTTGCACCACTCGCGCCAGGTTCTGCTGCGACGGAGTGACCCGGCCGAAGCGGTTGCTGCCCGGGCTGGCATCCGGCCCGCCGAAGCGCGGGTGGTTGAAGGCGTTAAAGGACTCGCACCGGAACTGGGCTTTGAAGCTCTCTCGCACCTTGAAGTTCTTCATGATGGCCAGGTTCACTTCGTTCACCCGGTCGTTGCGCACGTGCGCCCAGCGGGTAGGCTGCCGCCACACCACCGTGCCGAAATTCTGGTACACGCCGTTGGCCGGGTCGGTGGACTGAGTGGGCTTAAAAGCGGCGCCCGGCAGGCTATGCACGCCGGTCCATGTGGGCCACTTCGAGATGTCGTCCGCGCGCCCCGGGTAGCGCATAAAGTGCGAGGTGTCGAACCAGCGGTCGAGCGACCGCTGGTCGCGCGAGAAAGCGAACTCCTGCCCGTCGAAGAAGTAGTTGCTGCCCAGCACCACCGGCGTTCCGGACTGAATCCGGTACGATCCGCTGAGCTGCCATCCGCCCACCACCAGGTCGGCGATCTTGGGCATCGTGCCACCGATCTTCTTGCCCCGGCCGAGGGGAACCTCGAAGATGGGGGCGACATTGAGCATGTGCGGGCGGTCCTCGCCTCCCAGCTTGTGCTCGGTGATCGGTCCGGTGATCTCCGAACCCCAGAAAGAGGTGTCCTCGAAGAGCTTGGAGAGCGTGTAGGCGGCGATCACGCTGAAGCCTTTCTTGAATCGGCGTTCCACCTTCACCAGCATGGCGTCGTACTGGTTCTTGCCCCACGGGTTGCTGCTACGGTTCAGGCCGCCGAAAAGCTTATAGGGTCGCAGCAGGTCGGCGATGGAGCGGTACTGGTTGGTCGACAGCGTACCGGTGACTCCCGGCAATCCGCGGAACGGGTTGGGAATCGCGTCGTCCCAGAAAAAGGCGTGGTTGCTGGTGTTGTCGGTCGATTCCAGCGGCTTGCCGCGCGCGTCGAAACGGGGCTGGCGGAAGGTCTTCCACTGGTCGAGGGTTTGCAGATTCTGGTCCCTGTCCGAGCCGATGTCGTAGGTCTTGTTGTGGGAATAGCCCACCTCGAGCAGCCAGCTCTTGACCTGCTTCTGAAGGTGCAGGCTGTACTCCCACGAGTAGGCCTTGGCCGGGTTCTGATTGACGAAGTTGACTCCCTGTCCCAGGTTGGTCATGGCCCCCAGGGAGGAACCGGTCGGATCCATAATCCCGTTCCGGAAGGGCGTCGCCAGCGTGTCGTAGGGGGTCAGGTTGCTGTCGATGGAACTGGTGAACGGTGTCGAGCGGCTGAAACCGTTCTGGCCGCCCTTGATGTCCGTGCTTTGCGCGAAACGGCCGAACCCGCCGCGCAGCACCGTAGTGGGCGTGATCCGGTAGGCGAAGCCGGCGCGCGGCTGCCACTGGCCCCAGTTGATATTGGTCGCTCCCCGCTGCCGTCCGTCCACGCCCGAGAAACGCTGCACGCCGTAAACTTTGAACGAGCTCACCGGCACCAGTTGCGCCAGTTGGGGGCCGAACGGGTAGCGCGCCGGGTCCTTGAGCACCACGTTGTTCAGGATGCTGGCGTAGGAGGCCTGCGCGGCGTCGCTGATGGGGTTGAGCGCGGTGACGTCGAACTCGCTGGTCATGCGGTTGAACCGCTCTACCCAGGGCACTTCCACGTCCCAGCGAAGTCCCAGGTTCAGGGTCAGCCGGGAGGTCACGCGCCAGTCGTTCTGGACGAAGAAGCCGTAGTAGCGCTGCGAGTTGAAGCGGTTGGAGTTGCGCGGGAAATCGCCGCCGGTGGGCAGGCCCAGCAGGAAGCCGGAAAGCGCGTTGCCGGTGGCGAAGTCGCCGGCGTTGTAGCGGTTGCGGGTCCAGGTGTCGCTGAAGGAGAAGCGGCCGCTTTGGTTGCCAAAGCTGGCGTTGCCTTCCTGAAGGACGCGCATCTCGCCCCCGTAGTGAAAGACCATGTTCCCGCGCACGTGGGTCAGGTTCGCGTTCCAGTTGTAGTAGCTGAAAGTAGTGAATCCGCCGTAGCCGCCGCCGATGTCGCTGAACACGCCCTCGAAGCGGGGGAAGGAGAGCTTTTCCATCTGGGACACGTAGGAGTCACTGAATCCCAGCGTCTTGGGATTGAAGCCCGTGCCGCTGTTGAAAGTGGGTTCCTCGAATCGCGTTACGTTGAAGCGCAGGTTGAGCACCTTGCTCGGCCCGACGGTCCACACGTGATCGATTCCCACCCCCCGGTTGACCCGGTTGTTGCCGCCGCCCACGGCCTCGTTGTTGTAGTCCACGCCGGTGAGTTCGTCCTGGTGGTTCCAGCGGATGGAGATGAAGCTCTTATTGGAATTGTCCCAACTATGATCCACGCGCAGGGTCACCGAGGCCATCTTATTCTGCCGCGTGCTGGCGGGAACGAAGTTCTGCACCGCGCTGCCGCTGGCCTCGCTGGCTTTATTCGGAAGCGGGATGTACTTCAACACGTTCAGGGCGATGGGGCTGATGCGCGCGGTGGGAATCGCGTTGCCCGGAAAGGGCGTACGCCGGGTGGTTGCGGCGACGGTGGTCAAAGGATCGTAGATGGTGACCGGATAACGGTTGGGGTCTCCCGAGCGGGTGGTAAAGGTTTGGGTGAAATCGCCTCTCCGCTCCGGCTCGATGGGCACCGAGCGAATGCTGAAACGCGGATCCTGGTTGCGGGTGCCCTCGTAGGACAGGAAGAAAAAGGTCCGCTCCTTGCCCTGGTAGACCTTGGGGATCCACACCGGACCGCCGAAAGTGCCGCCATACAGGTTGAAGTGCGTGGGCGGTTTCTGCCCGGCCGCCAGGTTGGTCTGGAAGAAATTCGCGTTCAGAATCGTGTTGCGCAGGAACTCGTACAGGTTGCCGTGATAGGCGTTGGTGCCGTTCTTCACCGACATGTTGATGGTGGCGCCGGCCTGGCGTCCGTACTGCGCGTCGTAGGTGTTGGTCATGACGCGGAACTCGGCCACGGCGTCGGTGGGCGGGATGAAGGCCACCTTCTCGCCGTGCTGGTTGGGCATGCCGTCCAGCAGAAACTCGTTGGAGCGGTTGTCGCGGCCGCCGTTCACGCGGATGTCGGAGGCGGCGTTGTAGGACCACATGTTGGCCACGTTCTGGTTCTGGTCCAGCAGCAGGACGCCGGGCGAGAAGCCCGCCAGCAGGGTCGGAATGCGCGACATAGACGGCATTTCGGCCACTTCGGCCTGCGAGATGACGGTTCCGGAACTGGCCGAGGTCGTGTCGATCAAGGGCGCTTCGGCGGTGACGGAGATCACTTCCGCGTTGGCGCCCAGTTCCAGGCCGATGTCGATCTGCTTGATATCCGCCGTTTGCAGGGTGATGCCCTTGCGTTCCGCGGTCTTGAAACCCGCGGCCGTGACCGTGATGCTGTAGGGGCCGGGATTCAGAAACGGGATCTTCCACTCGCCCGCCTGGTTCGTGGCCGTCTGCTGCCGGACGCGCGTCTCCGCGGAGGCGACCACCACCGCCGCGCCAGGCACCAGGGCGCCCGTTTGGTCGGTGACGCGACCGCCTAGAGAAGCGCGGTTCTCCTGGGCCGGCGCCAGGCCGCTGAACAGCGCGCCGCATAGAAAAACAGATAATATCGTTCGTCTCATGATTGGATTTCTGTCCTCGGGCCCAAACGGACCAATCTAATAGTGTAGTCTAGGGCTTGATCCGGAGGAGAATCTCGCCATGTCATCGCTATCCCGCAGAACATTCGCCGCGATGAGCGCCGCGGCCATCACCCCACCGCGCGCCGCCCAGCGCTCGGACCCCAACCGCCTCCGCGCCGGCGTCATCGGCTGCGGCATCCGCGGCGTCGGAGCGCACATCGCCACGCTGCTCAAAATGAAGGAAGCCGACAACGTCGAGGTCAGCGCCGTCTGCGACGTCTTCGACAAGCGCGCCCAGCACGCCGCCGGGCTCACCGGCGGCAAGCCGTACCAGGACTACCGCCGCCTGCTCGAGGACAAAAACGTCGACATCGTCTTCATCGCCACGCCCGATCACTGGCACGGGCAAATGGCCGTGGAAGCCGCCGCCGCCGGCAAGCACATCTACTGCGAAAAGCCCATGACGCACTCGGTCGAAGAGGCCAAGCGCGTGGTGGCCAAGATCCGCGAGACCGGCGTCAAGATGCAGGTCGGCGTTCAGGGCATGTCGGACGATTCCTACGAGACCGCCTACAAGTACGTCCAGCAGGGCGCCCTCGGCAAAGTGGTGATCGCGCAAATCGACTACTCGCGCAATTACCGCGACGATTACTGGCTCAAGCCGGTGGACGCCGGCGCCCGGCCGGGCGTCAACCTCAACTGGGATCTCTTCCTCGGCCCCGCGCCCCAGCGGCCGTGGGATCCCGAGCGCTACTTCAACTGGATCCGCTATTGGGATTACTCGGGCGGCATTCCCGCGGGCCTGTTCGTGCACCGCGTCACGCGCCTCATCAAGTCGCTCGGCCTCACCTTCCCCGAGTACGGCTCGGCGCACGGCGGCAAGTTCCAGTTCCCCGCCAGCACCGCCGAGGTGCCCGACACCATCAACATCATGCTCGACTACCCCGGCGGCCCCACCGTGATGCTCATTTCGTCGCTGGCCAACGACACCCCCGTGGCGCACCATTTGCGCGGGCACAAGGCCACGCTCGAGTTCACTCCCACAGGCTTCGTCATCCGTCCGCAGAGGCTGTGGGCCAAAGAGGTCCAGGAGGTGATCCACAAGAAAACCGGCGGCGAGGACACCGAGCTTCACGTGCGTAACCTGCTGCGCGCGATCCGCGACAACGAACCTCTGAAATGCGACTGCATGCTGGGCTACTACGGCGTGGTGGCCTGCCAGTTCGGCGTCCGCTCCTACCGCGAGCGCAAGTACCTGAAGTGGGATGTTCAAGGCGAAAGGATTCTGCCCGCATGACCCGCCTGCTGGCCTGGCTGTTGTGCACGGCTTCCCTGCCTGCCGCCGGACCGTTCCAGTTCCGCGACCAGGGCGGCAAGTCGCTCGAGCTGACCGACGGCGGCCGGCCGGTGCTGGTGTACAACTACGGCACGCTGCTGGCCGGGGGCGTCAAAGAGCAGTTTCGCCGCTCGACCTACGTGCATCCGCTCTGCGCGCCCGACGGCACAATCGTCACCGACGATTTTCCGAAGGACCATCCGCACCACCGCGGCTTGTGCTGGGCCTGGCCCGTGGTGCGCTTCGAGGGCCGCACTTACGACGTGTGGGCCGTCGAGGGCATGCACCAGCGCTTCGTGCGCTGGCTGGCGCGCGAAACCGCGCCCGCCCAAGCCCGGCTGGAGGTAGAGAACGGCTGGTTCGCGGGAGACCGCAAGGCGGTGCGCGAAACCGTTCAACTGGTGGTGTACCCGGCCCGCGACAACCGGCGCGTCATCGGCGTAAAGCTGATCCTCGAAGCCATGGACCAGCCGGTGGAAATCGCGGGCCGCGAGAAGAAAGGCTACGGCGGCCTCAACATCCGTTTCGCCCCGCGCGAGAACACCGTTATCCGGACGCCCGCCGGCGTCGAGAAAGCGGACAGCGATATGACCGTGCATCCCTGGGCCGAACTGGAAGGCGTCATGAACGGCCGGCTCGCCGGCGCGCGCATCGACATCGACCCGGCCAACCGCGACGCGCCCAACGGCTGGTGCCTGCGCCACTACGGCTACCTGGGCGTCAACTGGCCCGCCCTGGGCAGTTGGACGCTGCGGCGCGGCCGGCCGGTCGAGCTGAACTACCGCGTGACGGTCTTCTCAGCCCGGTAGCTCGGCCACGTACACCTGCGCGTGCCCCGTGCGGTCGCTGGTGAACGTGACGAGCTTCTCGTCGGGCGAGTAGCAGGGGTGCGGGTGGGTCCACTGGGGGCCGTACACCGTGTCCGCCGGCACCTCGAGCCAGCTCAGCGCTCCCTTGGCGCCGTCCTTCCAGGCGGCGGCGAAATCTTCCGCCGTGGCGAAGCGGTCCTTGGCCCATTGCGTGCCGCCATTGCTCGACTGCGGCCGGCAAACCGGCCGCCGCGCGCCCGACGCCACGTCGATCTCGAAGACGCCTTCGTCGGGGTGGTTGGTGTCGCACAGCACTCGCGTGCCGGCGCGGTTGGGGCTGATGTGCCACACCTTGAAATCAGTGAGACGCGAAATCTCGCGCGTGGTCCAGTCCATGCGGTAGAGGGCCTTGGGCCAGCGCACGAAAACCAGGTCGCCGGTGGAGCCGAGAAACGTCTCGTGCGTGATCCACTCCTCCGGCGACTGCTCGTAGAGGCACTCCAGGCCCGTGCCGTCTCTGCGCACGCGATACATGCGCGGGGCCGGGTCGGCCGCGAACTCGAGCCACTCCGGGTCGAGCGGGTGGAACTGTGGGTGGATCACCGTGCGCGGAAACGGGATGAAGGTGCAGCCCGCACCGTCCGAGCGGGCAGTGACGAGGCCGCACTGCGAACCCTGCTTCACCGCGGCCGTCACCCGCCGGCCGTTGTCACCGAGCGTGCATTCGCCCAATTGGGCGCCCTCCAGATCCAGGATGCAGGTTTCGGCCAGGCTCGCGCGATCGAGCGCCCAGACGCTGCCGCCGCGCACGAAGAAGACCCGCTCCCCCTCCGGGTGGAGCGCGGGCGAATAGGGATGAATCGGCGCTCCGCCGGTGAGCTGGCGAATCGCGCCGTCCTCCAGCGCGGCCTCGAACAACTGCGCGGCGCCGGTGCGATAGGAGGTGAACAGAATAGTCTTGAGGTCGGGCGTAATCGAGCTTTGCAGGAAGTAAGTCAGGTGGCTGATGCAAGGCCGGCTGGTCAACTGGTGAATGCGCGCGCCGGTCGCGTCGTCGTCAAACCAGCGGTCCTCCGGCGGAAAGAGCGATCCTTTGCCCGGCATCTCTGCCAGTCTACTCTACCGCCGGGCCTCGCACGCTACAATCGTTGCTAAGTGCTTATCCATCGCATCCTGCGTGTTGTCAACATCCTGATAGGCGTCCTGATCGCGGCCGCCGTCGCCGCGACCTGGTGGTACGTCTGGCGGCCGCTGCCCGAGGTTTCGGGCACGCTCGGGGCGCCGGTTTCCGGCCCCGCCACCATCGCCCGCGACGCGCTGGGCGTCGCGCACATCCGGGCCGCGTCTGCCGAAGACGCGATCTTCCTCCAGGGCTACGTCACCGCCCAGGACCGCCTGTGGCAGATGGACGGCTTGCGGCGGCTGGCCGGCGGAGAACTGGCCGAAGTGGTCGGGCCGCGCGCCCTCGAGTCGGACCTCGAAGCACGGCGGCTGCGCCTGAAGCGGCTGGCCGAGCGCCAGGCCGCGGCAGCTCCGGCCGGAGACCGGCGCTGGCTCGCCGCCTACGCGCGCGGCGTCAACTTCTTCCTCGAGACGCACCGCAACCGCCTGCCCGTCGAATTCGCCTTGCTGCGCTACGATCCGCGCCCCTGGACCATGGCCGACACGGTCCTGGTGGGCCTGCAAATGTTTCGCACGCTGTCGCAAACCTGGCGGCTGGAGAATCAGAAGGCCGCGCTGCTGGCCGGCGGCGACAAGAACAAGGTCGAGTTCCTGTTTCCCCCGCGCGACGGCGGCGAGGCGCACCCGGGCTCCAACGCCTGGGCCCTGGCGGGCGCGCGGACCGCGTCCGGCAAGCCGCTGCTGGCCGGCGATCCGCACCTCGAGTTCTCCCTGCCCTCCACCTGGTATTTGGTGCACCTGCGCGCCCCGGGCCTCAACGTGAGCGGCGCCACGCTGCCCGGCGCGCCAGCGGTAATCATCGGGCACAACCAGCGCATCGCCTGGTCGGTCACCAACCTGCATTTCGACACGCAGGACCTGTACCTCGAGCGCTTCGATCCGAACTCGGGCCGCTACCTCTTCCGGGGACAGGCAGAACAGGCGGCGCCCGAGCGGGAACTGGTCCAGGTCCGCGGCGCCAAGCCGGTGGAACACCAGGCCTGGGTCACCCGGCACGGACCCATCTTCCTGAACGAGGCCGGTCGATTCCTGGCCCTCAAGTGGGTGGCGGCCGAGAGCGGCGGATTCTCCTTCCCGATGGTCGATTTGAACCGCGCCTCGAATTGGATCGAGTTCCGCGCCGCGCTGGCGCGCGATCCCGGGCCGGCGGGGAACTTCGTCTACGCCGACGTGGACGGCAACATCGGCTACCAGGCCGCGGGCAGGCTGCCCATCCGGCGCAAGTGGCGCGGGGACGTTCCGGTGGACGGCGCAAGCGGCGAGAACGAGTGGGACGGATTCATCCCCTTCGAAGAGCTGCCCTCGTATCTCAACCCGCCGTCGGGCATGGTGGTGACGGCCAACGAGAACCCGTTCCCCGCCGCTTACGCCTACGAAGTCGGCGGCAACTTCTCGCCCACCTTCCGCTCGCGCCGCATCCGTTCGCTGCTGGAGGCCCGCAAAGGCTGGCGCGCCGCGGAGATGCTCGGCGTGCAAACCGACATCTATTCCGAGTTCTCGCATTTTCTCGCCCGGCAGGCGGTGGCGGCGGTCGAAAACCGCAAGGCGACCAACCCGGAAGTGACGGCTGCCGCCGCGCTGCTGCGCGCCTGGGACGGCCGCATGGAGCGCGGCAAACCCGCGCCGCTGCTGGCCACGCTGCTGTTCCAGCACGTGCGCACCGCCCTGGCCGAGTCCGCCTCGCCCGGCAAGGGCGCGGCGTACACCTACGCCATGGCGACCTCGGCGATCGCGAAGCTGTTGCGCGAGCGGCCGGCGAGTTGGTTCGCGGACTACGACCAGATGTTGGTGCGCGAACTGGCCGACGCGGTCGACGAGGGCCGGCGCATGCAGGGCCGCGACCTCAACAAGTGGGATTACGGTCTCTACAACCTGGCCGCCATCGAACACCCGGTCGGCGGCGCGCTGCCCCTCATCGGCAAGTACTTCAATGTCGGCCGGGCGCCCATGAGCGGCTCCTCCACCACGGTGAAGCAGACCACCTCGCGGCTGGGGCCGTCCATGCGCATGGTCGTGGATCTGGGCGACTGGGACCGCTCGCTCCAGAACATTACCGTCGGGCAGAGTGGACAGTTCCTGTCGTCGCACTACAAGGACCAATGGAAGGCCTACGACGAGGGCACGAGCTTTCCGATGCAGTTCGGCAAGATCGGCGCCCAGGACGTGCTTACCGTCACCCCGCGCCAGCCGTGAGACCGACGCTCATCGTCCTTTCCGGCCCCCCGGCCTGCGGCAAGTCCAAGCTGGCCCGGGTGCTAGCGGCGCGCCACGGATTCGCGCACCTGGAGATGGATCGGTTCCGGCTGCGCCTGCTGCCGGGTTCCCAATCCACGCGCGAGAACCGCCGCGTGGCCCTGCGCGCCATGCACCTGACGGCCGAATCACTCCTGCGGCGGCGCACGACGGTGATTCTGGACGCCTCCTACCGCCTCGCCGAAGACCGCCAGCAAGCCCGGGAAGCGGCGCTGGCGGCAGGGGCCGCCTTCGCGCTGGTCGAGTTCACCGTGCCGCTGGAGATGGCCCTGTCCCGCTGCCGCGCCCGCCGCGGCCGCCACCCCGGCGACGACCTCACCGACGAGCGCGTCACCGAACTGGCGACCCGCTTCCCCTTCACCGGCGAGGGCCTCACCGTGGACGGCGCGCTCCCGCTCAGGCAGCGCGTCGCGGCGGTGGAGCGCTACTTGGGGATTCGCTCAAACCGCCCGGCCGGGCGCAGGTAGTCGCGGCCGGCCGCGCCAGTGAATTGACTACCAGGTCAGCGCGAGCTGTTCCGGTTTGACGATTTGCGGGGCACTGGTGACGCCCGCCAGCGCTTCCCACAACGAGGCCGCAGAGACGCGAGCGAGTTCCTTGGGCTCCATCTTATGAAGGCCTCCCCCATACACCCGGCCTTCCCCGAGCAGCCTGGCCGCATCAATCGAGCGCAAGTGCTCGAAAACGAGGCCGTTTAGCTCAGGCTGGGCATCCAACAGCCGCTTAAGAATACCCTTGGGATACAAGAGCAGGTAAACG
>JACQZT010000412.1 GCA_016213755.1 Acidobacteriota bacterium | reverse complement strand
GCTTGCGCCAGCCAGTCCATATAGGCCGCGAGGCGTTTCTCCTGTGGTGCTGGCGCCGGATTTTGCGCAGCCACGGAAACATTCTAGCACGGTTTTGTTGTTTATGACACAGTAAAAGTAAGCAAAGGGAGCGGATTTCAGTTCCAGCCAGTCATCTTCGTAGAGCCGACGGTATACGAGAAGAACCCCTGTTCGATCGTCCCGCCGGCAGTCAGAGGCGCGGAAAACACGCCCTGGCCCTTGGTCGCGTCGGGGACGGCGGAAACCGAGAGGATCCCGAGCGCCCCGCCGGTCATGTCGCCGGAAACGGCCGGCAACTGCTGAAGCACGCTGGCGGGGACGGTGAAGCTCCCGGCCGAGGCCGGCGAAATACAACTGAAAACCGCCGCATCGTAGATCGGATTCTGCTGCGTTCCACCGGCCGGGTTTCCGGCCATCCCGGCGATGGCCACCAGGCCGGCGCCGCCCCCAGTCCAGGTAATTCGCAGGTCCGAACCGCGCCGGATCGGATCCGCGATCGAGTCCGCGTTCGACCACACGAAATCGCCCGGCAGGTCCACGCGGGCCGTGAACGCTCCGATATCGGCGCCACCGGCGCCTGTGATCGTATAGGAGCCTTGGGTCAGAGTCGGGCTGCCGCTGCCGCCAAATCCCTGGAACCCGCTTGAGTACAACGTCGTGCTGTAAGTCCGGCTGGCACCCGGGCGCACGATGGCCTTATTCACCGCGTTCGGACCGTTCAGCATCAATTGAGCGCCTGCGTCCAGTGGCGCCGGCGTGGAGCCCTGGGCCAGCTCGTCCGAGGTGCCAATTCTGCGAAAGACGAAGCAGGACCCGATCTGAAGCAGCGAGAAATTCGAACTTCCGACCGCATCCACGCTGAACCTGCCAAACGAGCCCGAGGCGCTCTCGGTTCTTGAATCCAACGAACCGAGACCCGGAACCGAAAGTTTCGTAGAGGTTTTCGAGAGGTTCAGACTCCCAATCACCAGGGTTCCGCCCTGGTCCAGCCTGGTCAATTGCGCCTGGGACAACGTGGGATGGCCGCAAACGTTCTGGTCGGCCTGGACCACCGCGATGGATCCCGCATTCGAGGTTCGCCCCCCGGCCCGCACCTGAAGACTCACAAAGCAGCCGGGCGCGACTCCGGGCGGCACGGCGAAATTGATCTGGTCCAGTCCGGGCGAGCCGCCCGACCGGCCCGCGTATAACGGGGTCGTCTCGATGCCGCCGACGATCACCCGCACCTGGGCCGCGGCCGCCTGGTCGCCGGACGATCCGCCGTCCAGGTCGGAGGCCAGGTCCGCGCCCAGGCCGGTGCCCCACAGCACCATGGTGTCGCCCGCTTTCGCCGGGCGGATGCTCCACTGTCCCAGCGTGCCGGTGGTAAAGCGGTTGAGGTCGGCGCCGCCGTATGTCGCCTGGGCCGGACCCGCTCCGTTCTGGGCCTGGGTGGCGAACCCGAAGTTCCGCTCGACCACTTTCACTCGCCTCGCCGCGCTGGTCTGCCCGTTATAGACGACCCGCACGTCGTAGTCGCCGGCCGGTGTGCTGGACGGCAGCAGCGCCGCCAATTGTCCGGCCGAGGTGTACCACAGCCGGGCGCTGACCGCCGCGCCGCCCGAGGCGGGCGTAAAAGTCACGCTGGTGCCGGAGAGCGTGGTTTGATACGGCAGGGGGCCCGAATGGACCGCCAGAGTGGCCGGCCCAAGTCCCGTCCCGAATATAACGAGCCAGGATCCCCGCGCGATATCGGCCGTATAGGAACTGGCGTTCAGAACGCCGTTCTCGGCCCGAATGACCGGCTGCGCCCAAGCCGCGGCCGAAGCCAGCACGGTTACTCCTATGCAGGATAAAACGCTTCTTCTCATGGATCTCCTTTTTGTTGTCGCCCGGATCTAGCAGTCCGGACCCCAGACTTCCTGTATTCTACACCCCCGGCCCGCGGCGGCGCTTCGGGCTATTCCTTTTCCTTGGGCGCGATGGCGAGGGCCTTCATCTTGCGGTACAGGTGGCTGCGCTCGAGGCCCAGCAGGTCGGCCGCGCGGGAAACGTTGCCGCCGGTCTCTTCGAGCTTGCGCTGGATGTAGTCGCGCTCGGCGGCTTCGCGCACTTCCTGGAGGCTGCCGAAGCGGTCCGCCGGCCGTTCCGCCGCGCGCCGCGCGGGGTTGAGAGGAATGTGCCGGGCGTCCACCCGCATCTGCGGATTCATGATCACGATGCGCTCGATCAGGTTGCGCAACTCGCGCACGTTGCCCGGCCAATGATAGTCTTCGAGCAGGCGGTAGGCCTCCCCGGTCAGTTCCTTCCGCTTGCGCCCGTACGCGGTGGTGAACTCGTTCAGGAAATGGCCGGCCAGCAGCGGCACGTCCTCGATGCGCTCACGCAGCGGCGGCACATAGAACGGGATCACGTTCAGCCGGTAGAAAAGATCCTCGCGGAAGTTGCCGCGCTCGATCTCCTGGTCCAGGTTCTTGTTGGTGGCGGCGATGACCCGCACGTCCACCTGCACGAACTGCGAGGCGCCCACCGGCTCGAAGCGCTGCTCTTCCAGCGCGCGCAGCACCTTGGCCTGGGTCTTCAGGCTCATGTCCCCGACTTCATCCAGGAACAGCGTGCCGCCGTCGGCTTTCTGGAACTTGCCGACCTTGTCTTCGTGCGCGCCCGTGAAACTGCCCTTGCGGTGGACGAACAGCTCGCTCTCGATCAGTTCCTCGGGGATCGCGGCGCAGTTGACTTCCACGAACGCCTCGCCCGCGCGCAGACTCATGGCGTGAATGGCGTGCGCCACCAGTTCCTTGCCCGTGCCGCTTTCGCCGTAGATCAGGACCCGGCCGTTGGTCTGGGCCATGAGCGCCAACTGCTGGCGCAGCGCCTTCATGGAAACGCACTCCCCGATGATCCGCGGGGGCGGCGGGCCGGACTCCTTCAAGCGCTCGAGTTCCAGCTCCATGCGCCGCTGCTGCAAGGCGTTCTTCACCACCACCATCACCTTTTCGATGGTGAGCGGCTTTTCGAGGAAGTCGAAGGCGCCGAGCTTGGTGGCGCGCACGGCGGTTTCGATGTTGCCGTGCCCGGAAATCATCACCACGGCGGGGCGCTCGGGGGCCGGCAACTCCTGAATGCGCGCCAGGGTTTCCAGACCGTCGGCGCCGGGCAGCCAGATGTCGAGCAGCAGCAGATCGAAGCTCCGGCGCGCCAGCTCCCCCAGGCACTCCTCCCCGCTGGCCGCGGAGAAGGACTGAAAGCCCTCGTCGTCCAGCACGCCGCACAGGGACTGCCGGATCGCCGGCTCGTCGTCGACCACCAGAATCCGGGCCGGTTTCATGCGCGGGCCTCCGCCGGCCGCGGCTCCGGCTCGAGGGACTGCGGGATGGGGATTTCCACCAGAAAGCGCGCCCCGGTTGGAAAATTGTCTTCGACGCGGATCTGCGCGCCGTGCTCAGCCAGGATGTGGGCCACGATGGCCAGGCCCAGCCCGGTCCCCCGCTCCTTGGTCGAGAAGTACGGCAGGAACAGTTTCTCGCGATCCTCGGGCGAGACTCCGCAGCCGGTGTCGGCGACAATCAGCTCGACGGTGTCCGCCACGGTCGCCTGGGTGGCAATCAGCAGGCGCTTGACCAGCGCCTCCTGCATCGCTTCGGCGGCGTTATCGATCAGGTTGACCACCACCCGCTTGAACTGCTCGCGATCGATGAGCAGGGCGGGCAGATCCGGCGCCAGTTCCCGGCGGATCTCGATGCCGTCCAGGCGGCCCGCGAAAACACCCAGCGCGCTTTCGACCACCTCGTTGAGATCCGACGGCCCGGGCCGGGCCGCGGGGAACTGCGCCAATTGCGAGAACTCGTCCACCAGGGTCCGCACCGATTCCACTTCGGCCGTGATGATGGAGGAGCATTCGCGAATGATGCGGCCGGCCTCGGATTGCACGCCGGTCTTTTCGAGCTGCCGGGCGATGCGCTCGG
>JACQZT010000061.1 GCA_016213755.1 Acidobacteriota bacterium | reverse complement strand
GTGCCGGACACGGCCGGACTGGTGGACCTGGCGCAAGTGATGCACGATGGAAACGGCGGCGGCCAAGCAGGCGTACAAACGGCGAAGCGGGGTGGCCGAATCGCCGAACGCGTGGATCAAGGAGAAATTCGGGATCGGGAAACTGCGCTTGCGAGGTCTGGTCAAAGCGGGCATTGAGGTGCTGTGGGCGTGCCTGACCTGCAACGTCATGCAATGGATCCGCCTGGTCTGGCGCCAACGCAGCGAAGCGTTGCCGCAGGCGGTTTGAGAAGCTGCTGCAGGCGCTTCCGGAAGGAGGCAAGCCCCTCGCCCGGCTCGCCTCGCTCAATCCGGCGCAACGGTTTTTTGAAAACTTGACAGCTCCTCAGGGAGCGGTTGGAACAGTTGTTTCGTAGCGGAACGTAAGGCGGCCGGCGAGCGCCCGGATGTGGCTGCCGTCGGTTCCGCAGCACCCGCCCAGGATGCGCAAACCGAACTCGGCGTGCAGCGCCGCCATGGCTTGGGCAAACGCATCGGGCGGCTCGGTGTCCAGGCAGGGCAAGCCGTCGAATTCGGCCGGCGTTTTGGAGGAGGTGTTGGCCTGCAACCCCAGGACGCGCGGGCGCAGCGCCGGCTCCAGCCGCCGCAGGGCCGCGGCGAAAATCGAGGTGTGGATGCAGTTGGCCAGGTAGCCTAGCGGCGGGGGTGAGACGATTCCATCGATGCGGCGAATCGCTTCGCCCAGCGGCGTGCCGTCGAGCAGCGCGCCCTCGCGCGCGACTACGAAGCTCAGCAGATAGGGAACTCCGCGGCCGGCCATGGCGCGGGCCATGCCGCAGGCCTCGCACAGGGCCGGCAGCGTCGACGCGAACAGAAGATCCGCGCCCGCGCGCGCCAGCGATTCCGCCTGCGCGGCATGGTATTGCACCGCCTGCTCCTCGGCCAGCGCTTCCGCG
This sequence comes from Acidobacteriota bacterium, assembly GCA_016213755.1. Classification (GTDB taxonomy): domain Bacteria; phylum Acidobacteriota; class Terriglobia; order Bryobacterales; family Bryobacteraceae; genus JACQZT01. Next base: position 10,499 of record JACQZT010000061.1, on the reverse strand, counting down.
GGAAGGTAGCAGTCGCCCCGGCAGCCCATCAGGCCGCCCACCTGGACCCGGGCGGCGTAGTCCGCCTGTTCCCGCCGGAGGGCGCCGAGAAAGCGCACGGCATCGCCATTCACGTCCCGCCCGGCCAGGCCGGCGCGCGCGAGCCGCTCGGCCGTGGCGCGCCAGGTGGGCGTCAGGATCAGCATGGGCAGGTTCGCTTGGCGGCCGATGGCCAGGTACTCGCGCCAGATATCGCCCATGATGCGCGCGCCGGCGGAGTCATAGAGCAGCGCGGCGTGTGCCACGTGGGGGTCCAGACGCACCTCCGGGTGGCGGCGCAAGCGCTCCACCACCGAGCCCTCGGTGAGCATAACCGGCATGGGAAGTACCATCGTGGCACAGGCTGCGATAAGCTGGAAGGCTTATGAATCGGCGCGATTTTCTTTATTCCGCTCTCGCCGCGACACGGGAGAAGCCGCCCAACATCCTGCTCATCTGCTCGGACGAACACAATCACCGCGTGGCAGGCTGCTACGGGAATCGTCTGGCTCGCACCCCCAACCTGGACCGCATCGCGGCGCGCGGCGTGACCTTCGAGTCGGCCTACACCGCTTCGCCCTTGTGCGTGCCCGCGCGGCTGGCGCTGACGGCGGGCAAGCACATCCATCGCATCGGCGCCTGGAACAACTCCTGCCGGCTGCCGGGCGACGATTATCCCTCCCTGCCGCACGCGCTGAACGCGGCCGGCTACGAGTCGTACCTGTGTGGCAAGCAGCACTACGACGCCCGCCATCGCTACGGCTTCACCGAGCTCGGCGGCAACATGAACAACAGCCAGATGACCGGGCGCGGCAACCGCCGCGAGGCCGGCGACGAGACGGTCAACGAAAAGGCCGGCCGGGCGCGCTTCGACGAATTCCGCGCGGGTGAGGATTCCACCGTCATTTCGCACGACCGCAAAGTCACCGCCGGGGTGCTGGACTTTCTCGCCAAGCGAGGCCGCGGCGACAAGCCGTTCTTCCTGTTCGCGGGCTACCTGGCGCCGCATTTCCCGCTCACCGTACCCGAGCGCTTCTGGGCGCCCTATCGCGGCCGGATCGCCATGCCCAATATCCCAGCCGGGCACCTGGAAAGCCTGCCGCTGAACTACAAGCACCTGCGGCGCGGCTTCGGGATTCCGGTGGCCGGCGAGGACACCATCCGGCGCGGGCGGGAACTGTACTACGGTTTCACCGAGTGGGTGGACAACGAGATCGGAAAAGTCCTGGCCGCGCTCGGCCGGAGCCCGCTGGCCGAGAACACCGTGATCGTCTACACCACCGATCACGGCGAGAACATGGGCGAGCACGGCCTGTGGTGGAAGAACTGCATGTACGAGAACGCCGCCCACGTTCCGATGATCGTCTGTTGGCCCAAACGCTGGTCCGGCGGGCAGCGGCGCCGCGGCGCCTGCTCGCACCTGGACCTGGTGCGGACCGTCGCCGATATCGGCGGCGCGAGGATGCCGGAGAACGCCGACGGCCACTCGATGCTGGGCTGGCTCGACGACGCCCAGCGGCCCTGGAGGGACCTCGCCGTCAGCCAGTACTACGCGCACAACATCGCCTCCGGCTACGCGATGATTCGCTCGGGCGACTGGAAGTACGTCTATCACTGCGCGCCCGACCAGCGCCACGCGGCCGAGCGGGAGTTGTACAACCTGGCCTCCGATCCCGGGGAGTTTCAAAACTTGGCCAAAGGTTCGAGCGAGCGCCCGCGCATCGAAAAGATGCACGCCATGCTGGTCCGGGAATTGGGGGAAGATCCCGAGGAAACCGAGCGCCGCTGCCGCGCCGACTACGCGCGCGGCTACAGCGATGCCGGCCGGCCGGCGGACGGGAAAAAGCGCCGCAATCGCGGCTGAAACGATCCGAAACTACGAGACAGACAGGCCCTCGGCGCCTGCCGATTTGGAGCGCGAGTTGAGTTTGCGCGGGTCCAGCATGTGCTGGGGGCGGAAGCTCCGCTGCGACCACCGGGTGCCGTGCTCGAATTGCACTCCCAGGAAATACCCAATCTCGCGGTACACGCAATAGCGGATATGTCCGTGAAATGTGCCCTTGGGATGGTCGATGCGCAGAATCGTCTGCAGCGGAATCGGTGCATCCAGTTGCAGACAGGCGCCCGACAGCGAGATGTCTTCGAGGTTCGCTACCGCCCGTCGAGTGCGACCCGCCGCGTCCTTCCACTGGACGTCGACCAGGTCGGCGCAAAGCATTCGAGGTTCAATCCGCCTGTCTTGCATATAACCAACTATCGGCTTTCCAGGGGGCGAGGATTAGTCATCCCGGCTGCTCGATTTTCCCCTACGACCCTTTAAGGTCAGCCCCTATCCATTAGATCTGATTGGACATTCGTACTATACCATTTCATACGGGCCGCGACCGTTAGGAGGCGGCTGAAGCCAATCCGCATTCTACACTACCCGCGCCTTCTCCGCGTCCACGACACCGGCGGTGGCCGGTACAATGAAGGTCTGGGACAGCGGATGAAAAAACTTCACAGTCGCGAGGAGTTGGTTCTCGCGCGCGCCGCATGGAAGGACGCCGGTAAGACAGTTGTGTTCACCAACGGCTGCTACGATCTTCTGCACCCCGGCCATATTCGCCTGTTGGAGCAGGCGCGTTCGCTGGGCGATGTTCTGATTCTGGCGCTGAACTCGGATGCCAGCGTGCGGCGGCTGAAAGGGCCCGCGCGCCCGCTGATCGCGGAGACGGACCGGGCCGCGCTGGCGGCGCGGCTGGCGGCCGTCGATGCCGTCACGCTGTTCGACGAGGACACCCCGCGGGAGTTGATTGCCGCGGTGCTGCCCGACATCCTGATCAAGGGCGCCGACTGGGCGCATTGGATCGCCGGGCGCGAGGAGGTCGAGGCCGCCGGCGGAAAGGTCCTCGCTTTGCCTCTGGAACCCGGTTACTCCACGACCGGAATTGTGGAAGAGATACTCTCCCGACAGCCTTGACGCACCCGTCCATCCGCGAACTGTTCGAAAACCTCTCGCAACAGGCTTCGTTTCGGGAACTGGCGCGGCGTGCGGGCCGGGGCGGGGCCGGCCGGCTCTCGCTCTCCGGCCTGACCCCCACGGCCAAGGCCGTTTATCTCGCTCTGCTTTGGCAGGCCGCGCGAAAGCCGCTGCTGGTGATCTCGGATTCGGGCAAGCGCGCCGAAGCGCTGTTTGAGCCGCTGGCGTCTTTTTTTCACTTGCTCGCTCCGGGGCGCGAAGAGGCCCGGCCGCTGTTCCTCCCCGCGCTGGACACCCTGCCGTTCCAGAACCTGTCTCCTCACTCGGACATCAGCGCGCAGCGGGCCGTCGCGCTGTGGCGCCTGGCCACGCGCCCGGCGCCCATTACCGTCACTCCCGTCGCCGGCGCGCTGCTGCGGCTGGAGCCGCCCGCCTTTTACCGCCAGCTCGCCCTGCGCCTGCGCGTGCAGGACGAGATCCCCATGGAAGACCTCATCGCGCACCTGGAAAGCATCGGCTACGGGCGGCGCGAGCCGGTGGAGATGGTGGGCGAGTACTCCATTCGGGGCGGCATCCTGGACGTCTTCCCGGCCGAGGCGCCGGCGCCGGTGCGCCTGGAGATGTTCGGCGATTTCGTCGAATCGATGCGGCGCTTCGATCCCGAAACGCAGCGCTCGACGCTGAAGCTGGAAGACGCGCTGATCCTGCCCCTGCTCGAAGTCCCGCGCTCGCGCGGCCTGATCGAACGCTTGGCCGAGCTGGCGGGACGCCCCGGCGGCCCGGCGGCGGGCGAGCCTTTCCCCGGATGGGAGCACCTGACGCCGCTGGTTCGGGAGCGCACCAGCGGCCTTCCCGCGCTGCTCGAAGACGCCCTGGTGGTGTGGGACGAGCCCGAGCAGATCGGTCCCGCCGCCGCCCGCCTGTGGGAGCGCCTGGAAGAGCAACGCTCCGAAACGCCGTGCCCGCCCGAAAAGAGTTTTTTTCAAATGGCGGAATTCGAAGACTCCTTGGCCGGCCGCGCCACGCTCGCCCTGCGCGAATTGGAATTCGGCGAGCCGGACGCGGACTCCTTCCACATCCCCAGCCGCGCCTCGATGACCTTCCATGGCAACATGAGCGTCGCCGTGGCCGAAACCCGCAACCTGGTGGAGCGGGGCGGGCGGGTCGCCTTCTTCGCCGCTTCGGTGGGCGAAATGGAGCGGCTGGCCGACATCCTGGCCGAGTACTCGGTTCCGTTCCAGTTGGGATTGGATCCTTCCGATCCGGTTCCCCAGTACTTGGGCGAACGCACCTATCTGGCCGGCCCCGCCGCCAGCACGTGCCTGATCAAGGGCGGCGTGCGCCGGGGCGTTGTCTTTCCGGATTCCGGGCTGACCGTCTTCGGGTTCGATGACCTGTTCGACGCTTCCGAACTGGTGGCCCGCCAGGCAGCCGCCAAGTCGCGCTTCTCGGCCTTTACCTCCGATTTGGCCGACCTCAAACCCGGCGACCTGGTGGTTCACGTCACCCACGGCGTCGGGCGTTTCCTGGGCACACGCGAACTTGGCGAGGGAGAGCAGAAGGGCGACTTCATGCTGCTCGAGTATGCCAACGACGCCCGTCTCTACGTGCCGCTGACGCGCATGGACCTGGTGCAGAGACACAGCGGCGCCGGCGACTCCAAACCGCCCCTCGACAAGCTCGGCGGCGCCACCTGGGCGCGCACCAAGAGCCGCGTCAAGGCCCGCATGCGCGACATGGCGGACGAGCTGCTCAAGCTCTACGCCGAACGCAAACTGGCCGAAGGCTTCGCCTATTCGCCCGACTCCAACTGGCAGCGGGAATTCGAAGACGCCTTCGAATTCACCGAGACCAGGGATCAGATCACTGCCATCCGGGAAATCAAGCGCGACATGGAGAATTCCCAGCCCATGGACCGTCTGCTGTGCGGCGACGTCGGCTTCGGCAAGACCGAGGTGGCCATGCGCGCCGTCTTCAAAGCACTCGGCGACGGCAAGCAGGTGGCCCTGCTGGCGCCCACCACCGTGCTGAGCTTCCAGCACTTCGAAACCTTTCGCACCCGCTTCGCGGCCTTCCCGGTGCGCATCGAACTGCTCAGCCGCTTCCGCAGCCGAAAAGAGCAAAAAGCCGTGCTCGAAGACCTGGCTCTCGGCAAGGTGGACGTGCTGATCGGCACTCACCGGATCTTTTCCAAGGACGTCGAGTTCCGCGACCTGGGCCTGCTGATCGTCGATGAGGAACAGCGTTTTGGAGTACGGCACAAAGAGCGGCTCAAACAGCTTCGCAAAGACGTGGACGTGCTGACCATGAGCGCAACTCCCATCCCTCGAACACTACATATGTCGTTATTGGGCATGAGGGATATGTCGGTGATCGAGACTCCACCTAAAGATCGTCTTGCGATTCATACGGTTGTCGCTCACTACAACGAGCAGCTAATCCGCGCCGCCATCGAACAGGAACTCAGCCGCGGCGGGCAGGTTTTTTTCGTACACAATCGTGTGGATTCCATTTGGAGCCGCGCGGCCTCGATTCAGGAGCTGATTCCCAACTGCCGGATCGGGGTCGGGCACGGGCAAATGACCGAAGATGCGCTCGAAAAGGTCCTGCTGGGGTTCATGCGCCACGAGTACGATGTCTTTGTTTCTACAACCATAGTTGAAAATGGCCTGGATATACCCCTGGCCAACACCATCATCCTCGAAAACGCGGAGCGGTACGGGCTGTCGGAGTTGTACCAGCTTCGCGGCCGGGTGGGGCGCTCCAACCGGCGGGCGTATGCCTACCTGTTGGTGCCCGAAGACACAGAGCTGAGCGAGGTGGCGCGCAAGAGGCTGGCGGCGCTGAAGGAGTTCAGCGATCTGGGCGCCGGTTTCAAGATCGCGGCGCTGGACCTGGAACTGCGCGGGGCGGGCAACCTGCTGGGCGGCGAGCAGCACGGCCACATCGCCGCGGTGGGGTTCGAAACCTATGTCCGCCTGCTGGAAGAGACGGTTCAGGAACTCAAGGGCGAAGAAGTGCCGCTGGAGATCCACTCGACGCTGAACCTGGGGCTGGACATTCGCATCCCGCCCGACTACATCGGCGACGAGCATCAGCGCTTGCGCGCGTACAAGCGCATTGCAGAGGCCGGGGATCGCGGCGGGGAGGTTTTGGCGGAGCTGGCCGACCGCTACGGCACGCCGCCCGAGGCGGTGCGCAACCTGCTGGAGTTCTCTTTCCTGAAGACGCTGGCGCAGCGCCTGGGGATCGAGTCGGTGGAACGCCGGCAGGGCATGGCCAACATCAAGTTTCACGCCGGTTCGCGCATCGACCCGGCGGCGCTGATGGACCTCGTGCGGATCACCGCGGGCGCGCAGTTCACCCCGGCCGGCATCCTGCGCCTGCCGGCCGACGGCACGGCCGGAGCGGCCTCCCTGCTGCGCCAGTTGAAAACCCAGTTGATGCGGCTCAAGCCGCCGGCGGCGCCGGGGTGAACGGAGGGCGGGTTTCAACCCGCGCGGGACTTCAGTCCCGCCGACGGCCGCACCCGGGCGGCGCGCAGGGTGCGATCGGGCGGTCCGGGTAACCCATGTTTAGCGGCCATATAGGATAATGAAGAACATGAAGTCTTTGAGATCTCTGCTAGTCGTGGGGCTGGCCGGCGGCGTTTTGTGCGCCGCGGACGTGCAAGTGGTGGACGAGATTATCGCCAAGGTCAACGGCGAGATCATCTCCCGGAGCGAACTGGCGCGCTCGCGCAAGCAGATGGAGATCGAACTCCAGGGGCGCGGATTGAAGGGCGACGCGCTGGTCAAAACGATGAAGGAGCGCGAGAGGGATATCCTGCGAGACCGCATCGATCAGTTGCTGCTGGTGCAGAAGGCCGGCGTGCTGAGCGTCAACGTCGACAGCGAGCTGTCGAAGTACCTGGCCGAGATCCAGTTGCAGAACAAAATCGCCGATTCGGAGAAATTCCAGCAGTGGATTCGCGAACAGACGGGAATGACCTGGGAGGACTTCCGTGCCGAAACCAAGAACGGCATGCTGACGCAGCGGGTGATCCGGCAGGAAGTCGGGGGCAAGATCAGCATCCCGAAGCCCGAGCTTCAGAAGTACTACCAGGAGCACAAATCGGAATTCGAACGCGAAGAGCGGGTCTTTCTGCGCGAGATTTTCCTTTCCACCGAAGGCAAGGACGAGAAGGCCGCGGCGGCGGCCGAAAAGAAGGCCAAGGCTCTCGTCGAGCGCGCGCGCAAGGGCGAGAAGTTCCCGGAACTGGCGCGCGACAACTCCGAATCGCAATCGGCCCAACAGGGCGGCGACATCGGGCCGTGGAAGCGCGGCGCTCTCGACAAGAAGATCGAAGATATCGTCTTCGCCCAGGAGCGCAACTATGTCACCGACCCGATCCGCACGCCCAACGGTTTTCTCATCCTGAAGGTGGAGGAGAAGCACAAGGCCGGGCTGCCGGCGTTCGAGGAAGTCGAAAACGAGATCACGGAAAAGCTGTACATGCCGCTGTTCCAGCCGCGCGTGCGCGAGTACCTCACCAAGCTCCGGCAAGAAGCCTTTTTGGAAATCAAGGAGGGTTATGTCGACACTTCGGCCGCTCCCGGCAAGAGCACGGCGTGGACCGATCCGGCGCAGTTGAAACCCGAGACGGTGACCAAGGAAGAGGTCGCCCGGCACGCGCGCCGGAAGCGCCTGCTCTGGATGGCGCCGATCCCCGGCACCCAGACCTTCGTCACCCGATCCTCCAAGTCCCGTTAGCGGCCCAATCATGAAAGCGCCTTACGTAGCCGACCTCGCAGCCAGCCAGCCGGTCACCGCGACGTTTCTCGTTCTGGCCAAGGAAGTGCGTCAGAAGAAGAGCGGCGAGCCGTACCTGTCGCTGACGCTGGGCGACCGCACCGGCGACATCGACGCCAAGATGTGGGACAACATCGCGGACGTGGTGGAGACCTTCGGCCGCGACGACTTCGTGCGCGTCAAGGGGCTGGTGCAGGTGTACCAGAACAAGCCCCAGATCACGCTCCACAAACTGCTCCGCGTCGACGAGAGGGAGGTCGATTTCACCGACTTCTTCCCGGCCTCCAAGCGCGACCGGGAGGAGATGTTCGCCGAACTGGAGGGCATCGTCGCCAAGGTCGGAAACCCGCACCTGAAGGCGCTGCTGGAAAGTTTCCTCGCCGATCCGGACATCGCCCGCCGCTACCGCACGGCGCCGGCGGCCAAGATGATCCACCACGCTTACCTGGGCGGGCTGATCGAGCACGTGCTGTCGCTGGCCGCGCTGGCGCGGACCATGGCGGCGCACTACCCGCACATCGATCTCGACCTGCTCATGACGGGCGTGATTCTCCACGACATTGGCAAAATCTCGGAGCTAAGCTACGAGCGCGGCTTCACCTACTCCGACGACGGCCAACTGCTGGGCCACATCGTCATCGGCCTGCGCATGCTGGACGAGAAGATCCGCGCGGCGCCGGACTTTCCGCCGCGCCTGCGGACCCTGGTGGAGCACATGATCCTCAGCCACCACGGCGAACTCGAGTTCGGCTCGCCCAAATTGCCCCTGTTCGCCGAGGCGCTCTTGCTGCACCACCTCGACAACCTCGACTCCAAGCTGGAGTGCATGCGCTCAACCGCGGAAAAGGATCACAACCTGAACGGCAACTGGACCAGCTACAGCTCGGCGCTGGACCGCATTGTGCTGAAGAAGGGCCGCTTCCTGAACCCCGCCGCCGAGCCGCCGCCGGCCAGGCCCGCTCCGGCCGCCGCTCCCGCGCCACGCTCCGGCTCGCTGTTCGGCGAGAAGCTGAACCAGGCGCTCAAAAAGGAAACCTAGGCCGCCATGCGACGACCCGCACCGCCGCGCGAGATCCCCCCGCCGCTGGAACTGGAGTGTCTCAAAGCGATGTGGACGCTGGGCGAGGGCAACGTGAAGGAAGTGCGCGACGCGCTGGCGCCGGCGCGCCCCCTGGCCTATACCACGGTGATGACCCTGCTCGACCGCCTGGCCCGCAAGGGCGTGCTCACCCGCCGCAAGGTCAGCCGCTCGTTCGTCTACACCCCGGCGGTCACCCGCGACAGCCTGCGCCGCGCCGCGGTCCGCGAGCTGCTCGCCAACTTCTTCGACGGCTCCGAGCAGGCCCTCATCGCCCACCTCACCGCCGCGCCGCCGCCGGAAGCCGAAGCCGCGTCCCCGGCCGAGCCGGCGGCCAGGGACGACCGTCTGGACACGGTGCTGCTATAGCGCCTATAATTCGCCGCCGCGGCCTTCGTAGATCAGCGAACGGATCTTGCTCCATTCGTTCTCGCAGATCAACCCGGCGCCTTTGGTCGTGACCGTTTTCAAACGGAACCGAGGCGCCGCGGGCCGCGCTTCCGTGAGCACGGCTTCCAGACCCTGTTCGAAAACTCCGCTCAACGAGATTTCCCGGCGCCGCGCGAACTCACTGGCCCGCCGGAACAGGGGGTCCGAGATTTCGACCGTGACCTTCACGATCGCAGCCTACCACTTCTACTGTCCGATTTCACCACCCGTATGGGTCGCCGGCGAGGCGCCCCAAGGACAACGGCAGTCACTCGATTGCCCACTTCAATCCTCAGATCGGCGTACGTTTGTCGAAGAAGCGAATCCTTCCGCGGCGCGGGCGTTCAGCATAACCTTCGGCAATGAGGATTCCTCCAACATATGAGGCCGGCCCCATCTTCGTATTCCAGTTCTGTTTGATCCATTCCCCCATACTCCCTGGTTCCGGGTGAGCGAAATTCAACCCGGCTCGGACTTCTCCTCGTCCTCGAAATGCCACGAGCAGATCGGACCACTGCTGCGACGTGAATTTCAGCCGGAAATGCACGTTCTTCCCCGGCCAGATCGAAGTCCCGGTTTCGACGCTCCCGGTGTAAGGGAACTCGGACTGCCCGCCGAAAGTCTTACACCACTTGCGGTCCGTTGTGTCTGTCTGCCTGACAGAAGCGACAGTCCGTTCGTCCTCAGAGACGGCCGGCTCGTGCTCCGATTTCGCGACCTCACACGTCCTAAGGAATTGCGTCACCTGACTCTCGGAGAACCGAAGCGTGTCTCCGACCCTGAATGCGCCGAGTCGACCCTGGTCAACCAACAGGGTGACTCCCGTCGTATCCATCCTAAGAATCTTGCCTACTTCGTCAGATGTCATTAATGGTTGCATTGTGGATGTCTCCTTGTTGCAACTATATCACTACATTTTATTAAGTCAAGTCATTTTTTCATTGATCCTAAAAACGGCAGTCGGCCGCACCAAACAACCTGTAGGCTCACGGCTCGCAAGGAGTTGGAAGCGCGGGTCTTATCACCCGTTGGGTGAAGTGCGCGGCAGTTCAGAAAACACCAGCAACAGACCGCTCCCTTACGGTCGGTATGCCAGGATAAGCCTGGCCGATCTTGTGAACTGAAAGGAGTTCACCATGTAATTGCCTGTTCGACATGTAGCCCAACGGGCGCGGGGTGGAGTAATCCGCCTGGCAAGAACCCGGCAAGCGAACACGCGAG
>JACQZT010000410.1 GCA_016213755.1 Acidobacteriota bacterium | reverse complement strand
GGGATTGAGGAGCCCGTCACCGAATTTTCGTATGCTGGAGGTTCGGCGGTCATGGAACCTGCGTACTTTATCGGCATCGACCTCGGCACCACCAACTCGGCTCTGGCGTTTGTGGATTCGGCCGAGGCGGGGGCGGCGGACTTCCCGCCCATTCACACGCTGCCCGTGCCGCAGGCGGCGGCGCCGGGGCGCGAGGAGACTCTGCGCACGCTGCCGTCGTTCCTGTTCCTGGGCGAGCAGACCTTCGTGGGCGCCTACGCGCGCGAGCAGGGGGCGCTGGTGCCCACGCGCTCGGTGCATTCGGCCAAGAGCTGGCTGTCCAATCCGAACGTCGACCGCACAGCCAAGATCCTGCCCTGGGACGCGCTGGAAAGCGGGCGGGTGCTGTCGCCGGTGGACGTCTCGGCGCGCGTCATCTCGCACCTGGGCACGGCCTGGGAGAAGAGCGGGCGCGGCGCGCTGGGCGAGCAGGAAGTGGTGCTCACCGTGCCGGCCTCGTTCGATGAAGAGGCCCGCGAACTCACCGTCGAGGCCGCGCGCGCGGCCGGCGTCGAACGCCTGACCCTGCTCGAAGAGCCGGCCGCGGCCTTCTACTCCTGGATCGCGAACCACCTGGCGCAGTCGCGCAAAAGCCTCTTCGACGGCCAGACCGTGCTGGTGTGCGACGTGGGCGGCGGCACCAGCGACTTCACCCTCATCCGCGTCGCGCGCCAGGGCGACCGCATCGACTTCACGCGCACCGCCGTCGGCCGCCACCTGCTGCTGGGCGGCGATAACTTGGACCTCACTCTGGCCTGGCTGGTGGAAAGCAAACTCGGCAAGCCGCTCTCGGTGCGCCAGCGCAGCGGCCTGCGCCGGCAGTGCGCCGCGGCCAAGGAGCGGCTGCTCTCCGACGCCAGCCTCAAGAGCGTCGAGATCACCGTCCTGGGCGGCGGCTCGTCGATCGTCGGCGGCACGCTGCGCACCGAAATCCTGCGCGAGGAGGCGCTGGAACTTGCGCTGGAAGGATTCTTGCCCGTCTGCGGCCCCGCCGCCCGCCCGGGGGACGAGGACCGCAGCCTGTTCCAGGAAGTCGGCCTGCCGTACGTTTCCGACCCCGCCGTCACGCGCCATCTGGCGGCGTTTCTGGCCGGCGCGGGCGCGCAGCCCGACGCCATCCTGTTCAACGGCGGCTTTTTCATTCCCGAGATCCTGCGCGATCGCGTGGCGGACGTTCTGGGCGACTGGTACGGACGCCGCCCGGCGGTCTTCGATAATCACGACCTGGACCTGGCCGTGGCCGTGGGCGCGGCTTACTACTCCTACGTGCGCTCAACCGGCGCCGGGCTGATGGTCCGCGGCGGCCTGCCCCGCACCTACTTCCTGGGCGCCGGTTTGCGCTCGGTGTGCCTGGTCCCGCGCGGCGCCGAAGAGGGGCAAACCATCGAAGTCGACCTGCCGGACATGAATCTGGTGGCCAACAAGGCGGTTTCCTTCCGCCTCTACAGCGCGTTGAATCGCACCGGCGACCAGCCGGGCGACGTGGTCGAGTTCGGCGCGCAAGAAGAAGACCTGCACGCGCATGCGCCGCTGAACGCCGTGATCCGCTTCGGCAAACCCGGCGGCGAGCAGCTTGTTCCGGTCAAGCTGGGGGCGCGGCTCACCGAGGTCGGCACGCTCGAAATCTGGTGCCAGTCGAAGATTAGCGAGCACCGCTGGCGGCTGGAATTCGAGCTGCGCAAGCAGGCCGCGCAGGAGACCGCGCGCGCGGCAACCGTCGTCAGCGAAGAGGCGCTGCGGAAGGCGGAAGCTCTGCTCCAGGGAGTCTTTTCGGGCGCTCCCGATGCCGTCCCGCCCGAGGAGCTGCCGGGCAGGCTGGAACAGACCCTCGCGCTGGGACGCACGGCCTGGCCGCTCGACGCCATCCGGCGGCTGGCCGACGTCCTGCTCGAACGGGCCGGCGGGCGGCGCGGCACGGCCGCTCTGGAAGCGCGCTGGCTCAACCTGTGCGGCCTGTGCCTGCGCCCCGGCTTCGGCTATCCGGGTGACGACTATCGCATCGAGCAGGCGCGGCGCATCCTCTCGGCGGGCCTGGCGTTCGCCAGCCAGGTGCAGAACGAGATCGAGGCGTGGATCTTCTGGGGACGCGTGGCCGGCGGATTGAACCGCGCCCAGCAGATCGAGTTGTTCCAGCGTCTCGCACCAACCCTGCTGGCGCGCGGAAAACCCCCGCGCGTCAACTCCAGCCTGCTGTGCGAGATGTGGCGCGCGGCGGCGAGCTTCGAGCTTCTGCCCCTGCACTCGAAGACCGAACTCGGCGAAGCCCTGCTCGCGCGCGCCCGCAAAGGCGACGCGCGGGAAAGCGAGTACTGGTGCCTGGCGCGGCTGGGCGCCCGGGATCTCTTCTACGGCCCCATCAACCAGGTGCTGCCGCCGGCCACGGCGGCGCGCTGGGCCGAGGCGCTCGTCTCCATCGGGAAACTGCCGCCGCCGGCGGCGGCGCTGGAGGCCGTGGCATTGATCGCCCGCCGCACCGGCCAGGTGAACCGCGACCTGCCGGGCGCCACCCTGACCCTGATCCGGCGCCGGCTGGAAGAATCGGACCGCTCGGAGAAGCTGCTGGCCCTGCTGGAAGGGGCGTCCGCGCGGGATTTGGCGTCGCTGGGGCGGGTTTTCGGCGAGGAACTGCCCTCGGGGCTGGTGTTTCGGGCGCAGGAATAGGCGTGCGGGCAGCCGGAGCCGCCCGCAGGCCGAGTTTCGGAGGAACGAAACGTTGTTACTGCCTTACTCCGTCTCATCGGCCGCCCCCAGGGAACTTTTGATCGGCGGCGGCGTCCATAAGTATTGGCAGAGGACGCTGGTCCTGGCAGTTTGAGCGTACAATGGAAGGCGAGGCGCTGCCGTGGCCGACTCAACGATGGGATTTGGCTTGGAGGGTTCGCTCGCAACCTGCGATCTGCCGGTCGCGGCGCCCGAAGCACACGCGGAAGACGACGCCCTCGTCGAGGGATTGCGCACAGGTGCGGAAGCGGCCTACGAAATCCTGATCGAGCGTTTCGAACATCCGGTCTACAACCTGGTGTCGCGGCTGTTGAACGACCCCACGGAAGCCTGCGACGTGGTGCAGGAAGTCTTCCTGAAAGTCTTTAGAAACATTGGACTTTTTCGGGGGCAAAGCAGCCTGAAAACATGGGTTTACCGGATTGCGGTGAACGAAGCGCACAATCATCGCCGCTGGTTTGGCCGCCACCGGCGCCAGGAAGTCGGTTTCGAGCGCGAGGAGGAAAACTGCCGTAGTTACCAGGAGATCCTGCCCGATCCGGGGTTCTCTCCGTTCGACGTGGTGCTGGGAAACGAGCAGCACCACCTGATCGAGAATGCTCTGGAGACCATCAATCCGATTTTCCGGTCGGCGGTCGTGCTGAGGGATATCGAAGACATGAGCTACGAAGAGATCGCCCAGATTCTTCAGGTATCGCTCGGGACGGTGAAGTCGAGGATCCTGCGGGGGCGGGAAGCCCTGCGGGAGGCTCTGGCGGACCGGTTGGAAACGGCAGTTGCGGCGCCCTGGGCGGCGCGGCAAGCTGGCGGCGTCAAGTTAGGAAGTGTGAAACCATGAAGTGCCAAGCAGTGAATCGCCGGATATCGGGCTATTTGGACGGTATCCTGGTCGCCGAGGAACGGCGGCGGATTGAGGACCATCTGGCCGGTTGCGCGGTGTGCGCGCTCGAAGCCCAGCAACTGGCTCAACTCCGGACCCGTCTCCGCGCGCTTCCGGCTCGCATTCCTCCCGACGGTCTCAATACCCGTCTGCACGTGCTGGCGTCGCGGGAGCGCGCCCGCGTGCAGGTGCGCGCCGATTACCGCGCGCTGGCGCGCCACTGGTTCGAGCACGTTTCGCTGGCGGCCAACAACATGATGCGCCCGCTGGCCTTGCCGTTCGCCGGCGGCTTGCTGTCGGCGCTGGTGCTGTTCAGCATGCTGGTGCCGCAGTTTCCCAAACACGTCGCGGTCAGCGACGATGTGCCGACCGTGCTGACCACCGAAGCGGGCCTGAAGAGCGCCTTGTCGTTCGGCCTGGGCGACAACGACATCGTGGTCGACGTGCTGGTGGACGAATCCGGCCGCCTGCTGGATTACTGGGTGCCCGACGGCCAGCGCTGGGGCGCCGACCCGCAATTGCGGCGGAGCATCGAGAATACGCTGCTGTGCACGCAGTTTACGCCCGCCACCATGTTCGGACAGCCGGCCTCGGGCAAGTTGCGCATCACGCTGCGCCGCAGCCTGATGGAAGTGAAGGGCTGACCTCTGCCCCGGCGGCTCGGACAGCACTTCCTCAAACGCGCGCCGGTCCTGGAGCGGATTGCCGGGGCGGCGTGTCCGGAAGCGGAAAATACAGTCGTTGAAATCGGACCCGGCCGGGGCGCGCTCACCGAGCGCCTTTTGCCGCGGACGGCGCGCCTGGTGGCCATCGAAGTGGACCCCCAACTGGTGGAACGCCTGCGTTCGCGCTTTGGCGCGGACGCCCGCTTCGAGGCGGTGCAAGGCGACGTGCTCGAAACGGACCTGGCGCAGTGGGGTCCGGCGGTGGTGGCGGGGAATTTGCCCTACTACATCACCTCGCCGATCCTGGAGCGGGTGCTGGCGCTGGGGCCGCTGCTGGTCCGGGCGGTGTTCCTGGTGCAGTGGGAGGTCGCCGAACGGCTGGTGGCCGGGCCTGGAAGCCGCAATTACGGCCTGCTCAGTGTGCGAACCCAACTGGCGGCGGAGCCGCGCCTGCTGTTTCGCGTGCCGCCGGAGGCGTTCTCGCCGCCGCCGAAAGTCGAGTCCGCAGTGGTCTGTCTCACGCCCCGGGACCGAACCGCCGAACTGGGCCTCGACAGCGTGGAGCGCTTCCTCGACTTCGCGGGCCTCTGCTTCCGGCACAAGCGCAAGACTCTGCGCAACAACCTGGCAGGCCGGTACGGGCGCGAAGCGCTGGCGGGTCTGCCGGAGGGCGGCTTGCGCGCCGAGCAGTTGTCGGCCGGGCAACTGGCCGCGCTGTACCGGCTACTTCTTTAATTCCGTCTTCGCGGCCGGTTTGGACTCGGGCTTGGTTTCCGCCTTGCTTTCGGTCTTGCCTTCGGTCTTCGCGGCCGTCTCGGCGGGCTTGGCCGTGTTCGATCCGTTGCCGCCGGCCGGCTTGCGGGCGTAGTCGGTGACGTACCAGCCAGTGCCTTTGAAGTGGAAAGCCGGCGACGAGATCAGACGCTCGACCCGTCCGCCGCAGCCTGCGTGCGCGCTCAGCGGATCGTCGGCGAACTTCTGGATCACCTCGAAAACGCTTCCGCAGGCGTCGCACTTGTATTCGTACAGGGGCATTTCTTAGCCGCCTCTCTAACGCGGCAGCCGCGGCTGCCCGAGCGGGCCCCGCGGCGAAAGTGTGCGGGAATCCGGCCCCTGCGCCTGAGTCTTGCGCTCCTCGGCCGGCGGCACACCCTTGGTCAAAACTTCTATGGCCTTCTTCAAGGCCGCATCGTCTTCAAGCTTGCGCGGCGGCTCGGGAGTCTCCGGCTTGCCGGGAGCGTCCTCGTCGATCTCCGCCGCCGGCTCGGAGTCCAGCACTGGCACGCCGGGCGTGACCGCGTTGTCCTGGATCGCCTTGCCGGAAGGCGAGTAATACTTCGCCACCGACAGGATGACCGCGCTGCCATCGTCCATGGTGATGGCCCTTCGCAAGGCGGCGTCACCGTACGTGCGCTCGCCCACCAGCGTGGCGCGCTTGGAATCCGCCAGCGCCGCGGCGGCCACTTCGGCGCCGCCGGCCGTGCCGCGGTTGGTGAGGACCACCAGCGGATCGCGGTAGACCGCCTTGGCCGGGTCGGCCTCGAAATTCTGCCGGCTCACTTTTTGGCCCTGCAGATAGGTGATCAGCCCTTTGTCCAGAAACAGGTTGGCCAGCGCCGCGCCTTCCTGGGGCGCGCCGTAGGCCGCGTGCCGCAGGTCCAGCACCAGTTTCTTGGCGCCCTGCTTTTCGAGCGAGGCGATCGCCTCGGCGACCTGTTTGGTCTTGCCCGCTTCGAGCGAAGCGACCTCGATCTGTCCGATGCCCGGCTCCAGCATGCGCGCCGCCACCGGCGGGTACTTCACTTCGGCCCGCGTCAGCGTCACCTTCTGAGCCTCGGAACTGCGGCGCAGGCGGAGCACGGCCAGTTCCACCGTGGTTCCGGGAGCGCCGTTGAGCAGCACCTCGGCGTACGCCAGCGGCATGTCCCGCGTCGAAACGCCCGTGACGGTTTCGATCATGTCGCCCGTCGACAGCCCCGCCTTGTCCGCCGGGGAGCCGGGAATGGCGTCCACGATGCCGATGTAGCCGAAGCGCTTGGAGAGGATCAGCCCCACGCCGCCCTTGGCCGTGTCCTTGGCCTTGAGGTAGGTCTTGTACTGCTCGGCGCTCAGGAAGCTGGCGTACGGGTCGATGGCTTCCAGCAAGCCGTTGACCGCCCCCAGCGTGACGCTCTTCATGTCCGGCTCTTCGACGTAGTCGCTCTTGATGCGCGAAAGAACCTCGGTGTAGACGGCCAGGTGGCGGTAGGCGTCTTCCGGCGACGCGCTGCGGCCCACCACCGCGCCGGCCATCAGCATCGCCACCAGACACGTCGACGTCATCACCACCACGTATTTCAATCGGCTGCTCATAGTTGAATTCCGGAGGCCGCGGACGAAAGCCCTTCTATCCGCATTATATCAAAGCCCCAAAAAGGGGACAGCCTGATCTACCCGGGTTTTTGAAAACCCGGGTAGATCAGGCTGTCCCCTTTTTAGGAGATGAGGAGGGCGGCTTGGGCGGCTGCTTGCAGGTTGCGGTGGAAGGGTTGTTCTTCGATGGGGGTTTGGAAGCGGACGGCCAGTTCGCGGCGCAGGCCGGCCAGGTCGCGCGTGCCGTCGGCCAGCAGCAGCGCCTCGCGCATCCGCTCGTCGGAGATCTCGACCCGGCGGTGCAGTTGGTTGATCACTACCGGACCGCTTTCCAGTTGGCGCCGCACCACCCGGCTGGCTTGGGGGCGCTCGCTTACCTCCACGGTGAACCGGGCCGGGCCGGCCGATACTTCCACGATGTTGGCGGCGTACATCTTCAGCAGCATGGCGGCCAGTTCGCCGGCCTGGGTGGCCGTCCGGGCGCGCGAGCGCTGAAGCAGGTCCTCGAATTCCACCCGCGACGGCCAGATCTCGCTCAGAACCTGTATGGCCGCCTTGGCCGCGGGGGAATCGGTCGCGAGCTTGGATTTCCGGGGGCCCACGAACTGCTCGACGGTTCCGTGGCCCAGGTCGGGCGTCTCCGACTCGGCGCGCATCGGGCTGGCAAGGTACAGCCCGGCCAGCCGGGAGGGGGCCAGCGACCGGTCGAGCCGGATCCCGGCGTGGCACAGCAGCGTCTGCCGGAAGCGGCGGCAGCGGACGAAGTCGATGTACTGCTCGAACGCGATCAGGTCGTCGGGTGAAGGCAGCCGCGGCGCGCCGGGCCCTTCGGGCTCGGCCGGCGGGGGCTGCATCTCGTAAAGGTCGGCCTCCGACAGGTATTGCAGGCCGTGGCGCGCGGCCTGCTCCATGAACTCGTGGAAGTAGACCGGGCTGTTAATCTCCGCCAGGTCGTCGTGATAGAAATGGCTGGGATCGTAACTCAGGACGCGCTCGAATTCGGCGCGCATCAGGTCGCGCTCGTTGTCCTTGTCGTGCCGCCAGGCGGAGATGTAGCGGGCCAGGGCGAACGCCTGCCGGATGCGCTCCTGGGGCTCGCGGATCTCGCGCACGTGGTGCAGCAGGATCTCGCGCACCAGGCGCCGCAGGTGCCCGCCGGGAAAGGTGTTGTAGCTGACGTAAGCCACCCCGTCGGGGGCCAGGTTCGCCCGGCAAATGGCGAAGATCCTCTCGCGCACCGCCGGCGGCGCCCAGGAGTAAAAGCCGTGCGCCACGACGTAATCGAACTCGCCGAACTCGCGGCCGACATCGAGAATGTCGAGGTGGTGAAGCTCGAGGTTGTCCAGCTCCAGCGCGGCGGCCTCGGCGCGCCCGGCGGCAATCTGCGTTCCGGCCAGGTCCACGCCGGCGAAGCGGCTGCGCGGCAGCGCACAGGCCATCGGAATCAGGTTGCTGCCGTTGCCGCACCCGAGTTCCAGAACCCGGCAGTGCTCGACCGGAGCGGGCGTCATGCCGAACAGCGTCGCCAGCG
>JACQZT010000405.1 GCA_016213755.1 Acidobacteriota bacterium | reverse complement strand
GGAGCGGCTGCAAAAGTTCGACATCAACTTCTACGCGCTGCGCAAGGACGGCGCCTATGCCGGCGCGGCGCTGTGGAACGGCCGCCTTCGCGGCGGCCGCCTTTCGCCCTCCCGCTTCGCGGTCAACGACGGCGCGCAGAGCCGGCTGGAGGAGTGCGCGTACCTGTTGGAGCGGAAATAACGGCCCCGTCTACAGCCCATAACGTTGCAAGCGGCGGTACAGGGCCGAGCGGCTCAGGCCCAGCGCTTCGGCGGCGTGGCTCACGTTGCCTTCGCAGCGGTCCAGCGCTTTCTTGATCAGGAAGCACTCGACCTCTTCCAGGCTCATGTCCTCGAGCTTGGCCGCGCCCTCGCGCGCGGCGCGCAGCGCCAGGTCGCCGGCGGCCACTTGCTCGCCCCGCGCCATCAGCACCGCCCGCTCGACGACGTGGTTTAACTCGCGCACGTTGCCCTGCCAGGAATGCTCCAGCAGCGCCTGCATCCCGGCGGCCTCGAAGCTTGCCAGAGGCCGGCGGTAGCGCTGCGCGTGCACGCGCAGGAAATGCGCGGCCAGCAGCGGGATGTCTTCGCGCCGGTCGCGCAGGGGCGGCAGGTGAATCTCGATGGTATTGATGCGGAACAGCAGGTCGTCGCGGAACCGCCCGGCCAATACCTCTCTGCCGAGATCGGCATTGGTGGCCGAGATTACGCGCACGTCGACGCGACGGGTCCGGGACGAGCCCACCCGCTCCATCTCGCCGGTTTCGAGCACGCGCAAGAGTTTGGCCTGCAAGTTCGGGGGGACGTTTGCCACCTCGTCCAGGAAGAGCGTGCCCTGGTCGGCCAGTTCGAAGCGCCCCACGCGGTCCGTGCGGGCGTCGGTGAAGGCACCCTTGACGTGGCCGAAGAGTTCGCTCTCGAACAGGCTCTCGGCCAGTCCTCCGGCGTTCACCGTCACCATGGACTTGCCGGCGCGAGGGCTGACGGCGTGCAGGGTGCGCGCCACCACGTCCTTGCCCGTGCCCGGTTCGCCCGTGACCAGGACGTTGGCGTCGCTGGGGCCCACCCGTTCGATGAGCGCCAGCACCGGCTGCATGGCCGCGGATTCGGCGATCATCAGCGGCAGCCCTTCGGCGCGCAGCAGGCGGTTTTCGTCTTCGAGCCGCTGGCTGCGCCGCAGCGCGTCGGCCAGTTCGATCTGGGTGTGCAGCACGGCCAGCAGGCGGGCGTTGTCCCAGGGCTTCTGGATGAAGTCGCGCGCGCCGCGGCGCATGGCCTCGACGGCCACCTCGACGCTGCCCCAGGCGGTCATCACCACCACCGGCAGCAGGCTGTCGAGCGCGCGAATGCGGCTCAACAGATCCAGCCCTTCCTGGCCCGAGGTGGTGTCGCGGGCGTAGTTCAGATCCATTAACACCACGTCGAAGTCGCGCGCTTCGACGGCCGCGATCACCGCCCGGGGCGAGGCTGCGGCTTCGATCAGGCAGCCTTCGCCTTTGAGCAGCAGGCGCAGGGCGGCGAGCACGTCGGCCTGGTCGTCGGCAATCAGGATGCGGCGTTGAGCGGGAGTGTGGTTCATGGAAGTGGCGTCCTCATTCCTGGCGCAGCGCGGCGATGGGATCGGTGCGCGCGGCGCGCAGCGCGGGCACGAGATTCGCGGCCAGGGCCACCAGCAGCAGCACCAGCGGCGCGGTGACGTAGGTGGCCGGATCGGCCGTGCCGACCCCGTACAGCAGGTCGGCCAGCACCCGCGCAAACAGGTAGGCCGCTACCAGCCCGCCGGCCACACCGGCCAGCGCCAGCGCAAGGCCCTGGCCCAGCACCAGGCGAATCACGCCGCCCGAAGACGCACCCAGCGCCATGCGCAGCCCGATCTCGCGCGTGCGCTGTGCCACCGTGCAGGCCGTCAGGCCGTAAATCCCAATCGCGGCCAGCGCCAGCGCCAATGCGGAAAAGACGCCGAACAGCGTCGTCACCAGGCGCGTCTGCCACATCGAATCCGCGAGCGTGCGCTCCAGCGGTTCCATGTTGTACACCGGCTGATTGGGATCCAGCGCCGCCACCTCGCGCCGCGCCGCGCCGGCCAGCGCCAGCGGGTCGGAATTCGCGCGCAGCGCCACCGACATGGACGCCGTGGGCGCCTGGTAGTAGCAGCGGTACAGCTCAGGAGTGGCTTCCTGCTCGAGGCGCAACTGGCGCACGTCGCGAATCACTCCCACCACTGTCAGCGGCGGCGTGTCCGGACTCTCTCCGTCCAGACGGAGGCGCTGTCCCAAGGCGCTCGCGCCGGGCCAGTAGCGGCGGGCCAGCGATTCGTTCACCACCGCCACCCGGGCGGAGTTCTCGTCGTCCTGTTCGGAGAACCCGCGGCCCGCGGCCAGCCGGATGCCCAGGGCCTGAAAGTACGACGGTGTCACCACCTGGTTGCTGGCGGTGGGCGTTTCTTCCAGTGCGCGGGGCTGCCCGTCGATGGTGAACCGGACGATGCCCCACAAGCCGGACAGCGGGATGTAGTTGGTCGCGCCCGCTTCGACCGCGCCCGGAAGCGCCCTCAGGCGCTCGGTCAACTGCCGGAAGAAGGCGCGCTGCCGGGCCGGTTGCGCGTAGCGGCCGGCGGGCAGCGAAACGCGGAACGTCAGCGTGCCGGCGGCGCGGAACCCGGGGTCCACTTGTGTCATGCGTTCGAAACTGCGCAGCATTAGCCCGGCGCAAACCGACAGCACCACCGCGAGCGCGATTTCGCACACCACCAGGATCGAGCGGAGCCGCCGGCTGCGCGTTCCGCCGGTACCGCCGCGGCCGCCTTCCTTGAGCGCCTCGTGCAGGTTTTGCGCCGAACTCCGAGCCAGCGGAGCGACGCCGAACAGGGCGCCTGTCACGACCGAAAGCGCCAGGGTAAAACCAGCCGCCCGGAGGTCGATCCGGACGCTGTCCAGCCCCGGAATGGGCAGGTTCATTTCGGGGATCAGCGCCACCAGCGGCTGGACTCCAATCCAGGCGAGAAACAGGCCCGCGCCGCCGCCGATCAGGCTCAGGAGCAAGCTTTCGGTCAGCAATTGGCCGAGCAGCCGCAGCCGTCCCGCACCGAGAGCAGTGCGGATGGCGATCTCGCGCCGCCGGCCGGCGGCTCGCGCCAGCAGCAGGTTGGCCACGTTTACGCAGGCGATCAGCACTACCAGTCCCACCGACGCCATCAGCGCCACGAACCCCAGGCGAAACTCGGCGATGAAGAACTCCCGCAGCGGCATGACGTTGACGCTCCAGCCCTGGTTGCTGGCCGGGTACGCCTCTTCGAGGCGGCGCGCCACAGTCGCGGTTTCGGCCCGCGCCTGTTCGAGCGATACGCCCGCTTTCAGCCGCGCTACCACGCGCAGGAAGCGGAACCTGGCGCCTCGCTGGCTCGCTTCGCCCGGCGCGGGGATCCACGGGAGCAGGATCTCGACGCGGCTGAAGGGGAACTGGAACTCGCGCGGCAGGATGCCGGCCACCGTGTAGCTGGCGCCGTCCAACTGGATCGCGCGGCCAACCAGCGACGGGTCGCCGCCGAAGCGCCGCTGCCACAATCCGTAGCTCACCATGGCCACGCCTTCCTCGGCGCCGAAAGCCAGGCCCAGCGCCGGGCGCGCGCTCAGCACGCCCAATAGCTCGGGAAACACGCGCGCCCCGGAGATGCGTTCGGGAACTTCGCCGCCGGTCAGCGTGAGGTTGACGTCCCGCCAAGCGGCCAGCGTGTCGAACGAGCGGCACTGGCGGCGCCAGTCGCCGAAGTCGGCCGGCGAAGCGGGAACCACCAGCAGCTTCTGTGCGGCGTTGCTCTCCCACAGCCACACCAGGCGCTCCGGCTCGGGATACGAGAGCGGGCGCAGAAGGACCGCGTCCACCAGGCTGAACACCGCGCTGTTGGCGCCGATACCCAGCGCCAGAGTCAGCACCGCCACGGCCGTGAAAGCGGGCGAACGCGCCATCCACCGCAGCGCGTAACGAACATCCTGCACCAAGTACCCCAACCGACCCATCTTAACAAGGGGACAGACGGAACGTTCCCCATGTTTCTGTCGAGATTCGCCACACATTTCTTCAGGAATTGGGGAACGTTCCGTCTGTCACCGAGTTTTTCAGGCGGCGGGCAGCGGCGCGGCCGGCTGCCTGAACCAGTTCGTGTTCCGTGGCCCGGCGGACGGCGGCCAAGCTGCCAAAGTGCCGCAGGAGCTTTTCCGCAGTGCGGGGGCCGATGCCCGGGATGCCGTCCAACTCGGTCCCCACGCGCCCCTTGGCCCGCCGCGCGCGGTGGAAGGTGACCGCGAACCGGTGCGCCTCGTCGCGCACCGTTTGCACCAGGTGCAGCACCGGCGAGAAGCGGTCCAGCTTCACCGGGTCGTCTTCCTGCCCCAGCACATAGATCCACTCCTCGCGCTTGGCGATCGAGGCCAGCGGCTGGTTCAGAACCCCCACCGATTCCAGCGCCTGGGCGGCGGCGTGCAACTGGCCCAGCCCGCCGTCCACCAGCACCAGCCCCGGCATCGGCTGTCCGTCTGCCTTGAGCCGCGCATACCGCCGCGCCACCACCTCCCGCATGGAGGCGAAATCGTCGTTACCCTCCACCGTGCGGATGACAAACTTGCGATAGTCGGATTTCTTCATCCGGCCGTCCTCCCACACGACCAGGCTGGCCACTTGGTCGGTCCCCTGGGTGTGGGAGATGTCGAAGCACTCGATGCGCCGCGGCGGCTCCTCCAGGCCCAGCGCCTCCGCCAGCGCCTGCTGGATCAGTTTCGAGGACGGTTTGAGCACCCGGAAACGCTGGTCAAAGCTGTGGCGCGCGTTGGTTTCCACCAGTCCCAGCAGCGCCTTCTTCTGCCCGCGCTGGGGAGTGTGAATTTCAACCGCGCGCCCGCGCCGCTCGGAAAGCAGTTCCTCGAGCGCGTCCCGGTCTTCGAATTCCAGCGGCACGTGCACCCGCAGCGGAATGTACTGCCCGCCGAGGTAAAGCTGTTTCAGCAGCGAGGCGAACATCTCTGCGGGATCGAAGTCGTGCTGGTCTTCCCAGAAGAACTCGCGCCGGTCCACGATGCGCCCATTGCGCAGGTGAAAGAGGTTGACCGCCACCAGGGGCGGCTCGGCGTAGTAACCGAAGATATCGGTGTCGTCGCCGGTTGCGGCGGCCATTTTTTGCTTCTGGTCCGCTTCCTCGACCGTGGCCATCAAATCGCGCAGCGCCGCGGCCTCCTCGAAGCGTTCGGCGCTCGCCGCCTCCTGCATGCGCGCGCGCAGATCGTCGGCCAGATCCCGGTGCTTTCCTTCCAGGAACAGCCGCACGTCGCGCACCGCGCGGGCGTAGGTTTCCTCGGATACCAGGCCCGGAACGCACGGCCCGTGGCAGCGGTGAATGTGGTACTCCAGGCAGGGCTGCATGTGCGGCCGGGTAAGGTCGGCGTTGCAGGAAGGCACGCGGAAGAGCCGGTGGATGAAGTGGACTAGCCGGTAGGCCAGGTTGCCGGGAAAGTAGGGGCCGAAGTAGGCCGAGCCGTCTTTCTTTAGCCGCCGCGTGACGTAAACGCGAGGAGACTTCTCGCCGGTCAGCTTCACGTAGGGGAAAGTCTTGTCGTCCCGCAGCAGGATGTTGAAGCGCGGCTGGTGCTGCTTGATGAGGTTGTCTTCCAGCGCCAGCGCCTCTTTTTCGTTGTCGACCAGGATGTATTCGAGGTCCGCGGCTTCCGCCATCAGGCTGCCGGTTTTCGCGTCGCCGCGCTTGTCCTCGGAGAAGTAGCTGCGCACCCGGCTGCGCAGGTTCTTGGCCTTGCCGACGTAGAGCACCGCGCCGTGCGCGTCCTTGTAGAGGTACACGCCCGGCCCGGCCGGTAACTCCGCCACTCGTTCCCGCAGGCTCATGGGTGGTTATACTTGAATTGTGACACGCGCGGTGCGATGGGTCTTGCTGGCGGGATTGCTCTGCGCCGTTCTGCCGGCCGCCCAGCAAAAACAGCCCGCCAAAGCGCAGGAACCGGCCGAGGAAGACGAGTCGCTCACCGTCAAAGAGTACACTTTCAACCCCTTGCAGGCCGAAAAGGAACTCAAGACCGGCGCCTACTACTTCAAGAAAGGCAGTTACCGGGCCGCCGTGCAGCGCTTTCGCGAAGCCACGCGCTGGAATCCGGGCTTCGCCGAGGCCTGGCTCAGGCTCGGCGAAGCGCAGGAGAAGCTGAAGGACCCGGCGGCCGCGCGCGAGGCTTACCAGAAGTACCTGGAGTTGAGCCCCGAGGCCAAGAACGCGGCCGAGATCCGCAAAAAGTTAGCTCGCAAGCCTTGAGGGCCGCCGCCACACGGTTCACGCCCTGCTCCCAGTCTGGAAACAAGTCCACGTACTGGATCGACTTCTGGATTGCCGCCGGCACGGTGCATTTGTCCAGCCGGACGGGGATGAAGTACACCTCGTCCAACGGGAGACGGGCGGCGCAGTCCAGTGCATAGCGCAGTTCGAAGTGGAAGAACCCGCGCTTGCCCGTGGAGCGGCCGGAGAAGCAGGCTATGAAGAAATCTGAGCGCTCGATGGCGCGCTCGATAGCGCGCGGCCAGTTCTGCCCGGGAAGCAGTTTTTCCTTGTCCATCCACGGGTCGAAGCCGCGCCGCGCGAGCGCGGCGAACAGACGCCTCACCGCCGCCAGGTCCTCTTCCACGTAAGCCAGGAAGACGCGCGGCCGACTCTCTGCGACAAACTCGTACGCGCCCGCTTTGCCCGGCAGGAAGGCGCCCAGGCCGTCGATTTCGACCTTCGAGCCCTCTTTCAAGCACTGGCGCACGAGCCGCGCCACCTCGCCGCCGGTCCGGCAGTCCGAGGCGCTCATGGCGCTCCCTTCCGGGTTTGCGGCACGAAACGGAAACCGGGCCTCTCGCGGGTGGGGCGAAACACCCCCAGCCCGGGCAGTTCCGCGGGTTTACCGTTCTTGAGCGATTGCAGGATCCGATGCACGATGCGGTCCAATTGGTCGGCCGCGACGGCCGGCGTGGTCTGAGTCAGAGAAGCCAGCCTCTCAGCTAAGTCGTTCTTTTTCATGCCGGCTTCAGCTTAGCAGGCGAACGCCGCCAAGACGCGCGCCGCGGAGTGGTGCGAGAGACGCAAATGGCGTTAAATCAAGAGCTTGGGAAAAAGTTAAAACGCTGGTGACCGAGTTTGTTTCAGGTTCTGTCCAGAATGAACGGATTTTAATGACGGTTTAAGGCCCGGTTCATGTTCCACTGCCATGATGGGTCCGTAGACGGCTTCGGTCGTCACAGAACGAACTAGGAGAACTCCAAATGAAGAAATTGATGAGCATCCTGCTGGGCCTCAGCTTGGTGATCGGCACCGCTTCCATGGTTTTCGGCCAGGAGAAGAAGGAAGAGAAGAAGGAAACCAAGAAGAAGGGCAAGAAAACCAAGAAGACTGCGGAAGAGAAGAAGTAGTATTCTCGAACCCGGTTCTGTGATCGCCGCAGCCTCTCGGCCGCGGCGATTTCGTTTTCAAGTGGTTCCCGTCACTTCCCGGAAGGAGCCACTGCGCCGGTGGAGAGGGGGATTCTGTCCCAGAACACCATACAATCAGAGACGGTGGCCTTTTGGGCGTAGCGCCGTGTCAAACCAAGTTCGTCGGTTCTCTGATCTTCGTCACAAGACTCGATGGTTTCGAACACTCCTGCTTTGATCCGCCGGTCTAACTCAGTTCCCGAGACAACGTGCAGCCGTTCAGCCAAGTCCCCCGAGAACTCGAGCTTGTGAGAATCCTTGAGTTCCATGCCCGAGGGCGGCAGGCGCCGCGTCAGAAAATACACATGCTCGTCAGCCAGCAAAAGGCTGTGGGGAGGCGTGACCCGATCGACTTTTCTGGCAATTTCTTCGATATCTCGCCAGGCATAATCGTCCCGGTCCTCATACAAAGTCTTCGCCAGCCCTAAGGAGAGCAACACCGTGAGTGCCAGCACTGGCAGCAGCGGCCGGTCGGGAGCGTACAAACGGACTGCCATCCAATACAGTCCTGCCGAGGCAAGAATGCCGAGGAAAGGCACCAGCAGAAGATAGTAGCGCTGGAACGTGGGATGGGCGGTGGAGATATGGATCCCCAAAGCCAAAGCCAGCCAGCCGCACAGGTAAAACTCCGCCCGCTGGCGCCGATCCCACTCGCTTCTGAACGCGATGAACAGCAGACCTGCCGCGGCCAACAGCCCCAGAAGCAGAGCGTGGGAACAATCGATCCACGATAGCATCACGTCCACGTTATGGCTGGTGGCGGTTTCCCATTGCAGTTCACGGTGGAAGAGGTTGTACTCGATCACGCCGAAGAACACCTGACGAGGCCCCATCGCGAAGAGCCGCAGCAGCGGCAGGAATGGAATCGCCACTCCCGCCAGGAATGCGGCCAGCTTGGCCCGCCGGCTTCCAGCCCGGTTATAGAACAGCATCCAGAGGACTAGAACGGGAGCCACAGACGCCGTCAAGAGAGATGATGCCGCGGCGGCGCCCGCGAGGCAGCCGGCCGAACCGGCCAAGAGCAGCCCCTTTCGGTGCACCGCCAAAACCGACAAGCGGAAGGCGGCGACGATCAGGAACAGGCATAGGCCGTACGCCTGCGCAATGGTCCCGAACTCGACGATCACCACGTTCATACCGACGGCAAGCGCGACCGCCAGCGCGGCGCCCAGCCGCCAGCGCGGCACGGGGAAACACGCAAAGAGGAAGTCCGCGGTCAGCATCACCGCGGCGCCCGTGAGCAGAGCCGCTATGGCATGTGCCGTGCGCCAGCTTTCGCCGAAAACCCACATCCATCCGGCGTTCCAGTAAGCGTTCAGGGGCGTCTGGGAGAAAACGAAATCCAGATACGGCCGCTTCCCGGCCTTGACCAACTGCGCGGCCAGCAGGTGAAAGCCTTCATCCCAGGCAAAGGCCGCGGTCTGTGAATAGAACAGAAGTCCGGCGGAAAGAATCGACACCACACTGCACAGCAGGAAGTAGGGTTTGCCGCGCCGGTCTGCGCGGCCATCGTCTTCCATTTGCATGTCGCTCACGCGGTCGCCGTCGCCCGCCGAAAATCGAAGCGGACCTCCTCGATTCGCGCGCCGATCACTTCGATCCGCTTCGGGTCGCGCGAGCCCACCCCCAACTCCTCGGCCAGCCGCAGCGTGCTGTCGCAGGTTTCGAAGGGCGCGGTTCCCCGGTCCGCCATCGGGTCGAAGCCCATCACCGCGGCGCCGATGGCGTCCGTCGACACGCAGTTGGTTCCAGCCAGAAGCACACCCGGCGCCACGACCACCGAACCGCGGGTGCCCGACCCTTCGCCCCTGGTTTGGGTCTGAATCCCGTCGATGATCGCCAGGTGCACCGGGCGCGCGGCCACCAGGTCGGCCACCACGCGCGGCACGCGGTAGCCGCCCTCGCGGGGCGATTTCGGGTCGCTTTCGGGAAGCGCGCTGCGCGAGGGCTGGCGGTTGCCGGAATGAATGGGTCCCCGGCCTCCCCGCGGTGTCAGGCCCGGCTCTTCCGCGCCCGCGCCGTCGCCGTAGATGGTGCAGGGCGTGATGCCAAAGCAGTTCTTCATCGACAGCGTAATGCCGGCCGTGAGATGCTCCTTGAGCTTGGCGATGGAGACGAACACGTCGCACTCTTCGTAGGAGTGGTTCAGGTCGAAGGCCCGGAAGATGTGGCCGCCGCGGGGTGTCGGCATCCGGTGGTACCGTCTGCCGCGGCCGAGGTAATTGGTGTTCTCGAACTCCACTCGGGGCGCCGCGTTGAGCAGAACTTGAGGATCCCAGCCGGCCGCGAGAATGAATTCCTCAATCGGTTCGGCGCTTTTCCAGGGGCTCTCGAGCAGCCGGATGCGCCGCGCGCCGGCCCGGCCCATCAGGTGCACCGCGGCGCCGATGACGTTCTCGTGCGTCCAGTGCGTGACTCCCGCCGGATAATAGCCGTGGCGCGAGTCCGGGTTGCCGGTGAGGTTGATCTTCACGGCCACGGTCTTGCCTTGGACCAGGCGTGCCAGCCCGCCGATCTGGTCGAACATGCGCGCCAGCGCGGGCGCCAACTCCGCGCCATAGGACGCGCACCGCGCCAGGGCGACCAGCGCGGCCGGAGCTTGCGCCCGCAACGCGCCCGCCGGCGCGACGCCGGCTCCCGCGATCCATTCCCTGCGAGTCATCGATGATCCCAATTTATCTCATCTCAGCGACCCGAGTTGTGATAGAACTGGCAGCGAGGTGAGCATGAGCGAGCGAAAACTCAATGTCGCGATTGCCGGACTCGGATTCGGCAAGGAATTCATCCCCATCTACCAGCGCCATCCCAACACGAACATGTACGCCATCTGCCAGCGGACCCGGGAAAAGCTGGACGAGGCCGGCGCGCAGTTCGGCGTCGAAACGCGCTACACCAGCTTCGACGAACTGATCCGCGACCCGCGCGTCGACGCGGTCCACATCAATTCGCCGATCCATCTGCACGCGCCCCAGAGCGTGGCCGCATTGCGAGCCGGCAAGCACGTGGCCTGCACGGTTCCGGCGGCGACGACGGTGGAGGAATGCCGCGAGATCGTGAACGCGGCGGTGGAATCCGGCAAGAATTACATGATGATGGAAACCGCCATCTACACGCGCGAGTTTCTGTTCATCCGCGAGATGGGGGACACCGGCAAACTGGGGCGTGTCCAGTTCATGCGCGGCTGCCACCAGCAAGAAATGGCCGGCTGGCCCGGGTACTGGGAGGGACTGCCGCCCATGCATTACGCCACGCACGCCGTCAGCCCCTGCCTGGCCCTGGTGCGCGGCGAGGCCGAGAACGTCTCCTGCTACGGCTCGGGCTGTATCGCCGAGAGCCTGGCCGCCAAATACGGATCGCCCTTCGCCGTCGAAAGCGCGCTCTTCAAAGTCCGCAACCGGCAACTCTCGTTCGAAGTGACGCGCTCGCTGTTCGAAACCGCCCGCCAGTACATCGAGAGCTTCGACGTCTACGGGGACCGGGCCGCCTTCGAGTGGAACCTCATCGAAGGGGAAGACCCGGTGCTCCACTTCGGTGAGCGGCCGGAGCGAATCCAGGTGCCGGACTACGCGCACCTGCTGCCGGAGCCCATCCGCCGGTTCACCACCCGGGGCGTTTACGACGACGAGCATGCCCACTTATCCTTCATCCAGGGCGGCGGCCATGGGGGATCGCACCCGCACCTGGTGCACGAGTTTGTCAGCAGCGTCATCGAAGGGCGGTCCTCGTTCCCCGACGTCTACCAGTCGGTGAACTGGACCTGCGCGGGCATCTGCGCCCACGAGTCGGCCATGTGCGGCGGGGAGATGGTGCGGCTGCCCGATTTCCGCTAAAACCCTCGCAGCCGCTGCACCAACTGCGGCAGCGCATCGTAGCGGTTCAACCGCACTCCCATGGCGCCGCCGCCGGGATGAATTTCGACGAATTCGGGATCCGGCGCCAGGCCGAAGCGGCGGTAGAAGGCGCGGCTCAGGAAGCGCTTCACCTCGGCCAGCACCGCTTTGTGCGTGTCCGCGTGCACCTGGAAGTAGTCGCCCTGCCCGGCCGCGTTCACGCGCACGGCCACCGCCTGGGGGCCGAAAGCGCGTTTGAGCATGGCCTCGGCGAGATCGATCAGGGCCAGCCCGCGGAAGAAGTTCGATCCTTCCAGCAAGTGAAACTCCGGCGGCTCGGGCGCCGAAAGCGACTCGTCGTCCAGTCCCCGGTTGTAGTCGAACGGAGCGGCGCCGAAGAGCTCCAGCCAGAGGTCCATCCGGTCGGCGCCGGCGGCGCCTCGTTCCCAATCCAGCTCCCGTTCCATTTCGGCGCGGGAAGGCAGGCGCGCCGGGTCGAGGTCCACCGAGCGGTCGCCGCGCTGTGAGAGGGTCACGCACTCGATCCAGTGTTCGGGATGATGCACCAGGCGGAAGTTCTTGGCCACTTCCCCGAACAAGTACGCCAGCATGGCCCGCAGCGGCACACCCTCTTCGAGGGCGGTTCCGCGCCTCAGCAGCGGGTCGCGCCAGCCCGCGAACAAGGATTCCAGCGTGGCATCGGCCTTCTGCTCCGCCGCCGCGCGGTCGCCGCCATTCAACTCCATCAACTGCCCGGCGTGCCACTCGCGATTCTCCCGGATGCGCCGGCGCAACTCCTCCTGGCGAGCCAGGAGCGGCGTTTGCTTCAACACCGAGCAGATCCAGGCGCGGCTCTCGCGGCTCAACAATCCGTCCGCGACCAGGTCTTCTTCGATCTCCCGGAAGAAATCGGTATGCAATCCAAGCCGCGTCACCAGAGCGGCGATCTCGGCCGCCTTGCCGGTCATCTTGCGCGTCTCGCCGGCGGTGAGCGGACCGCCGGGGGCCGCCGCGCCCGCGTAGGCGCCCCACGACCAGCGCCAGGCCGTGCGGTCGCGGTCCACGCTGTAGGGGAAGATCACCTGAATGCGGTCGGTGGGGATGGGGTACGTTCCCAGGATGCGGTAATTGTCGCGCGGGTTGGAGGAGATCAGCGTCCCCTGTCCCGAGCGGCCCTTCTGCTCGGTGGCCTGATCGAGCGAACCGGCGCGCACGCCGGTGCCGTACTCGGCCTGGCACGCCAGGTGCACCAGCAGGTCGGCGGGAATGCCCAGGTCGCACAGGGCGTTGACGGCGTTCTTGGTGGCCACGGTCACCGCCGAGGAACTGGAGAAGCCGCCTTGCGGAATGCTGCCCGTGCAAACCAGCCGCAGGCCGCGGAAATTCTCGCGTCCCAAGTGCTCCTGGACCTTCGCCCCCAGGCTTCCGGCGCGCAGCGTGCGCAGCGAGGCG
>JACQZT010000407.1 GCA_016213755.1 Acidobacteriota bacterium | reverse complement strand
GTACCTGTTTCCGCTGCGCTACGAGGACCGCCTGACCGGGATGCTGCTGGTGGACCCCGCTCCGCGCGCCTTTCTGGACGAGAGCGAGGAGACCCTGCTGGGTCTGAGCCGGCAGATTTCGCTTTCGCTCGAAAGCTGCCGCCTGGCGGAGGCGAAAATCGCCCTGGAGAAAGAACTGCTGTTGCAGGAGCACCTGGCCACGCTGGGCAAGGTCGCCGCCACTATCGCGCACGAAGTGAAGAATCCGCTGAGCTCGATCAAGACGCTGGCGCAACTGTTGCGCGAAGACCCGGAGGTTGTGGCGCGCTACGACCGGGACCTGGACTACATGATCGCGGAGGTCGACCGGCTGAACGGCTGCGTGCAGCAACTGCTCACCTACGCGCGGCCTGTTCCCGAGTTGGGCGGGGAACTGGCGCTGTCGGAACTCATCGAGAGCGCGACCGCATTCCTGGCCCGCGAGAGCACCCGGCAGGGGGTCCGGATCCAGTGTTCGGTCGCGCCCGGACTGCGCCTGGCGCGCGCGGATCGCCAGACGGTCCAGCAGGTTGTGCTGAACCTGCTGCTGAACGCGGTCCAGGCTTCGCTGCCGGGCTCCAGTGTGCGTCTCGAAGCGGACCGGTTGAGCGACGGCAGCATCCGCCTGCGCATCACCGACCAGGGTCCGGGGATTCCAGAGGAAATCCGCGGGAAGATCTTCGAACCGTTCTTCACGACCCGGCAACAGGGCGCCGGGCTGGGGCTGGCCATCGTGAAGAAGAACGTCCGGCAACTGGGGGGCGAACTGCAACTACAGACTCCGGTCGCGGACGGGCGCGGGACGAGCGTGGCCGTGACTTTCCCGGCTGCGGAAGGCGGGTGAACGATGCAGCTTCCGCGATGGATGGCCTGTTTAGCGGCGCTGAGCGGCCTGGCCTGGGCGCAGCGCAGCCCGCTGCCGCCGGACCGGCTGGAGAAGGTGCGGGGCGTGCTCGACGCCGTCTATCGGCTGGAGTATAAGACGGCCGAGGAGCGCAGCCGGGAAATGATGGCGCAATGGCCGGAGGATCCGGCCGGGTACGTCTACCTGGCGCGGGTCTTCTGGCAGGAACTGCTGTTCGCCGAGCGGGCGCTGACGCTGCAACGCTACTCCCAGCCGGACTTCTTCTCCGAGAGGCCGCGCTACAAGGCCGCCATGGACCCGGCGGCCGAGCGGCGATTTCGCGCGGCGAGCGGAGAGGCGATTCGCCGGGCCAGAGAATTCGCTCAGCGCCGTCCGCGGGATCCGGCCGCGCTCTACCTGCTCGGCGCGGCCTATCAGAACGAGGCGTCCTTCCAGATCTCGCTGAACAACGCATGGCTGACCGCCGTGCAGGCCGGCAACCCCGCGCATCGGGCGCACCGGCGGCTGTTGGGGCTGGATGCGAGCTATGGAGACGCCCGGCTGGTGACCGGCATTTACAGCTACAGCGCGGCCAGCATCCCGTGGAGCATCCGGTGGATCGCCCTGCTGCTGGGCTACCAGGGTTCGAAGGAGAAGGGCCGGGAAGACCTGGAGGCGGCGGCCTCCCGGGGCACCATCGTGGCCGCCGATGCGGCCACGGTTCTGGTCCTGGTGTATTGCCTGGAGAAGCGCTTCGAGCTGGCCATCCGCAAGCTGGAGGAAATGCGCCGTTGGTATCCGGAGAACTACCTGGTGGACCTGGATTTGGCGGGGCTTCGCCTCCGTCTCGGAGAGCCCGCCGCGGCGGTTGCGCTGTACCAGGAGGCGCTCCACCGGATGGACGCGGGCGGCGGCCGGCGCGCGAGGATCGAAAAGTCCATCGTCTGCAACTACCTGGGCGTGGCGTACCGGAAAATGGCGGATTTGGCCCAGGCGGAGAAGTGGTTCCGCCTCGCGCTGGAAGGCGAATCGTCTTCGGCGCGGCTGGAACTGGGCAAGACCCTGGACCTGGCCGGGCGGCGCGGCGAAGCCATCGAGCAGTACCAGTTGGTGCGGCAGGCGCCGGACCAGGGCAACTCGCATCGGGAAGCGGCGCGCTGCCTGAGCCGCCCCTGCCGGGAAAAGTGACCGATGCGGCGCCGGCCGGGGGACAGAGTGTACTGTCCCCGGTTTCCCGGATTTTGGACTAGTCTTTTTCGCGGAAGCCCAATTGTTGGGTAACAGCCGCTCTGCGAACTCCGGCAAGTGACTGACAAATAAGGGAGAGCTGCATCACCAAGATGGCAATGGACTTGCTTTCGAAACCGGCCTGGAGGTTTTCATGCGAGCAACCAGGTTGGCGTTGGCGGTTCTCTTTCTTGCGGCTGCGCCGTCCTTCGCCGACGGCGTTTTCACCGAGCTGTACTCGATCGGGCCGGACTCGGATCTTTTTTTCCCCGTGCCACGAACCTTCAACTCGATTTCCACGGGCGGGGTGACCACACCGCTCTTTGATCTGGGGGATCGCTCACTTGGGTTCACCGGCGGCCTGGCGTTCAATCCGGACAACAACCTGTTCTACGCAATCGCCAACGACAGTTCCGGGAACTCAAGCCTGGTTTCCTTTTCGCGGAGTGGAGGGGGCTATGTGCCGATCGGCTCGCTGGGCGCCGGGTTCTTCTCGGGCCTGGCTTACAACACCCTCGACCACTCGCTGTACGGTATCTCATCGGGCTCGGAACTCAACCGGATCGGCATCGGCGGGGCGGTGACCCCGCTGGGTTCGCTGGGGGCCGGCTATTTTGGCGGTTTGACCTACCGGTCCGCCGACGGCCTGCTGTATGCTTTCTCGGCGGACGACTGGGGAACGCAGCGGGTGTTTCATTCCATCGCACCGGATGCGTCCGCGGTTACGGAACTGTTCTCGCTGGGGGACGGTACGGTCTCTTTCAACGGCGGCGTGGCATTTAACGAGCAGGACGGTCTTTTCTACGCGATCGCCAATGACGGGCTGGGCGATTCCAGCCTGCAAAGGTTCACGCCCGCCGGCGCGCTGGCCTTGGTGGCGGATATGCCCGACGGCTTCGTCAACGTGGGCCTGGCGGCTGTTCCGGCCGTGCCGGAGCCATCCTCGGCGCTGCCCTTGGCCGGCTGCCTGATCGCCTGGGCGCTGGTCCGGTTCCGGCCGCGGGCCCGATAGAGTCCGCCTGCTTACAGAGTCGCTTATCGAGGGGAAGGAACAACTATGTGTAAGGCAGCTCGCGCAAGCATTTTGGCGCTCATTACGGTGGTGACTGGCGTTACCGCTCTGGCGCAATACTCACAGCCCGTGCGGGACGTCGAGAACCCGGCCCGGAGCCCATTCTGGAGCTTTGACGGCGGTCCGATCTCTTTGAGCACAGCCAACGTGATCCTGAACATGGGAACAGTGCCGGCCGGCCAGCGGTTGGTCATCGAGCACGTGGCAGTGCAATGCACGGGGGACGCCGACGACAACATCTCGCAGGCCACGATCAGCGTCTACAAGAAAACGGGCGGCGGTTGGACTTCCTGGTCGGTTCCGCTGGCAGTGCGGAATCAGGGCACGGGGTATGACGGGAAGGGCATTTGGACAGCGTCCCAAGTCTTGAGACTGTACTCGGATGGCGTGGGCTCCGCTACCTGGGTCAACGTCCACCATCGCAAGACCACTTCGACTGCGCACTGCTTTGCGGTAGTGTCCGGGAACACCATCAGCACGCCGTAGGGGCCGCATTCCGGCGTCGGCGGGGTGCGGAAGCGGACGAGGACGGTGGCGATGAGTTATCCAACGCTGAGAGTGTGGATGGTTCTGGCTCTGTCGCTCGTGGAATCCGGCGGCCGCTTGCGGGCGGCGCCCCCTCTCGCCTCCGGCCCCGGCGCAACCGGCGGGCACGGCACGCTGGAGCGCGGGGGAGGAGGAACTCTATCGGTATGTCGCCAAGAGCGCTCCCGCGGACCGGGAGTTCGACGTCACGACAGAGCCGGCGGCGAGCAATGTACTGACCCTAAATGCCGCAGCCGAAAAAGAGGATTCTCGCATTCCCCGATTCGGCGCCTTTCTGGGTGCGACGGGGCGTCCATCTCGCTCCTGCTCGTCCAGCGCGATGACGCCGGACTTGAGGATCGGCAATTCCCAGCCGGGCGGCCCCCGCCTGAGCCGCCTCTGCCGGGAAAAGCGATTGCCGTGGTGCGAAATGAGAGAGACTCGTGTACTGTCCCCGGTTATTCGCAGCGGAGGGCGGCGAGAGGGTCGGAGCGGGCGCCGCGGCGGGCGGGGACGAGCATGGCTAGAGTCGCGGCGGCGGCGAGCAGGAGGGCGGCCCCGCAGTAGAGCAGCGGGTTGGCGGAGTCCAGGCGCAGGGGCGATCCGCTGACGGTCTGGCGCAGACCGGCGGCGGTGGCCACCGACAGCCAGAGCCCGAGCAGCAGGCCTTTCAGCACCGGTTTCCCGCCGGTCCAGAAGACCTCTCGGAGAATGTCCCGCCGCTGAGCGCCCAGCGCCACGCGGATGCCCAGTTCCTTGGTCCTGCGGTTGACGGCGAACGAAACCGCGCCGTAAATGCCGGCGGTGGCCAGCAACGTGGCCACCAGCCCCAGCAGCAGGATTAGCGCCACCACATTCCAGAAATCCTCGGTGACTTGGCCGATCCAGCTCTGCATCAGGCGCGCCATGCCGAGCATGCGGGGATCCAACTCCCGGATGGCGGCGCGCACGGCGGCGGCGCCGGCCGGGGCGCCAGTGTCGAACCGCACCGACAGCATGTTTCGGTTCGGATGCAAACGCCAGGCCCGGTACAGGACCGGGTTCTCCGAGCCGCCGAAGCGCAGGGGATCGGCATCCCGGGCGACGCCCACCACCGTGGCCTTGCCGCCGGGGAGCGTGACGGCTTTGCCGATGGGGTCCTGCCGGGGCCAGAATGCCCGGGCCAGGCTTTGGGAGACGATTACCGAAGACATCTCTCCGGCCTCGAATTCGCGGCCCCGGAGCAGCGGAACACCGAGCGTTTCGAAGAATCCCGGCGAGGCCGTGAACACGTCCACCGGCTGGCTGGCATCGGGCCGGCCGGGCGGGCGCAGGTCGACTGTGGCGCGGTCGAACAGAGGCAGGCCTTCCGAGAAGGCGACCGATCGCACGCCGGGCAGGGTCTTCATTCGCTGGGCGATGTTCAGCAGACGCACGGCTGCCGAGTGGACTGAAGTGCCGTCGGGAAAGTACAACGGAGCGATCACCACGCGGCGGGGCAGATAGCCGGGGTCGGCCCGCAGGCTGCGCTCTTCGGCGCGGGCGAACAGCGCGGCTCCCACCAGCAGCACCATGCTCATGGCCACCTGGGCGCTGACCAGCAGTCCCGGGAGGCGCCGCGCCCGCCCGGCGCCGAACGAGCCGCTGTCTCCTTTGAGCGATCCGGTGATATTCACGCGCAGCGACTCGAGAGCCGGGGCCAATCCGGCCAGGACGCCGGTGAGCAGCACCACGGTCGCGACGCAGGCGAACGTGCGCCAGTCGGGCGGCACGGGAAAGTCGGGCGGCCGGCCGGCCAGCAGTCGGAACAGGGGCTCGGGAACGTACCAGGCCAGGTACAGGCTCAGGGCGCCCGCGACGGCGGCCAGCAGCAGGCTTTCGGTCACCAGCATGCGGAGCAGGCGGAGGCGCGGGGCGCCCAGCGAGAGGCGCACGGCGATTTCGCGGCGGCGGGCGGCCGCGCGCGCCACCAGGAGCGTGGCGACGTTGGCGCAGGAGATGAATAGCACCAGGTTGAAGAAACCCAGGAAGAAGGCCAGCAGCATGAGTTGCTGGCCCGACAGCGTCAGCTCAAGTTCCCGGGCCCAGGAGCCGTCGGTGGCGACGATGGCGGTGCTGCGCCCGGGATGCAAACGATCCTGCTGCCGGGCCAGGGTATTCAATTCGGCCTGGGCGTCGGACCGCGCGTAGCCCGGAGCAAGGCGGCCCGCCAGGGACAGCCAGAGATGGTCCTCGGCGAACGGATCGCCCATGGGCTCGAAATAGGCGGCGGCGGTGTAAGGCACCCAAATGCTGGCGGGAGTGGTCCAGCCGGCGGTGCGGGCGGTCCAGCCCAGAACCCCGTTGGGGGCCACGCCGGCGATGGTGACGGGGCGGTTGTTCAGCTCGATCACGCGGCCGGTGATGTGCGGGTCGGAGGCGAAGCGCGCCCGCCACAGGGTTTCGCTGAGGACGGCGACGGGGGCCTGCGCCGCGGCGTGGCAGTCCTCGGCGGTGAGCAGCCGGCCCAGGAGAGGCCGCTCCGTTCCGTCTACCTGAAAGATGTTGCAGGAGACGGCCAGGCCCACCGAGCCGGTCGAGTTGTCCTCGCCGAGGAAGGCGGGGAAGTGGGCGAAGGCGGCGAGCTGGCGCAGGGAGCGGCTTTGGTCGCGCCAGGCCGCATATTCGCCGTAGGAGGCGCGCCGCACGGCGTTGCGGGTGCGCGTTTTGGGAATTACGCGCAGGAAGGTTTCCGGGTCCCGGCCGACGTGCGGGCGGAAGGCCAGGCCGTTCACTACGGTGAAGATGCTGGCGTTGATGCCGATGCCGGCCGTCAGGGTCAGAACCACCACTGAGGAGAGCAGCGGATTGCGGCGGATGAGGCGCAAGCCGAAGCGGACATCCTCGCACAGGTTTTCGAAAAGCAGGGAGGGACGGCCCCATTTGGTCTCTTCGGCCCAAGCCTGAGCCAGACGCGGGCGGGAGGTGACCAGCGAGCCCGAGAACAACTCCGGCGCGGGTTCCGCAAGGTGAGGTTGCAGACCGGTCTCGGGCGGGTTTTGCAGCGCCAGGGTCATCACCTCCGGCTCGAGGGTTTCTTCGTAGCACAGCGCGCACTGGCTCCACAGGTTTCGGCGGGCGGTGCGCCGGCTCCACCACAGAGCGGCGAGGAAGGTGAAGAGCGCGACAAAGGGGGTGACGCCGGTGGAGCAGTACACGATCAGCTTGCCGGCGGGCGGCAGGAAGGGGATGGCCAGGCAATAGCGCGCGACGGTGAACCAGATGGGCTTGCGGCCGGGAACGTACGAGCAGGTGTAGGGCATTTTCCGCCAGTGCCGGAACAGGAATTCGAACCACACCAGGGAGGCGAGGAAGGCCAGGACGGTGGCGGCCGCGGCACGCGGCGGGCCGAGGATGGCGGCGGCGGCCGGAAGCCCGGCCGCGAAGACGGGCGCCATGCCGCACCAGACGACGAAGCGCTCGACGGCGGCCAGCCAGGCCGCGCGGCCCTCGCGATCGGCGGTCTGGAAGACCCAGTTGGCGCCCAGCGAGACCGGCAGGGAGAAGACGTAGCGCAGTCCGATCACCGCCAGCATGGACAGCGCCAGGGGGACCAGCACGACCGCGAGTCCATAGAGGCCCTGGTCGCGGAGCAAGGGCCGCGGGGTGTCGAGCACGCCGTCGACGATCCAGCCCAGTGCGAGGCCGGCGAAGGCCAGCAGGATGAGGCGATGGCCGCGGCTGCGCACCAAGGTTTTCCAGAGGAAGGCGAAGGCGGCCTGCTGGCGCGGGTCGCCGATCCAGCGTTCGAGCAGCCACGATCCCCAGCCGGTGCGCCGGGCGGCGCGATCGCGCGGAATCTCGAGTAGCAGGCGGCGGTAGCGGTGATAACCGGAAAGATAAGCCACGACAGCAAGCATCGCCGGCAAGGCCATGGCAAGCACGGCGGGGCGCGCGGCGGAGCGAGATCCCGTGACGATGGATTCCCACAGATGCAGGAACCAGACCGGAGGCCACCAGGCCGCGCCGGCCGGCTGGCGCGAGAGCAGGGGCAGGGCGCCCAGGGTGGCGATGATCAGCATGGCCTGCACGGCTTGCGAAACGGCGGCGAACATCCGGGCGGGCAAGAGGTTGAGCAGAAGACCCTGCAAGGCCAGCAGGGAGAAGAAGATAAACACGCAGGCGCCGCCGGTGGCGCAGAAGTTGGCCGCGACGTTGGCGAGCGAGGAGGGATTCTCCTGCCATTGGCCCGCCGTGACGACGGCGAAGGAAACCGCGGGGGGCAGGTTGAGGGCCAGCGTGAAGGCCGCGAAGACCAGCAGGAGGGCCAGGAATTTGGCTCTAAAAATCTGCCTGGCGCCGACGGGGAGGGCGGCCAGCGCCAGGCAGTCCCGCGCGGCGGGGACCAGGGAGTGCCAGACCAGGAGGGTGAGCAGGGCGGTGATGGCCATCGCCAGACCGACGAAGGAGAGCATGTCGGCGCGAACCCATTGGCGGTAGAGCGGACCCGGAGGGTTACCGGCGGCCAGGGCGTAGAGGTCGAAGGTGTAGCGTGCGCCGTAGGTCTTCAGGACCAGGATGCCGGCCGAGAGCAGCGCGGCGAACAGGCCGATGGCCACTTTGAGCCACTCGCCGGGAGCGGCCCCGCCTTCACTGTCGAAGAAGCGGGCCAGGAAGTGGCGCAGCAGTTCGAACCCGGCGCAGTGGGTTTCGTCCAACCATGCCTGGAGGCGCGGTTTCATACGGTCACCACGTCGAGGATGCGGCCGGCGACGGCATCGGCATCGTCGGTTTGGGTAAGTTGAGCGAAAACGCCTTCCAGGGAGGGTTGGGCCATCAGCTCACGCAGGCGGGCCACCGAGTCGTGCGCCACCACTCGGCCCTGGCGCAGGATGAGCACTGTGTCGCAGACCTTTTCGACCACTTCGAGGACGTGCGAGCTGTAGAGGACCATTTTGCGCCGGGCAGCCAGAGAGCGCAGCAGGCTGCGCAGGACCAGGGCGGCATTGACGTCGAGGCCCGAGAAGGGCTCGTCCAGCAGGAGCAGTTCGGGGTCGTGCAGCAGGGCTGCCAGCAGGAGGATCTTTTGGCGCATGCCCTTGGAGTAACCGGCCAGGGCGGAGTGGCGGTCCTCCCACAGGCCCACCAGGCGCAACAACTCATCCATTTTCGGCTCGAGCACGCGGCGAGGCAGGCCGCGCAGCCGCCCTGCCAGTTGCAGATACTCGCGGCCGCTGAGGTGGAGGTAGAGGTGCGGCTCCTCGGGGACGTAGCCGATGCGGCGCTGAAAGGCCTTCAAGTTGTCGCGGGTATCCTGACCGTGGAACAGGATTTGGCCGGCGGCCGGTTCGAGCAGGCCGATGAGCATTTTGACCGTGGTGCTCTTGCCCGCGCCGTTGGGGCCCAGATACCCGAGGATCTCCCCGGGCCGGATGACAAAGCTCACCCCATTCACCACGGGGATGCCGCTGTAGCACTTGGTGAGATGCCTGACCTCCAGCATGTTGGGGTAGACACCGGGGGGGGGGTGGGAGTTCCGGGGG
>JACQZT010000052.1 GCA_016213755.1 Acidobacteriota bacterium | reverse complement strand
CGTTACTACCCCAGTGACAGAGCCGCCTGAAGCATGGCCCGGGTGTAGGCGACGTTGAAGACCTCGCCGGCGTAGCCGCCGCCGCCAGGATAGCCGCGGATGGGGCCGCGCTCGCGGTCGTAGTCCAGGGCGCGGGGGTGTTCGGGGTAGATGGGGCCGGTGTACTTCTGCCGCACCACTTCCCGCATGACGCCAAACATATCCACCTGGCCCTCGTCGATGAAGACCTCGGTGTACTTTTCGTACGGCTTGCGCACGATCACGTTGCGGTAATGCATGTGATTGATGCGCTTGCGGCTGGCGAAATAGCGGCAGACCTCCACCGGGTCCTCGCCCATTTCGCGCGTGACGCCGCAGTCGAAGGTGATGCCGTTGGCCGGGCTGTCGACGATGGAGATCAGACGCTTCCAGCCCGCCACGCTGCCCATAATCTGTTGCGAGCCGCGGCTGAGGGGCGAAGGGGGATCGTTGGGATGCAGGGCCAGGAGGACGCCGGATTCCACCGCCACAGGCACCACGGCTTTGAGGAAGTAGGCGATGTTGGTCCACATCTCCTCGAGCGTGTGCGCGCCCTCGTTGGGCAGCGGGGGCAGATCCTTCATGCGGTCGTAATCGAACGCCGTGTGACCCGCGCCGGCCCGGCCGGTTTCCTCGTAGTAGCCTTCCATGGCGCGGTGCGCGTACCAGTTGTATTCGACGATCGGCAGGCCCGCCTTGCCGGCCGCGCGGATGGACTGCTGCACCTTCTCGATCTCTTCGTCGCGGCCGGGCCGCGCGTAGATGGCGTTATTGAATCCGCCGATCATGATGTTACAGACGGTGAGGCCGTTGGCCTTGGCGCGGTCGAGCTGCGCGCGGAGGTCCGCCTCCTGCCAGGGGATGCGGCCCCCGCCCCCCAGCACGTAGCTGACGCCGAGCTGCTTGATGCGGCGCATTGCGGCTTCGTCGCGCGCGCCGCCCAGGCAGATCTTGGGGGTATGGGGGCCTTCGACGATGGGCCACGCCGGTCGTGCCGCGGCGGCGGATGCCACAGCGGGCGCCAGGGCGGTGACGCCGGCGGCCTGCATGATTCCTCTTCGGGTGAGACGGGAATTCATAGCTGGATCTCCTTCGGTCCGGATTGCATTATATCCGGATCGGAGCGCAGGGCGGCGGCGCGGTCGAAGATCTCTTCGCGCGTGATGCCAGCCGCTTCATACATGGCGAAGATGTTCTCGTCCGGGGTTTCGGGCGAGATGGTGTGGGAGGCGGCCAGGATGTAGCCGCCGCCGCCGCCGGTCATGCCTTCGAGCAGCCGCGCGGTGGCGCGGCGCACTTGTTCGGCCGAGCCCCGGGGGAGCAGGTGCTGCGTGTCGACCCCGCCCATGAAGGTGAGATGCCGGCCGTATTCGCGTTTCAGCTCCAGGGGGTCCATGCCGGGGCAGTTGCTCTGGACCGGGTTCAGAATGTCCATGCCGATCTCGATCAGGTCGGGGATGATGGGCCGCAGCGCGCCGCAGCAGTGATAGGCGACGGGCAGGCCGCGCAATTTGCCGGCCGCGAAGACGCGTTGCAGATGGGGACGGACGAGGGCGCGCCAGCAGGCGGGGCTGAAGAGCATGCCGCGCTGGCCGGCCACGTCGTCGCCGGTCCAGAACCAGTCCAGCGGGAAGCGCTCGCAGGCCCGCCCGCCGAGTTCGATCGAGAAGTCGGCCGAGCGGCGGAACATCTCGCCGGCCAGTTCAGGGTCGGCGGCCATGTCGAGGAGGGTGTCTTCCATGCCGCGCAGCCGCCAGTACATTTCAAAGACGCAGGGCGAGACGTCGCAGCCGAGGAAGGACTCGCCCCGGTCGCGCACGACGGGGTCCATGAGCGCGAGCAGGTCCTCCAGCCGTTCCCCCGGAAAGTCATAGGCCAGGACTTGCTCGCGGGGAGCGCCCGCCAGCGGGAATCCGGCGATCTGGTTGAAGCCGTGCTGCCGGCGCCAGCGGATGCCCCACCAATCCAGGTGCTCCTCGCCGTCGCGCGCATGAACCACGCCTTCCATGGCGTAGTTGTTGCTCACCCAGGTCTGCCGGACGTCGTTCCCCATGGCCTCGGCAACCAGGCGGGCGGGGATTTCGAGCCGGCCGGCCAGGCGCCGGGCGGTGTCCGGGTGAAACCACATGAACACCGGCGCTCGATCGGCGGGCTGCCGATTCAAAGCCGCAAGAACGCGTTCTCGGGAAGTCATGGCCGGAAAAAGGGGACGGTAACAATTTACCCCTTTTCCAATTGCGATAGGATGGATGCCACTGGAGGAACCTGCAATGAAGAAGACCATCGCGGTGGGCCGGCGGACGTTTCTGGCGGCGATGCCGGCGGCCGGCGTGGTCCGGGCGGCGACGCGCCCCAAGGGAGTCATCGACGAGTACGACCCGGCCAATCTCAAACTGGCGCACCGGACGCCGTGGAACGCCAGCGACGACGAGTTGCTGTTCCTCAAGCAGGTTGGTCTGCGCTGGGTGCGGCTTGAGTATGGCGCGCAGGACCCTGGCGTGGACGCGCTGGGCAAGGTACAGAAGCGGTTCGCGAGCTTTGGCATTGGGCTTTACGGCGCGGTGCACGACTCTTACCGCTCGCTGAAAATCCAACTCGGCCAGCCGGGGCGGGACCAGGATATAGAAACCTACCGGACGTTCCTGCGCAGTTGCGGCAAGCTGGGCATCCGGGTGGCGCCGTACGATTTTCACCCGGGCAACACCTACACCACGTCGATGGTCGAGCGGCGGGGATACCGGGCGCGCCAGTTCGACCTCGAGGAGTTTCGCAGCCGGGTCGAAAAGCAGCGCTTCGAGCGCAAGTACTCCGCCGACGAAATCTGGGCCACCTACACCTACTTCGTGAAAGCGGCGCTGCCGGTGGCCGCGGAAGCGGGCGTGAAGATGGCGCTCCACCCGGACGACCCGCCGCTGGCGGAGATGAACGGCGTGGCCAAGCTGTTCATCGACTATGACGGCTACCGGCGCGCCGAGCAGATCGCGGCGGGGAGCCCAGCCTGGGGCATCCGGCTGTGCGTGGGCACCTGGGCGGAGGGCGGCCGCGCCATGGGCCGGGACGTCTTCGAGATGATCCGCGACTTCGGCGGCCGCGGCAAGCTCCACGACGTCGATTTCCGCAACGTCACCGCCACGCTGCCGCGTTTCGTCGAGACCTTCCCCGACGACGGCTACCTGGACATGTACGCGGTGATGAAGGCGCTGCGCCAGGTGCGCTTCAGCGGCTCGGCGGTTCCGGACCACGTGCCGGAACTGGCCGGTGACAAGGGCATTCGAAAAGCCGGCACGGCGTACTGCATCGCCAGCATGCGGGCGCTGCTGCGCCGGGCCAACGAGGAAGTGGGATAAGCCATGAAGCAGGGAACGATCGTTGTGTCCGCGCTCTTTATTCTCGGCGCCGCGGCGTTTGGGGCCGAGGCCGGTCTGGATGCGGCCATCGCCAAACACCGCATGGGAACTCTGGTGATTCGCACCACTCCGGGCGCCCAGGTGAGCGTCGAGCAGACGGGCAGCGAATTCTGGTTCGGGGCCACGCTGCCGGCGGGAATCTTCACGGGGCGCGCCAGCCCGGAAGATATCGCCAAGTTCAAGGAGATCTTCCTGAGTCACTTCAACGCGGGCGTTATCGAGTCGGCCTTCAAGTGGCACGACATGGAGCGCGAGCGCGGCCAGGTGAACTACTCGATCGTGGACACCATGCTCGAGTGGGCCGGCCGCGAGAACATTCCGCTGCGCGGCCACTGTATCTTTTGGGGCGTGCCGAACTACGTCCAAAAATGGGTCCAGGCGCTGGACGACGACGGGCTGCGCCGCGCACTGGAACAGCGCGGGCGGTCGATCGGCGCGCGCTACCGCGGCCGCTTCGCCGAGTACGACCTGAACAACGAGATGATCCACGCCAACTACTACGCCCAGCGCCTGGGACCCGAGATCGTGAAGCGGATGGCCCAATCGGTGAAGGAGGGCGACCCCAACGCGCGGCTGTTCGTCAACGACTACGACATC
Source organism: Acidobacteriota bacterium (assembly GCA_016213755.1). Lineage (GTDB taxonomy): Bacteria > Acidobacteriota > Terriglobia > Bryobacterales > Bryobacteraceae > JACQZT01. The sequence continues at coordinate 660 of JACQZT010000052.1, read as the reverse complement.
CTGACCGGCAAGCGGCTGGACGACTATGTCAAGCACATCCGGGAGCTGCTGGACATGGGCGTGCCCATCGAGGGGATCGGCGTGCAGGGGCACTTGCACGACGAAACGTTCGATCCGGCGGCGCTCCGGAGCGCGCTGGACGAGCTGGCGAAGTTCAAGCTGCCCATCCGGGTGACCGAGTTCAACATGCCCGGGCAGCGCTCGCGATTCTATCGGACCGACCGCAAGGCGCAACTGACCGGCGACGAGGAGCGCGCCAAGGCGGACAACCTGCGCCGGTACTTCCGCATTTGCTTCGCGCACCCGGCGGTGACCGGCATTCTGATGTGGGGATTCTGGGAAGGCGCGAACTGGATTCCGCAGTCCTCGCTCTACAAGCGGGACTGGACGCCGACGCCGGCGGCGGAGGCCTACCGCGACCTGGTGCAAAAACAGTGGCGCACCCGCTGGACGGGCTCGGCCGATGCGGCGGGCCAGGCTGTGGTGCGGGCTTTCTACGGCCGCTACCGGGTCACGGTAAACGGCAAAGAGACGGCCGTGACCCTGAGCCGGGCCGAGGGCGCCCGGCAGGTGTTTGCCGAGTAACACGAGGGAAAGCGGTCTTGCGGCCCGCTGGCCGCTAGAGCATACTAGTCGAGAAGCAACCGAAACACTGCGAGG
>JACQZT010000409.1 GCA_016213755.1 Acidobacteriota bacterium | reverse complement strand
TCCGGGCACTTTCGCGCCGGGCTGCGGGGGGTGATCTGCGGCGCGGTCGTGGCGGGGGCGGCCTTACGGGTGGTGGCGGGGATGTTCACGAAGGCGGAAAGCGGCGCGTCCATCCAGTGCTATGGTAAAGTATTGTCGCTTGCCGCGGTGTGTCTTCTCTCGGGGCGCGCGGGTAGGGCAGCGCCTGTGACCGCGGGGAAGCCGGAAGGACGGAACGGCGAGTTGAATACCGTTGAGGAAATGAGAAACTAGGAACAGCGCACCGGCATGGAGAATATCGATCTCGTTTCCGTCACGATCGTGACGTACAACAGCGGGCGGTTCATCAAACGATGCCTGGAGTCCGTTCTGGCTCAAAAGTACCCCGCCAAAGAGGTGCTGGTCATCGACAACGCCTCGACCGACGGGACCGTGGACATCCTCGAGCAGTTCGAAGACCGCTGTAAGATCGTCTACAACAACGACAATATCGGTTTCGCCTCCGCGCAGAACCAGGCCATCGGCCTCTCCAGCGGCGACTGGATCCTGACGCTGAACCCGGACGTCCTGCTGGCCCCGAACTTCATCCACGCGCTGGTGGAAGCCGGCCACCTGGATCCCAGCGTGGGCTGCGTGTGCGGCAAACTGCTGACCATGACCGCCACCTTCGGTCTGCCCGACAAGCCGCTGGTGGATTCCACCGGCATCTATTTCACGCCCATGCTGCGCCACCTGGACCGGGGCAGCCAGGAGGTGGACAATGGCCACTTCCTGAATCACGAATACGTGTTCGGCGCCACGGCGGCGGCGGCCCTGTACCGCCGCACGATGGTCGGCGACATCTCTTTTGACGGCGAGTTTTTCGACCCGGACTTCTTCGTCTACCGCGAGGACGCCGACCTGGCCTGGCGCGCCCAGCTTCTGGGCTGGCGGTGCCTGTACACTCCCCACGCGCGGGGCTACCACGTCCGCAACGTGCTGCCCGGCAACCGGCGGGCGCTGCCGGCCGAGATCAACATGCACTCGGTGAAGAACCGGTTCCTGATGCGCATCAAGAACATCACCGGGCACGTGTACCGCCGCAACTGGTTCTGGATCACCGTGCGCGACGTGGTGGTGATCTGCTGCGTGCTGTTGCGCGAGCACTCCTCGCTAAAGGCCTTCCTGTTCCTGGCCCGCAACTGGCGGCGGTTCGTGGCCAAGCGCCGCGAGATCATGGCGCGGCGCCGGGTTAGCGACGAGTATTTGGCCAGTTGGTTTTCCTACACTCCGGTCAGCCGCCCGGCGCCCAAGCTCGCGCCGCGCGCCCTGCCCGCCCGAGGCGCGGAAGCGGCGCGGAGTTAGGTGCCGGCGCTTCCCTCTCCGGCCCGAATGCGGATTGCCCTGCTCGGCACGCGCGGCATCCCGGCCTGCTACGGAGGCTTCGAAACCTTCGCCGAAGAGCTTTCCACCCGCCTGGCGGCGCGCGGGCACGCGGTGACGGTCTATTGCCGCCGGCGTCATGGCGAGCCATCCTACCGAGGCGTGCGGCTGGTCTGCCTGCCGACGGTGCGCCACAAGTACCTGGATACGGTGGTGCATACGGCCCTGTCGGCCTTGCACCTGCTCTTCCATCGCTACGACGCCGCGCTTTACTGCAACGCCGCCAATGCGCTGTTCACTTTCTTGCCGCGCCTGGCCGGCATGCCCGTGGCGTTGAACGTCGACGGGTTGGAGCGCCACCGGAAAAAGTGGAGCCTGCTTGGAAAAGCTTGGTACCAGGCCTCCGAGTGGCTGGCGACGTTTCTGCCCAGCGTCGTGGTGACCGATGCCCAGCGCATCGCCGATTACTACCGCGAGCGCTACGGCAAACCGAGCGAGTTCATCCCCTACGGCGCCGATACCGGCCCAGTGACCACGCGCGAAGCCCTGGACCGCCTAGGGCTGGAGCCGCGGCGCTACTTTCTCTACGTGAGCCGCATGGAGCCGGAAAACAACGCCCTGCTGGTGCGGGAGGCTTTCGAAACGCTGGCCACCGGCTTGAAGCTGGCGCTCATCGGCGACGCGCCCTACGCCGCCGGTTACATCCAGCGCGTGCGCGCCACCAGCGACCCGCGCGTGGTCCTGCCGGGGGCCATCTACGGGACCGGGTATCACGAGTTGCAGTCTCACTCGTTCGCGTACATCCATGCCACCGAGGTGGGCGGCACGCATCCGGCGCTCATCGAAGCCATGGGCCGCGGCGCCCTGGTGCTCTATCTGGACACTCCCGAGAACGCCGAAGTGGCCGGCGGCGCGGGCCTCCCGTTCACGCACGACAACCTGCCCGAGCGGCTCCGGGAGACCCTCGAGATGGGCGAGAATGAGCGCGAGGAGTGGCGTGAAAAGGCGCGCCGGCGGGTCTCCCAGTGCTATAGCTGGGAGGCGGTGACGGAGGCCTATGAACGATTGTTCCGCCGCCTGATCGAGGACTGAATTCCATGGCTCCTTACCGTTGCTGGGCGGAGATCTCGACCCGCCAGATCGTGGACAACTTCAACGCCGTGCGGCGCGTGACCGGTGCCGGCGTCGAGACCATGCCGGTGGTGAAAGCGGACGCCTACCATCACGGGGCCGTGGAAACCTCCCGCGCGCTGGTTGCCGCGGGCGCGCGATGGCTGGCCGTGTCGAACGTGGAAGAAGGCGCCGAACTGCGCGACGCCGGCATCGACGCGCGCATCCTGGTGATGGCCGGCGTGCTGAGCCAGGAATGGGACGAGGTGGCGGGCCGGAGCCTCACCCCGGTTCTGCAATCGCTCGAAGACATTGAGACCGCCGAGCAACTGGCCCTGCGCGGCGGCCGCCGGCTGCGCTATCACCTCAAGGTCGATACCGGCCTGGGCCGCTTGGGAACGCGCGCGGAGCCGGAGCGGATTCTGGCCGCCGTGGCTCAGGCGCCGCACGCCGAACTGGAAGGCCTGATGACGCACCTGGCCTCGGCCGCCGATTTCGCCGGCGCGCAGTCCGTCGAGCAGCTCAGCCTCTTCGACGCTCTCGTGCAAAGACTGGCGGAAGGGGGCTTGGCGCCGCGCTACCTGCACGCCGCCAGCTCCAGCGCCATCGCTTATGGGCGGCGCGGCGGGTGGAAGAACATGGTCCGCCCGGGCCTGTCTCTCTACGGATACGTTTCCCCTTCCAGCGGCGAACCGCCCGAGCGCCTGCTTTCGGTTGAACCCGCCCTGACCTGGAAGGCCGCGGTGCTGGAGGTGAAGGATGTGCCCGCGGGCGCAACCGTGGGCTACAACGCGCTGTTCCGCGCTTCCCGGCCCATGCGGGTGGCGGTGCTCGCGGCCGGTTACGCGGACGGATATCCGCACCAGCTTGGCAATCGCAGCCGGGTGATTATCCAGGGGCGCTATGCCGCGCTTCTGGGCGCCGTGTCCATGGATCTGCTCACCGTGGACGCCACCCAGTGCCCGCGGCTCAAGCCGGGCGACGCCGTTACGCTGCTGGGCGCCGAAGGCGAGGCCCGGGTGGACGCCGCGGAGCTGGCGCGCGGCGCGGGGACGATCCCCTACACGGTGCTGTGCGGCATCGCGGCCCGCGTCAAGAAGGTTTACGTTTGAGAGAGCGGCCGACCGGCCGCTTCAGGCGTCAGGCTCAACCATAGCAGCGGCCGCCGCCGCCGGACCCGCACCCGGGAGCGGTAGCGAAGGACGACATCTGGCGCTGGACGTCCTCCGAATCGCACACCGGGCATTTCACGTCCCGGTCAACCTCGCTGAAGCGGCGCAGCAACTCAAAAGCGCGCCCGCACTCCTCGCAGCGGTATTCGTATAAGGGCATAGCCGACTCTCATTCTACAGGATGCGGATCCGCCCCGGCGCGTGACACAGAAACCGGGAAACCGGGGACAGTACACTCAATACACAGTTTTAAAAAGCGGGTAGATCAAGCATCAACTCCAGCAATAGCCGGAATGTCTTCGGGTACTTGGCGTACCCGTGAGTCCCGCCATTCAGCTCCAGCGCTCCATCTAGGATCTGCTTTACTTCTTCATCCGAATACGGTTCCTTCTGTTCGTACACCGCCAGGTGCGCGGTCACTTTGTCCACAAGCGATTCCGTGATCCAGTCGCGGCGGTCAGCGGTACGCAAAAAGCACCGGAGCTTTGCGACCGCCGTCGCCTTCGAAGTGCCGGCCATGTCTTTCGGAAGTCCCTCGGTCTTGAACGTCTCCAGGAGATCCACTGTCAGGTTGCGCATGTACGGCGCATGGCGCGCTTCGCAGAACTTCGTGAGGCGGTTGAGCAGCAGCCGGTGCTGGCCGATGGTTTTCTCGCCCAGTTCGTGTCCGCGGGAGGCGATATACCTTTCCGCGCATTCCGCGACCGTCGGACCATGAATCGTTTCGTCTTTGGCTTAAGCAATGAGCGATGCCCGCACGGCTTCGGCTTGCTTGAGGTCGGAGAATCCGGTGCTCTGTCTGGGAACGACATCTCCCCGCGGCGTGCGTCCCACTATCCAGATCGGACAATCGCACTCCATCCATAAGCGCCGCGCTGCGTAAGGCAAACGGGACTTATGCACCTTGCAGGTAGCGTTGTGGCGCTTGTAGAAAACGATGGTCTAATTTGCCTGCGACACCCCTAAACTGTGCCAGTACTCGTACAGTCTGTCAATTCGTGTCTGGAAGCTATTGAATTTATTATATTTGGCTCCCCGGCATGGATTCGAACCACGATTCACGGCTCCAAAGGCCGCTGTCCTACCATTAGACGACCGGGGAGTAGGGTTGGGGACTGCATGAGTGCGCTTCTTTAGTCTAGCGGGCGGCTGGAGTCTCTGCAACGGGCGCTAGAAAAAGCGGAGGGTGTAGTTGAAGCGGATGCCGCGGCCGGTTTCGGGGGCGAAGTCCTTGATCGGCGAGACGTGGTTGCGGTAGAGGCGGTTGTTCAGGTTGAACAGATCGGCGCCGATGGAGTGCAGCCGGTGGCTGCGCGCGAGGGTGTAGGAGGCGGTCAGGGCCGCGGTGGCGTAGCCGGCGGTGCGGGTTTCGGTGGAGAACAGGCGCTGCTGGGGGCGGGCCAGCACCAGTTCCGGGCGCAGGCTCAGGCCGCCGAGGTGGACGTCGGCGCCGATGCGAGCGCGCACGGGCGGGATGCGGGGCAGCGGCGTTCCGCCGGGGCGCAGTTGCGCGCTCACCGAATCGAAGCCCAGGCGCAGCCACACGCCGTTGTATACGGCCAGTTCCATGCGCCCCTCGCCGCCCAGGTAGCGGCTGTCGCCCTGCGCGTAGTTGGCTTTGACGAATCCCGACTGGAATACGCCCGTGGGCGCCAGGTAGACGTAGTCCTTCAGCCGGTAGTAGAAGACGCCGGCCTCGCCGCGCAGCCGCCGCGATTGCTGCCGGACGGCCACCTCGGCGCCGTCGCCGCGCTCGCGGCGCAGGTCCGGATTGCCGACCTCGTAGGCCAGGTTGCCCGGGTGCGGACCCACGTTATACAGTTCCTCGATGGCCGGCGCGCGGTAGGAGTGGCTGAAACTGGCCACGAACGCCCCGTCCTTCCACAGCGGCGCGTGCAAGCCCGCCGATCCGGAAAACCCCGTGAACGAGCGAGGACGCAACCCATGGGGGCTGTAACGGCTGTTCTCCACCCGCCCGCCCAGTTGCAGGCGGAAGCGCTCCAGGCGGAACTCTTCCAGCGCAAATGCGGCCACCGAATTCTGCCGGACCGGCGGAGTCAGAGCCTCCTCGCCTATTACGCTGTAGTCGCGGTATTGTCCCTGGAAGCCGAACCGGCCCGACCAGCGGCCGCGCGGGGCCTGGTCGAACACGCCGCGGTAGCCCAGAACCCGGTTGAAGAACTCGGTTTGGATGTGCTCCTCGGCCATCTCCTTGTGGTTCCAGTCGGAGTAGTTCAACTGCAGCGTGAGGCCGCCGGCCAAGCGGCCCAGTTCCTGGAAGCCGGCCGAGAGCCGCAGGTTGTGCCGGCGCCACTTCTCGTCCACCGGCCCCGCTTCGGAATCGCCGGCCGGAACCGGCGGGATGCCGTAGCGGCCGTCGTAGACGCCGTACCCCAGCCGGAAGTACCGCTTCTCGTCGAAGCGGCCGATGCTGGCCGCGGTGTGCGCGATGCGGGTGTGCGAGTTCTCCACCGTCCCGGCCGGCGTGTGGTAGTCCCCGGTCCGCAACGCTCCCCCTCCGCCTGAGAGCAGCCACTTGCCGCTGCCGGCTTCGAAGCTGCCGTTGCCTCCGCCCAGGGCGTTGGCCGAGCCGGCCGAAGCCGCCAGCGAGCCGCGCACGCCCGGGTGCGCGTGGGCGTGCACTTCGTGGTGCCCGCTGATGACGTTCACCACGCCGCCGATGGCGTTGCTGCCATACAGCAAGGTCGCCGGACCGCGCACCACCTCGATGCGCTCGACGCTGGTGACGTCCACCGGTTCGGCGTGATCGCCCGACTGCGACGAAAGCGTCCCGGTGGACATGCCGTCTTGCAGAATGGCCACCCGGTCGCCGTCGAATCCGCGAATTACCGGGCGGCTGGCGCCGGGGCCGAAACTGCGCTTGGCCACGCCGGTTTCGCGCTCCAGCGCATCGCCCAGCGACGCGGCCGCTTTGGAGGCCAGGTCCAGCGTCTCCACCGTCGCCACCGCCTGGAAGGACTCGAAGGTGGTCTCCTCCTGGGCCGACGCGGTCACGGTGATGTGCTCGTGCATGGGCGCCAGGCGCAGAGCGAAATCCACCGTCGTGACGCCGCCCGCGGCCACTTCCACCTGTTTGCGCTCGTCGATGAGCGGGTGCATGTGGGCCAGCACGTCGTAGCGCCCGGGCGCAAGCCCGCGAAACTCGAACTCGCCCCCGGCGCTGGTTTCGACGTGGCGTCCGGCCTGGACCAGCAGCACATCGGCATGCGCCAGGCGGTCGCCGTTGGCCTCCAACGTGACCCGCCCGCGCAAGGTCCCGCCGGTCTGCGCCCAGCTCGCCGCCGCCAGCAAAAGAGACATCCCTCCAGCCAAGCGCACCATCATTTACCAGCCTAGGTCTTCCCCGGCGCGAAATCCAGCCCCGGCAGGCCGGCTTTGCCACGGGACTCCATTCACGGGATAATCAAAGCAGCGCGATACTTCGCGGCACCGAGTCCTGTTTGACGGATCTGGCTCCACTTCACGATTTCCTGCGGCGCGCGCGGCGGCGCGCCCGCGTCTCGGTTGCTCTGGAACAGACGGCGCTGGGCGCCGGGGCCGCGCTGGCGGGCGCCGTGCTGCTCCTGCTTCTCGGGACGCAGATCCTGGAGTGGTACTGGCTCCTGCTTCTGTTCCTCGGCGGCTTTGCCTGGGGGCTCGCCCGCGCCCTGCGGCGAGTGCCCTCGGTGTACCGGCTGGCGCAGCAGGTGGACCGGCGGCTGGAACTGCACGACTGCCTCTCGACCGCCTACTATTTCTCCGCGGGGGAATTCGCGGGACGCGGGAACCTGGAAATGCGCGAACTGGCGGGCCGGCGCGCCGACGAGTTGTGCGCCGCGCTGGCCCCCGAAGCCGCGGTCCCCCTCCGCGCGCCGCGCGCGGGCTACGCGACCCTGGCGCTGGCGGTGCTGGTGTTGGGGATGTTCGGCCTGCGCTACGGTGTGCGCGGGAGCCTGGATCTGCGCCCGCCGCTCATGCAGTCGCTGATCGATTTTTTCCGGCCCTCGCGCCAGATTGCCGAAACCCGCAAGCCGGCGACGCGAGCGCCGAAGCTGCCCCCGGAAGCCGGGCTGGCCACCGGCCCGGAAGGCCCGCGCCCGGCCGATCCGAATCCCTTGCAGGACGAATTCCTGACCTCCGACGAAACCATTCGCGCGGACCAGAACAGCCTGACGGCGCAGCCCGACGACAATATGGCGGGCGACACGGGAGAAGAGGCCGACGGCGAGCGCACTTCGGCCGGCGACGGCCAGCAGGGCAAGGATAGCGACGAGGCCGGCAAACAGAATGGCGACGACGGGAAATCGGGCCCCAAGGACTCTCCGAACGAGAACTCCGATCTGCTCGACAAAATGCGGGACGCCTTCCAGAACATGCTGGCCAAGCTCAAGATCCAGACCAAGACCGGCGAGCAGGCGCAGAAGGCCTCCAAGCAGGGCAAGCCGGGCGGGACGCAGAAGCAGGAAGGCAAGCAGGGCGAGATGTCCCAGGATCGCGCTCCCGGGCAGGGCCAGCCCCGCCCCGACCAGCAGGGCGACCAGATGGCGGCCGGGGGCGAAAACTCGCAGGTGGCGCAGGGACAGCAAAACCAGCGCAACCGCGAGCCCAACGGAGCCGACGGCGAGAAGAGCGGCATCGGCAAATCCGACGGCATCAAGGACATCCGCGCCGCCGAGCAACTGGCGGCCATGGGCAAGATCTCCGAGTTGTTTGGCAAGCGGCAGGCCAACCTGACCGGCGAAGTCCTGGTGGAGGTGCAGTCCAGCCGGCAGCAAGGGCTCAAAACGCCCTACCTGGAGCGCGGGGCGGCGCACGGCGAAGGCGGCGGCGAGATTCACCGCGACGAGGTCCCGCTGATGTACCAGCAGTACGTACAGCAGTACTTCGAGCAGGTGCGCAAGGCGGCGCCCGCGGCCGAAAAGCCATGAGCGGTCTCAAATCCTTCGACGAGTATGTGGCCCTGGCCGGGCAGGCCCACGGCCATATCTGCGCGGGGCAGATTCTGGGTTTGCGCATGGCGCTGTATGGCGTGAAACTGCTCGAGCTGGAAGACCCCGCCGGGCGGGACCGCAAGCGCCTGGTCACCTACGTGGAGATCGACCGCTGCGCCACCGATGCCATCGCGGTGGTCACCGGCTGCCGGATCGGCAAGCGCTCGCTCAAGTTCCGCGATTTCGGCAAAGTGGCCGCCACCTTCTGCGACCTGGAGCGGCAGCGGGCCGTGCGGGTGCTGGCGCGCGAGTCGTCCAAGGATCGCGCCCGCGAGCTGTATCCCGAAATCGAGGACAAGAACCGGCAGCAGATGCTCGCCTACCGCGAAATGGCGGACCAGGAGCTGTTCGACTGCCAGTGGGTGCGCGTCGAAATTCCCCCGGAAGACCTGCCCGGTTTCAAGGCGCCGCGCGCGGTCTGCCAGGCGTGCGGCGAAGGCATCAACTTCCGGCGCGAGCTCGTCCGGGAGGGGCGCCTGCTGTGCCGCGCCTGCGCCGGCGAGCGCTATTACACGCCGCTGTGATGCTGCGCTGCTATATCACCGACCGCCAGAGCCTGGGCGGCGTGGAGCCGCTGGTGGCCGGCATCGCGCGCATCGCCGCCGCGGGCGTGGAGATGATCCAGATTCGGGAGAAAGACTTGCCCGATCGGGAGCTGCTCGCGCTGGCGCGGCGCGCGGTAGCGCTTTGCGCCCCGCACGGAACCCGCATCCTGGTGAACGGACGGGCCGATATTGCGCTGGCGGCCGGCGCGCACGGTGTGCACTTGCCGGCGGATTCGGTTTCGCCCGCCCGCCTGCGCGCCATTGCGCCGCCGGGTTTTGTCATCGGCGTCTCCTGCCACACCGCGGCTGAGGTCGCGGCGGCCGGGCGCGAGGGCGCCGATTTCGCCCTTTTCGGGCCGGTCTTCTTCACTCCGTCCAAGGCGGCTTATGGCCCTCCCCAAGGCCTGGATCGCCTGCGGGAGGCGGCGGCCGGTGCGCGCATCCCGGTTCTGGCCCTGGGCGGGATCACCGAGGCCAACGCGGACCAGTGTCTTGCGGCCGGCGCCGCCGGGGTGGCCGCGATCTCGATGTTCCAAAGGGGTTAGACTGGGAAGAACTATGTTCAGAATCGTTCGGGTATTCCTGTTGCTGGCTGGCGGCCTGGCGGTCCAGGCGGCCGACAAAATCGTCGGCGGGCCGTACACCATCAATGTGGGGCCCAGATCGGCCACTGTGGCTTGGCTGGTCCAGAGCTCGGAAGCGCGGCTGGGGACCGAGCCGGACAAACTGGCCAAGGTTGCTCCGGTACTGCGTGTGGAGAAGGTTTCCTACACCGGGCTGGAAGCGGGCAAGACGTACTACTACCAGGCTTTCGGCCAGGGCGAGGAAGGCAAGGGCCGCTTCCAAACTCCGCCTGCCGGACCGGTTCCGTTCCAGTTCGTGGTCTACGGGGACACCCGCTCGCGGCACGACGTGCATGCCCGGGTGGCCCAGGCCATCGCCAAGGCGGAGCCGGATTTCGTGCTTCATACCGGCGACCTGGTGGCCGACGGGACCGACTCGGCGCAGTGGCCCGTTTTCTTCTCGACCGAGCGGGACCTGCTGCGCAAGACCGCGTTCTTTCCCTCGCTGGGCAACCACGAGCGCAACAGCCGCCAGTACTACGAGTTCTTCGATGTGCAGTTGCCTTACTATTCGTTCGACTGGGGCAACGCGCACATCGCCGTGCTGAACACCGACCTGGGCAACCTCCCGCGCAGCCGCGAGGTGCGGGACACGTACTGGAAAGAGGAGTTGCGGTGGCTGGAGGAAGACTTGGCCCGCGGCCGCGGGGCGGACTTCGTGTTTGTGATTTTCCACCATCCGCCGTTTACGGCCGTAAAACGGCGCCAGGGCGGCGATAGGGAAGTGATGCAAGTTGTGCCTCTGATGGAGAAGTACAAGGTCAGCGCGGTGCTGAACGGCCACGATCACAACTACCAGCATCATTTGAAAGACGGGGTGCGCTACATTGTCACCGGGGGTGGTGGTGCGCCGCTCTACGACGTGGATGCGCCGCTCGCCGGCTTGACCCAGAAACTGGAGCGCGTGGAGCACTACGTGGGGATTCAGGTGAACGGCAAAAGCGCTAAGATTCAAGCCTTTGCGGTGGACGGGCGGGTGATCGACACGATCGACCTGAAATCCCGGGCCGAAGCCCGGTGATTTGCGCTAAACCCGGCCGCCGGATCTGTCGATAAGCGAATAGACGAGGCTGGAGCCTCAGTCGGAATGAGAATTAACGACCAGAATTCGACGGGAATCAGCTCTTCTCAGATCGGACGGACCCAGGAAACCGAGGCGGGGGGCCGCTCGGGGCGGGCCGGCGGGTCGGCGGCGGCCGGCGACCAGGTCGAGCTTTCGAGCCTGGCGGAGCGTCTGCGCGAGACGAGCGCGGACATGCCCGAGCGGGCCGCCTACCTGCGGACACTGTCGGCCGAGATCCAGGCCGGAGAGTACCAGGTGGATGCGGCCGAGCTCGGCCGGAAGATCGTGGACTCGGCGCTGGCCGAGCGCGGCTGAGCGAACGGGGGCAACCATGAGCAAGGCGTCCCAGCCGGAGGTGTCTCCCGAGCAGGCGCTGGCGGGTCTGCGCGCGGCGCGCCGCCTGTTGCAGAGCCCCGCTGCGGCGGCGGCCGAGGAGTGCGTTCCGCATCTGGAGACCGCGCTGGGCTTTCTCGCCGGACTCGAACAGCGCTTGCGCCAGAACTCACTGGCGGAGGAGGAGCGCCTTCCTTTGCGCGGCAAGCTCCACCGGCTGCGGCGTGAACTGCGGCGGGTGGACTCGCTGCTGGAAGGCGCGGCCGATTTCCACGCCCGCCGGCCGGCGGCCTACGGTCCCCGCGGACCGGCGGAACCAACCCCCGGGCCCATCCGCCTGCGGATGGAAGGATAAGCATGAGCAACCTGCTGAGTTCTCTGGGTGTTTCCGCGGGGGCCATGAAAGCCTTCGAGCGCTCCCTGGCCGCCATCCAGAACAACGTCACCAACGCCACCACGCCGGGTTACGCCAAGCATCGCCAGGTCCTGAGCGCCATGACGTTCGAACCCTCGCTGGGCTACTCGGGCGGAGTCGCCGCCGGGGATTTGATCAGCTACCGCGACGGCTTCGCCGAGCGCGCCGTCCGCCGCGCGCAGGCCTCGCTGGGCGAAGCGTCCCAGCGCTCGGCCGATCTCGAGCGGCTGGAGCCTCTGTTCGATGTCAGCGGCGCGGGCGGCCTCCCGCTGGCGCTGAACCGCCTGTTTGAATCTTTTTCGACGCTGAGCGTGGCGCCCAACAACCAGACCGCCCGCCAGGGCGTGCTGGATTCGGCCGGCCAACTGGCCTCCACCTTCAACCAGGCCGCGGCCAGCCTGCGCGCCTCGGTTTCCGACACGGCGCGGCAGATTCCGGGGCTGGTGGAGAAGGTGAACGGCCTGGCCGGCCAGATCCGCGAGATCAATGAAACGCGGCGCCTGGAAGCCCGCACGATCGGCGCCGCGGGCCCCGACGCGCGGCTCCACAACGCGCTCGAAGAGCTGGCCGAACTGGCCGATTTCACGGCCCTGGACAACCCCGACGGCACCACCACGGTCTTTCTGGGCGGGCAGACGCCGCTGGTGATCGGAACCCGCCAGATGGACCTCCAGACCGGCATCACCAGTGGCGCGGCGCGCCTGTTGGACGAGCAGGGCAAGGACATCACCGCGCATGTGCGGGGAGGGCGTTTGAGCGCCCTGCTGGAAGCCTGCAACCGGACTTTCCCGGCCTATCTGACCGACCTGGACCGGCTGGCCGCGGGCGTAGCCGGCCGGGTCAACGCGGTCTTGGCCGAAGGTCTGGACCAGGCGGGAAATCCGCCCGCCCAGGGTCTTTTCGTGGTTTCCGGCTCGCCCGCGGCGAGCCTCGCGGCCGGCGGCCTGCGCCCGGAGGAACTGGCCGCGGCTGTCGCCGGCGCGCCGGGCGGCAACGGCAACGCCCTGCGGCTGGCCGCGCTGGCGAATTCCAAGGAGATCGACGGCCTCACTTTTTCCGAGTTCTACGGCGGCCTGGCCAGCCGGGCGGGCGGGCAGCTTTCCGCCGCCCGGGCGGACCAGGAAATGCAGTCCGAACTGCTGCTCCAGGCGCGCGCGTTCCGCTCTCAACGGCAAGACGTTTCCCTGGATGAGGAAGCCGCCGCCATGCTTCAGTTCCAGCGCTCTTACCAGGCCGCGGCGCAAATGGTGAAGGCGCTCGACGAAATGACTACCACGGTGCTTCAAATGATCGGCTAGGGAGACTGCCGTGATCCACCGACTCGATCCGTCCGCCGAACGATTCCTGGCCGGCATGGCCGCCGTCAACCGCAGGCTGGAATCCGCCCAGCGGCGGGTTTCCACCGGCAAGCGGATCCTCTCCGCCTCCGACGCTCCCGACCAGGTGGGGCCGCTCTTGCAGACCCGCACCGAGTTGAGCCAGGCCGGGCAGTTGCGGCTGAACTTGAGCCGCATCCAGGGCGAGGTGAACACGGCCGAACAGGCTTTGCAGAGTTCGGTGGCCCTGGCCGAGCGGGCGCTGGTGCTGGGGGCCCAGGCCGACACCGATTTCACGACTCCGGAAGCGCGCGCCAACCTGGCCAGCGAAGTCAAGGGCCTGCTCGATCAGATGGTGGGCTTGAGCCGTACGCAAGTGGAAGGCCGTTACATTTTTTCCGGCGACGCCGACCAGGCGCCGCCGTATACTCTGGACTGGGCCGCGGACCCGCCTTTGAGCGCCTACCAGGGCGCGGCATCCACCCGCCAGGCCATGCATCCCAGCGGCGTCCCGTTCGCGATCGCCCACTCGGCCGACCGGATCTTCGACAATCCGGACGCCGCCAAGAACGCTTTCGCCGCCCTGAACGGCATGCGGGCGGCGCTGTTGGCCAACGACCGGAGCGCCATCCAGGCGGCGCTGGGCCGGCTCAAGAGCGCCGACTTGCACCTGAACACGGAACTGGGCTTCTACGGTAGCGTGCAGAACCAGGTGGCCCAGGCCATGGATGCCACC
>JACQZT010000051.1 GCA_016213755.1 Acidobacteriota bacterium | reverse complement strand
GGCAAGACCATCCGCATTCGCGAACGTGTGGGAATGGAACTTCGCGCGAGCTTCTTCAACGCCTTCAACCAGGTCCGGCGGATCGGCATCAACACCGGCATCCAGTACAAGGCGCTGGGCAGGAACTTCAGCGACGGGTTCAGAATCCTCAACACCCCCGAGGCGAACGCCACCGCCACCAGCGGCGACGCGCTAAGAATCTGGAACGCATACCGCGTCGGCGTCGGGCATGTGAACGTGACCTCGGTCGAGCCGATGCGCATCATCGAGATCGGCTTGAAGCTCCGCTTTTAGCGGAACCGGTCCCTGCTACCAGATCAGCTTGAGGCCGAACTGGAGATTGCGCGGCGTTCCCGCGCCGGTGATAAGGCCGAAATTCGCGGTACCGAACACGTTGCCGGGCGCGCCGAAGCGGGGCGTGTTGGAGAACGTGAAGGCCTCGAAGCGGAATTGCAGCCGAAGCCTTTCCAGCAACTGGAAGTTCTTCAAAGCGGCGAAATCCCAGTTGAAAGTCGGCCGGCCGCGCAGGATATTGCGCCCCGCGCTTCCGTACGTGAAGTTCGCCGGCCGGGCGAACGCGTCGGTGTTGAAGTCGCGCGCCAGCGTCCGCTCGCCGTCGTACGCCGAACCGGCGACATTGGGCCGCTGCACCACTGTGTAGGTACCGGTGTTGGCCGGGTTCCCTTGCACGGTGGGGCTGAACGGCACCGAAGAAACCATCGTCACGATGGACCCTGCCGTCCATCCGCCCAGAACGGCGTTCAGCACCGGGTTTGCCTTGCGCATGTACGCGCGGCCCTTGCCGAACGGCAGGTCATAAAGGGCCGACGTCACGAACCGGTGCGGCACGTCCTGGTTGTCGACGCTCCGCTCCGGACGGAGATCGAACAGGTTCTGGAATCCGCAGCCGGTGGCGTTGCCCTGCACCGCCGATCCGCAGGTGTCGCCGATGTTCTTCGACCAGGTGTAGGATGCCAGCAGCGTGAAGCCGCGCGAGAAGCGCTTCTCCACCTTGGCGATCATGGCGTGGTAGATCGAGTTGCCGTCGAATCGGTGGCTGTACACCGGGCCGAGAGGGGATGCCACGATGCCGGTGCCTGGGATCGACAGGCGCGAATAAGTTCGCTTGGCGTCTATGGTGCCCGGCCCCGCGGGGGAAAAATTGGCGTCGTATTGGCGCACCAGGTGCAGCCCCCGGGAACCGGAGTAGCCGATCTCGACCAGCCAGTCGCTGGCGAACTCGCGCTGCACGTTGAGATTCCATTGGTGCGCGCTGGACAAGGGCGGATTCCGTTCGAAAGAGGAGAATTGCAGGCCCGTGGCCTTGGCCAGATTGGTGGCGCCCGCGGCCGGTCCCTGGGACAGGCGCAGCGCGGGAACGGTGTTCGAGCCGGTCAGCGTCACACCCCAGGCGAAGGGGGCATTGCCGATCAGGTACTCGCTGTCGCCCATGTTCTCCATGTAGGCATAGAAAATCCCGTAGCCGGAGCGGAGTACGGTTTTCTCCGTCAGTTTGTAAGCCAGGCCGATGCGCGGCATCCAGTTGTTGGTGTCGGTGGCCACCAGCGCGCGGTCAAAGCGCGAGCCGCCGCTCTTCGCATAGACCAGCGTGGCCGTGCCAGGGGTGGTGTCGATGTCGAAATTCCCCATCTTGTTGTAGTTCTCGTACCAGGGGGGAGACACTTCGTAGCGCACTCCCAGGTTGACGGTCAGCCGCTTGCCGACTTTCCAGTCGTCCTGCGCGTAGAAGCCCAGGCTGTAGGCGCGCATCGAGACGATGACGGGCGACTGCCAGGCCCATTGGCTGGCCAGGCCCAGCAGGAAGTCCGCCGCTCCGTCGCCCGAATAGGCGCCGTTGAAGGTATAGGTTCCGAGAGTGTTCCGAATGTTGAAAATGGGGTTCTGCGAGCGCAGCAGCGACGCGCCGGTCTTGATGGTGTGACGGCCTCTGATCCAGCTCAGATCGCCGCTGAGCTGGCGGTTCTGCGAGTTTCGGTCGACGGGGTTGTTGGGACCGATGCCCAGCGCTCGGTAGCCGGTAATGTTCATCTGCGAGAACCCGCCATCGGGCACCTCGGTGGCTCCCGGAATACCGTATTCGTCGTTGAATCTGTGGCCCAGGGAGGAAGCCGGATTGTCGCGTTTGAAGCGGGCGTAATTCCAGCCGGCGCGCACGCTCATGATCAGGTTGGGTGTGAAGATGTGGTTCCAGCCGGCGCCCGTGTTATAGCCCTCGGTGATGTAATCGAGGTTTCCGCCGCCGTAGGCGGGCGCGGGCAGGTTCGGCGTGTCGGGCAGCCGGGTGTCGTGGCGGCTGAAACGGAAGAACGCGCTGTCTTTCGAGCCCAGATTGTGGTCCGCGCGAAGGTCCCACTTGTCCACGTCCTGCCAGCGGGGCACCAGGTGGGTGAAGTTGTTTGCCAGGTTGTTGTTCCGCGGAGCCGGGTAGAGCTTGACCAGGGTGGCGGCCACCGGGTCGAAGCGCGAGGCCGGAATCAGGCTGCCCGGAAACGGCTGGCCGGTGGCCGGATCGGTGAAGCGGCGGCTGGACGGGAGTTCGCCGAAATCCCCGTTGCGCATGCGCAGGGTGGGCAGCGTGTTGGCGATGGTGCTGGTCTCGCGGATGCGGGTTCTTTCGAAGTCCCCGAAGAAGAAGGTCCTGTTCTTGCCGTTGTACAGCTTGGGCAGCACCACCGGGCCGCCCAGCGCCGCGCCGTACTGGTTCCGTTTGAACGGCGGCTTGGGGCTTCCCGCGGGGTTGAAGAAGTTGCGGGCGTCGAATAATTCGTTGCGCACGAACTCGAAGGCCGTGCCGTGCAGGTCGTTGGAACCGCTCTTGATGGAGAGGTTGACCACGCCGCCCATGGCGCGCCCGAACTCGGCGGCGTAGGCATTGGTCTGGACTTTGAACTCCTGAATGGCATCGATGGACGGCTGCACCATCTCGGCCCGGCGGCCGGCGGCGGCCAGTTCCACCGAGTTGTTGTCGATGCCGTCCATGAGGTAGTTGTTCTGGCTGACCCGCTGCCCGTCGGCGGAAAAGCCGCCGATGCGCGAACCGGGCGCCGACTGCACCGCGCCGCCCGACATCAGCGCCAAATCAATGTAATTGCGCCCATTGAGCGGCATCTCGACAATGCGCTGATTGTCGATGACCTGGCCTTGCGAAGCTTCCACCGTGTTCAGCCGGCTGACCGCGGCTTTCACTTCAATCTGCTCGGTCAAGGCGCCGACCTCGAGCGTGAAGTTCAGCTCGGCGCGCTGGTCCACCGCCAGCGTGATGCCGCTCTGGGTCACCGGCTTGAATCCCTGCTGTTTCACTTGCAGGTCATAGGCGCCGGGTTGCAGAAGCGGAATCGTGTACAGGCCCACCTCGTTGGTTCGTGTCCGCCGTTCCGTATTGGTGGCGACGCTGCGCAAGGTGATGTCCACGCCGGGCATGGCGGCTCCCGTGGCATCCGAAACGCGCCCGGTGATCTGGGCGGTTTGAGAGAACGCAGAAACGGCGAGCAATGCGCCCGCGATGAGTTTGATGTTCATAAACGAAACCCTGAAACGGTCGAGATCCCGGCCCGGGATGCCGTTCCAACATCCCAATTCGAATCCAGAATACTGGAAATCGGACGGCCGTGGGTGAAAAACTTTCAAGCAGCGCGCCGGCGGCGGCGGTGCACCGGGAGACTCCCGTTGTCGGAGGCTAGAAACGCAGTTTCAGGACCATCTGAACCTGGCGCGAGGTGCGCTGGAAGGTCGACTTGGAGCCGGCGGAGCTGATCACACCGGCCTGCTGGGAGCCAATGGAGGCGTTCGGGTTGTTGAACTGTGGCGTGTTGAAGATGTTGAACATCTCGCCGCGGAACTCGATGCCGCGGCGGGCGTCCTTGGAAAGCGAAAACGACTTGGCCGCGGCCAGATCGAACTGGGCCGTGCCGGGCCCCGTGAGAATGTTGACGCCACTGTTGCCGAAGGTGAACGGGGCTGGCGTGCGGAAGGCTGCGGCATCGAACCAGCGCAGCACCGTGCGTTCGGAGTCGGAGAGCGCGCCGTTGGCGATGCGGTCCGGCCTCTGGCTTCCGCTGCCATTGAGCGTGTTCACGGCCGATCCCGGGGTGAAGGGCAACCCCCCGTAGAAGCTCGATATGCCGTTGAGGGCCCAGCCGCCGAGAACCAGGTCGGCCGCGCGGGAGATCGACGAGCCGTACTTCCGCCCGTGGCCGAAGGGAAGCTGCCAGGTGTTGGAGAAGGTGAGCCGGTGGCGTAAATCGTAGTTGCCGTTGCCCCGTTCGGAGCGCAGATCGTAAAGATTCTGGCGGCCGCCGAGGAAGTCTCCGTTGCCGATGGAGTGTGCCCAAGTGTAGGCCAGTTGGAAGTTAAGTCCGCCGCGCAACCGGCGGTCGGCGGTGAGCTGCAACGAGTGGTAGCTGGAAGAGCCCGAGGTCTCCGTTTGAGAGATGTTGTTGAACTGCGGAAACGGCCGGCGGGTGGCGACGGCGGCCGCTCCGGGGACGGGTTGGTTGATGTTGGGAGTGAGCGCCAGTTTGCGGCCGCCGGTGCCGACGTAACTGGCGCCGAAGACAATGCGCGCCGGCAGGGTCTGCTGAAGGCCGAAGTTCCACTGCTGGACGTAAGGCTGGCGCAGGCCGGGATCGATCGACTGGAGGGCTGCGCCCAGCGGCGAGAAGGTAAGTCCCACGGGTCGCTCAAAACCCTGGGAGGCGAAGCGCGCACCGGCGAAGTCGAATTGGTTGTTGTTGAACGCGAAGGCGCCGACGAAGGGTGGGTTGGCCCCGCCCAGGCTGGTGGCGGGGATCGATTCGGCGGAGTAGAAAATGCCATAGGCCGCGCGGACGACCGTGGAATCGCGCAGTTTCCACGCCAGGCCGAAGCGCGGGCCCCAATTGTTCCAATCGTTGCGGGCGCCGCTGCGCTGCGGGATTTCGGGGGAGCTCACCGGGAAGACGTTGGCCAGATCCCGCCGGAAGTAAGCCATCCGGTTACCGACCTCGATCCAGGGGTAGGAAGGATACGCCTCGTAGCGCAACCCATAAGTGAGCGTCAGCGAGGGGGATAGTTTCCAGGTGTCCTGGGCGAAGAAGCCGAACTCGGTACGGCGGTAGCCGCGGGTGCCGGTGGTGTAAGCGATGATGCCGGCCGAGGGCTTGCCCAGCAGAAGGTCGGCGAGGCTGATGCCGGTTCCGGCGGCGCTGGCGGGATTGGTGGTGTAGATGGGGCCGAAAGTAAGGTCGCCGTGAATGTTGTTGTCCTGGAAGATGTTGTACCGGCGGCGCCCGATTTCGCCGCCGAACTTGAAGGTGTGCGCGCCGCGGACCCAGGTGAGCGCCTCGTTGAACTGGTAGTTCTCGCTGACGATGATAGCCGGCCGGAAGCCCGAATCTCCAAGGCCTTCATAGCCGGCGAGGTTGACGCGCGTGAGGCCGCTGGCATACGGGTCCTCGCTGACGTTGACCCCCGGAATGCCGACTTCGTCGCTGACGTTGCGGCCCCAGTTCAGGTGGCGTGCCTGCGAGCTGAGGCGCGTCACCCCTGCGCGCAGCTCGTTTACCAGCGTGGGAGTAAAGGTCCGCGTGTAGCTGGAGACAAACTGCGCCAGGGGGAACTTGACCGTGTTGGCGTTGGTCGTGCCGACCGCGGGTAGAGGAAGGCTGCCGGGCACGTCGAAGTCGCTGAAGTGGCGGGAGAGGCGGAAAAAGGCCTGATCGCGCGGCGAGAAGTTCTGGTCGATCTTGAAGTCGTAGTTGTTGCGCGTGACCGGCTGGCCGGGGTTGGAACCGAAGTTGTTCACCGGCCCAGTGCGATTGGGCTCGGGAAAGAGGTTCATCAGGTTCTGGCCGACGCGATCAAGGCGGTTGGCAGGAATGCGGTTGCCCGGAAACTGGTCGCGGATCTGGCTCTGCCCGGCAGGGTTGGGCCGGGTGGTGAGCGGATCGAAGATCCGCAGGCTGCTGGCCGAGAAATCCCCCTGCTTGAAAGCGGGAAGCGGGACGGTGACCAGATAAGTGAGGGCCTGGTTGCGGCGCTCGCCTTCGTAGCTGAAAAAGAAAAAGGTCTTGTCCCGGTTGCGGTTGTAGCCGGGGAACAGGACCGGTCCGCCGAGAGTCGCACCGAACTGGTTCATGCGGAAGGCAGGGATCTTGCCGGGAGGATCGAAGAAGTTCTTGGCATCCAGGGCGCCGTTGCGGAGGAACTCGAAGAGGCTGCCGTGCAGTTCGCGCGTGCCGGACTTGTAGGCCACGTTGATGGACCCGCCTCCGCCGCGGCCGAACTCCGCGCTGGAGACGCTGGTCTGCACGCGGAACTCCTGGATCGCTTCCACCGGAGGATAGATCAGGATGCCCTGCCCGTTGTGGTTCTCCATATTGTCGAGGCCGTCGACGCGGTAGTTGTTGGCGCGGAAGCCGATGCCGTTGACCGAGAAGGCCACCGTACCCCGCTGGGCGGTGATCGCCAAACCGCCGGCCTGGAGTTGTGCGGGCACCGAACCGGCGGCGAGGCCGATAAGCTGGCTGAAGTTACGGGTGTTGAGCGGGAGGTTGCGCACCTCGGTTTCGGTTCGGAGATTGCCGACTGTGGACGATTCGCTCTCGATGAGAGCAGCCGTGGCTTCGACGGTTACCTGTTCCTCGACCGCACCGAGCTGTAACCGGAAGTTGAGCGCAGTGCGGCTGCCGACCGACAGAGCAACTTCGGAGACGGCGCGGCGAAATCCGGGTTTCTCGACCGTCACCCTGTAGTCGCCGGGACGCAGCGGAGGCGAAACGTATTGGCCGAGTTCGTTGGTTTCGACGCGCTGCGTTAGGCCGGTGCCCTGGCTGCGCAAGGCGACGCTCGCGCCGGCCACCACCGCGCCGGTTGGATCGTGCACCGTGCCGGCCAGCGTAGCGGTGTCGGTCTGGGCGTATCCGACGGCGGCCAGCAGAAACACGGCCCCCACCGACGCCTGAAGCTTCCGGCAAAACGGGGGTTGATTCCTCATGTCCCCCTCCTCTCAAAAAAGGTCAGTGCAGACGATCAGTATCTCATCACGCGCCGTACATATTCCCGGCTCAGCCGGACGCTTTCCCCGTAGCCGCGCGTGGGCGTGAAGTCGCGCTCGTGAGCCAGTTCGATCACCAGCTCGCCCGAGAAACCGATTTCGTGCAGCAGTTTCCCGGCGGCGGGGTAGTCGATCACTCCCTCGGCCAGCGTCTCGGGCCACGTGCCGCCGGCCTTCTCGTTGCGCAGGTGCGCGAAAACCAGGCGGCTCTTGTGGCGGCGAATGAAATCCACCGGGTCCACCTTGGCGCGGTACAGCCAGCCCAGGTCCGGACCGAGCTTGATTTCGGGGATCCGCGCCAGCGTTCCGTTCAGGTCGTGCTCGCCGTCGCGGACCTCGTAGACGTGGTTGTGCAGGTTCGGGACCACGCCGTGATCGGCGCACATCTTCATCACCTGCCGCAAGACTTCGGCCTGCGCGTCGAGCTCGGCCGGGGTCTTCTTGCGGCGCGCGTCGCCCACGCTGATGCCCAGCGTGCGGCCGCCGGCCTTCTCCAGGCGCGGAATCACGAGCCGGGCCTCGGCCAGAATGGCGCCGTGTTCCTCGCGTTTCCACATGGCGCCGGACCACGACGTTCCGATCACCGGCAGCCTGTGGCGCCGCGACAGCTCTCGCACCCGCTCCACCCCGCCCTCGGAAAGCAGAACCTTGTGCATCAGTTCGACGCCGTCCAACCCGGCGGCGCCGAACTCCCGGAAGATCTGTTCCAGGACCGGCGTGGGATCGGCGTTCGGCTGCTTGGCCGCGAACACCCACGGATGCGCGCCCACCGCCACTTTGCCGGGCTTGACGGCCGCCGCCGCCGATGCCAGCCACTCGCGTCGTGTAATCATATGCTCACCCCAGGATGTCCAGCGCGCCCTGCAACTCGCCGCGCGCGTGGCCGTCGCCGCTGCGCTCGGCGGCCTCGATGCCCTGCCGGTACGTCTCCCGCGCCTCGCCGGTAAGATCCAGTCTTTCGAGCGTCTGCCCGCAGTGGAAGTAGGCGTAAGCGTAGTCGGGGTCGGCGGCGATCAGGGCACGGAACTCGGCCACCGATTCCCGCAAGTCCCCGCGATTGGCCAGTTCCATGGCCAGCCCGTAGCGGGCCAGCCGGTTCTTGGGGTCGTGCTCGATCAGCATGCGGAGCGTATCCAGGCGGTCCATTCCCCCAGTGTACCCGCCGCGCCCGTGCTACGATACGACACGTGGCGTGCCCCTATTTTCGCCCCCTGGCCCGGCTCGCTCCGGAAAGCTGGATCGACCCGCCGCGCCTGCCCCTGGTGGATCCGTTCGAGGGCCTGTGCGAAGCCGCGACCGAAGCCTGGACGCCGGATGGGGAAACGCTCCGGGAATGTTGCAGTTTCGGCTACGCGAGGGGACGCTGCGCGCGCTTCCCAGCCAATGCGCCTTGCGATGCCGTGCGCTTCACCGCGGCGGGCGATGGCGAAATCCGCTACGTGCTCGAGAAGGACTGCGCGCCGGTTGGCCACGGCCCGCGAGAGGCCGCCACCGGGCGGCTGGCCGCGCAGGCGGAAGCGTTTGCCGGCGCCTGGAACCGGCGGCCGCGAAAGGAAGGAGAGCCATGCTCGAAGGCCGTCCGGTCCGCGAATCGATAACCGAATACTCCGAGTTCGCGCTGCCCAACGACGCCAACCACCTGGGCAATCTGCTGGGCGGCAAGGTCATGCACCTGGTGGACATCGCCGGCGCCATTGCCGCCATGCGCCACGCGCGCCGGCCCGTGGTGACCGTCTCCATCGACTCCATGAGCTTCCTCCACCCGGTGCACATCGGCCAACTGGTGATCCTGCGCGCGTCGGTGAACCGCGTCTTTCGCACCTCGATGGAGGTCGGCGTGAAGGTGGTCATGGAGGACCTGACCGCCGCCGTAGTCAAACACACTTCTTCGGCCTATCTCACTTTCGTGGCTCTGGACGAAAACGGCAACCCGGCCGAGGTTTCCCCCGTAATTCCGGAAACCACAGAGGAAAAACGGCGCTTTGAGGACGCGGGGCGAAGACGCGAACACCGTCTGGGATTGCGACGCCGCTAAGTCTCGGCCTTATACATGTACTTGATGTAAGACTTGTAAACCAAAACGTTGGGTTCGTCCTCGCGGTTGACCTTCAAACAGCAGCGGTCGTACCACTCAATAACGCCGTGCAGTTCCTCGCCGTCCTTGAGCACGATGACCATGGGGGTCTTCGTCTGCATCTGCTTGACGTAGTAAAAGTTTTCGGCGTTGGTCTGTTCCGGCGGTGGCGCCTTTTTGATGACTTTGCGCGGAGGAGCTTCCTTGCCTCCGTTGATGGGGGGACGGATGAGTCTACGATTGCCAGTTTCCACGGCACAACTCCTTCTGAGGATGAAATCGGACTTTCTAATACCGCCCGTTCGGATGGCGGTGGCCAGAAGGATTACAAAGTTCCGACTTGGTTTATTGATAACACAATGGCCGGGACGAGGCAACCCGCCGCGGCGCCCTCACAGGCCGCGCAAAAACATGTTGAACTCCTTCTCGCGGCCCAGGGTAGTGAGCGGGCCGTGGCCGGGAATCACCTCGGCCCGATCGGGCAGCGGGAACAGCTTTTCGCGAATCGAGGCCAGGATCTGGCGCCCGTCGCCGCCCGGCAGGTCGGTGCGGCCGATCGAGTCGCGGAAGAGCGTGTCGCCGGCCACCAGTTTCGACTCCGCCGGAATCCACAGGCAGATGGAACCCTGGGTGTGCCCGGGCGTGTGCAGCACGTGGAAGCCGGTGTTTCCCAATGTCAGCCGGTCGCCGTCGCGCGCCGGCGCGTCGATCTCGGCGCGTTCCGGCACGGGCACGCCCAGCCAGGCGGCCTGCACGCCGATGTGCGCGTACAGTTCCCGGTCGCAGTCGTTCATCCACACCGGCGCTCCGGTGGCGGCTTTGAGCTTCTGCGCGCCGCCAATATGGTCGATGTGGGCGTGCGTGACCACGATGGCCGTGACGCGCAGCCCGTGGCCGGCCGCCACGCGCAGAATCTCCTCGATATCGTCGCCGGGGTCGACGACCATCGCTTCAAGGCTCGCCTCGTCGCCGAAAATGGAGCAGTTGCAGGCCAGCGCGCCGACGGGAAGAATCTCGTGGATCATTCTTCGATTGTACCGGCCGGCGAGTTCCGTATACTCGAAAGTAGATCATGCAGGGATACATAGCATTGCGCGAGAAGGCCGGCTGGCTGGATCTCTCCGCGCGCGGCAAGATCGTGGTCCGGGGCGAGGACCGCGTCCGCCTGCTGCACGCCATGACCACCAACCACGTCGAGCAGCTCGCGCCCGGCGAGGGCTGCTACGCGTTCTTCCTCAATCCCCAGGGACGCATCCTGGGCGACGCGAATCTCCTGCGGCGCGACGAAGATATCCTGCTCGACACCGAGCCGGAAACGCACCCGTCGCTCTTCGAGCACTTGGACCGCTTCATCATCGCCGACGATGTGACCCTGGAAAACGCCACCGCGCGCCTCACCACGCTGGCCGTGGAAGGCCCCCGCGCGGGCGAGGCCGCGGCGGCGCTCGGGCTGGTGATCCCGCCGGCTCCCGGCGCTTTCGGAGGAGTGGGCGACGTGCTGGTGGCGCGGCTTTCGCACACCGGCGCCGAAGGATTCCGGCTCATCGCCCCGGCCGAGGCCGGCGAGGTGCTCATCGGCGAGCTTGAGGCCGCGGGCGTCGTGGCGGCCGACGCCGAAGCTGCGCGCGTGGTGCGCCTCGAGAACGGCACACCGCGCTACGGCGAGGACATCACCGATCGGCACCTGCCCCAGGAGACGCAGGTCGCGCGGGCCTTGCACTTCCACAAGGGCTGCTACATCGGCCAGGAGATCGTCGAACGCATCCGCGCGCGCGGCCGCGTCAACCGCCTGCTGGTGCGCCTGACCATCGACGGCGAGGCCGCTTCGGACCCCGGCACGGCGATCGAGGCCGGCGGCAAGCCGGCCGGCGAAGTCACTTCCGCCGCCTTCTCTCCGGCCGCGGGGAAGGTGGTCGCGCTGGGCTACCTGCGCGCCGAGCACACCCGCGCGGGCACGGCACTGGAAGTCGCGGGCCGCGCCGCGCGAGTAAGCTAATCTGGTAGAGCACGCTCACGTTGCTATGCGCGAAAAGGGAATCATCTCGCCCGCGGCCCGGGAAGACGACCTGCAGTTCGACGTCACGCTGCGGCCCAAACGGCTGGACGATTTCACCGGCCAGCCCAAGCTCAAGGAGAACCTCTCCATCGCCATCACCGCGGCCCGCAAGCGCGGCGAGGCCCTGGATCACGTCCTGCTCTACGGCCCGCCGGGACTGGGCAAGACCACTCTGGCGACTATCATCGCGCAGGAGTTGGAAGTGGGCTTCGAGCAGACCGCCGGCCCCATTCTGCAAAAGAAGCTCGACCTGACCGGCATCCTGAGCAACATCCGCGCCCGCCAGGTCTTCTTCATCGACGAGATCCACCGCCTGCTGCCCGACGTCGAGGAAATGTTCTACTCGGCGCTGGAAGACTTCCGCGTGGACATCCTGATCGGCGCCGGCCCGGGCGCGCGCACGCATTCGCTGCCGATGCCGCGTTTCACGGCCATCGGCGCCACCACCCGGCAGGGCCTGGTCAGCGCCCCGCTGCGCGGCCGCTTCGGGCTGGTCCTGCGGCTGAACCACTACGACGTGGCGGACCTCACCCGCATCGTCAAGCGCTCGGCCGGCATCCTCGAGGTGAAGCTGGACGAGGCCGGCGCAGGCGAGATCGCCCGGCGCAGCCGGGGCACGCCGCGCATCGCCAACCGCCTGCTGCGCCGCGTGCGGGATTACGCCGAGGTGCGCGCCGACGGGCGTATCGACCTGAAGATCGCCCAGGCCGCGCTCGACCTGCTCGAAGTGGACCGCTTCGGACTGGACGAGATCGACCAGAAGATCATGACCACCGTGCTGGTCAAGTACGGCGGCGGGCCGGTGGGCGTCAACACCATCGCCGCCTCCATCGACGAGGAAGCCGACACCATCGAAGAGGTCTACGAGCCGTACCTCATGCAGCTCGGATTCATCGACCGCACGCCTCGCGGTCGCGTGGCCACGCCGCGCGCGTTCGAATACTTTGGCATCCTGCCCCGCCGTCCCGGCGGGCCGCAAGGCTCTCTTTTCTGAATGTCATGACCACCGTGTACCTGTCTCTCGGCTCCAATTTGGGCAGCCGGGAGGCGCATCTCAAGCGCGCCGTCGAGCGGCTGCATTCGCCCGAATTGAGCGTGGTCCGCATTTCGCCCATTTACGAGGCTGCGCCGCGGGACCTTCCCGATCAGCCCTGGTTTCTGAACCTGGTGCTCGAGGCCGAAACCTCACTCGATCCGCGCCGGTTGCTCGAGCGCACGCAGGAAGCCGAGCGGGCGCTGGGCCGCAAACAGACCGTGCCGAAAGGCCCGCGCACCATCGACATCGACATCCTGCTCTACGGCGCGTCCATCGTGGACCAGGAGGACCTCAAAATCCCCCACCCGGCCATGACCCAGCGCCGCTTCGTGCTCGAACCGCTGGCCGATCTGGCGCCGGACCTGTGTCATCCCGCCGGCGGGCGGCCCTTCCGCGACAGCCTCGCCGCCACGCTGGACCAGCCGGCGCGCAAGACCGCCTTCTCCATCCGCCCTCCCCCGCCGAAAAAGGGGACAGCCTGACCTACCCGTAATTTCTTAGCGCGGCAGTGCAGAATAGAGGGGATGCTCTCGCGCCGCCAGCTCCTGCCCGGTCTGCTGTGCGGGGTGGCGATCGCCTGGCTGAACGTCTACCTTTGCCGCGAGACCTTCGCGCTGGCTTACACCGGGCATATGCATTCGATGCACGGCTTCTGGATGGCCCTAGCGAGGATGAGCGACGTTCACTGGCTGCGCCCCTCCTGGTGGCCCTATTGGTTCGGCGGGATGCCCTTCGAATGCACCTACGCGCCTTTGATCCCGGGTTCCATGGCCGCCTATGCCAGGCTCACCGGGGTGTCCGCCGCCGCGGCCTTCCAGACCGTGGCCGGCCTCGTCTTCTGCCTCGAGCCCGTGATCCTGTATCTTCTCGCCTGGCGTTTTTCGCGCGCGCCCGTCTGGAGCCTGATCGCCGCCGCCGTATACACCCTCGCCGCGCCGACGGAGTTGCTGCTGCCCGACGGCCAGTTCGCCTGGCTCCACCTGGCCGACGCGCGGCGCCTGTACCTGGCCTTCGTGTGGGACGAAGTGCCGCACATGGCCGCGCTCGCGCTGGCGTCGCTGGCGCTGATCTTCCTGCACCTGGCAT
This sequence comes from Acidobacteriota bacterium, assembly GCA_016213755.1. Classification (GTDB taxonomy): domain Bacteria; phylum Acidobacteriota; class Terriglobia; order Bryobacterales; family Bryobacteraceae; genus JACQZT01. The sequence goes on along the minus strand of JACQZT010000051.1, from coordinate 9,761 downwards.
TCGAAACGCGGCGGCGGGCGTATGGTGTGTTGGCCGCCGCCTGCATGGTCCTGGCCGTGCTTGCGAACCCCTTCGGCGGAGTGGCATTGGCGATGGAGTTGGCGAGCTACCTGGCCGTGTATCGAGCCGAAGACCTGAGGCGCAGCCTGGCGCAGGCGCTGTGGCTCTGCGCCGCGGCGTACCTGGTCGCCTCGCCCTTCTATCCCCCGTCGTTGCTGCGCGCCGTGCGCGCGAACGCGAACGCGTACCCGGAAAGCGCCTGGACGGGATCGTCCGCCCTCGCGCTGGCGGCCGTGCTGGCCTTCTGGCTGTTGCTGTGGCGGCTGTCGCGCAACTGGCAGGACCGCTGGCTGCGCTTCTGCCTGCTGGTGACGTGCTTGGCGGGCAGCATCCCGCTGCTTCACGCGCACCTGGATGTGCATTTCGTGCCGCAACCGGGGCGCTACAAAGTGGAAATGGGAGCGGCGATGGCGCTGCTCGCCGTCTTTGCCGCGCGCGCCGCTGTGCAACGCGTCCCGCTCCGCGTCCAGGCGGTTCTGGCCCTGGCCCTGTTGTGGCCGGCGACCGCGCTGACGGTGCGCCAGCGCCGGTATGCCAGGCAACTGCTGCGCCCGGACGGCATCACGCAGACCATCGAGTATCGTGTCGCACAGTGGGTGGACCGGAACCTGCCCGGAGAACGCGTGCTGGCCGCCGGCTCTCTGGGCCAGTGGATGAACGCCTTCGCCGGCGCGCCGCAGTTTACCGGAGGCTCGTTTCCGACGGCGTGGAATCCGCTTCAGCAGACGGCGCTGTATTTCATCTACGAAACCGAACAGGCCGGCGCCGCCGTGCTCTGGCTCAAGGCCTACGGCGTGCGGGCGGTCATCGTGCCCGGCCCTCAAAGCCCCGAATTCTGGAAGCCCTTCGGACAGCCGCGCAAGTTCGACCCCCTGCTTCCGGTTCTGTGGCGGGAGCGGGACACGGCGGTGTACCGCGTCCCGTCGCGCACAGCGTCGCTGGCGCACGTCATTCCGGCCGGTCTGGACCCGGCCCGGTTAGAGCGCTACGTAGCCGCGCTGGAGGACCCGGCCCTCCCGGTTGCCGGCTTCGCCTGGCAGGGCGACAACCGCGCCCTGATCCGCACCACGGCGAGCGCCGGGCAAAACGTCTCCGTTCAGATCAACCACCACCCGGGCTGGCACGCGCGCGCCAACGGCGCCGCCGTGCCGGTCCTGAAAGACGGTTTGGGCCAAATGCTGATCGAGCCGCGCTGCCAGGGGCCTTGCGAGATCGAACTGAACTACGACGGCGGATGGGAAGCGAAGCTCTGCCGCCTGGCCAGTGCCCTGACTCTGTTGGCCTGCGCGGTTGCGCTTTCCATTACCATGAGGAAGGGGAAATCATGACTCGAAGACGGGAATTCCTCGCGGCGGCGCTGGCCGCCGCCGCGCCGGCGCAGCGCAAGCCCAACCTAATCTTCCTGCTCGCCGACGATCAGCGCTGGGACACCCTCGGCTGCATGGGCAACCCCATCATCCAGACGCCCAACGTGGACCGGCTGGCGCGCGGCGGCGTCATCTTCGACAACAACTTCGTTTCCACCGCCATCTGCATGACCAGTCGCGCCTGCTTCTTCACCGGCCTGCTCGAGCCGAGCCACGGCATTAGCGATTTCTCGAAGCCTTTCACGCCGGAGCAGATGGCCGCCACCTACCCGGCGCTGCTGCGCCAGGCCGGCTACCGCACCGGATTCATCGGCAAGTACGGCGTGGGCGCCAAACTGCCCGTCGGAGCGTTCGATTACTTCGAGGCGTTCCCGGGCCAGGGCAAGTATTTCCCGGGCGGCGGCAAGGAACACCTCACCGGCATCCAAGGGGATCAGGCCCTGGAGTTTCTGAACGGCTGCTCCAAGGACCAGCCGTTTTCTCTTTCGGTGAGCTTCAAGGCTCCGCACGTGCAGGACGAAGACCCGCGGCAGTTTCTCTACGACCCCGCCGACGAGGCGCTCTACCGGGACGTGACCATGCCGGTGCCGGAAACCGCGAGCGAGCGCCACTTCCGCATGCTCCCGGAATTCTTGCAGGACTCGGAGGGCCGCAAGCGCTGGGGACTCCAGTTCGCCACTCCCGAAATGTACCAGCGCTCGGTGAAGGGTTACTACCGGCTCATCACGGAAGTGGACCGCCAGGTGGGACGCCTGGTGACGGCGCTCGAAAAGCGCGGCGATCTGGACCGCACCATCATCGTGTACACCGGCGACAACGGCTATTTCCTCGGCGAACACGGCCTGTCGCACAAGTGGTACCTGTACGAGGAATCCATCCGCACGCCGCTGGTGATCTGGGACCCGCGGCTGCCCAAGAAGCTGCGCGGCCAGCGGCGCAAGGAAATGGCGCTCAACATCGACATCGCCCCGACCCTGCTGCGCGCGGCGGGCCTCGAACCGCCGCCCGGCATGCAAGGCCGCGATCTCGCTCCGCTCCTGCGCGGCCGCAGCGCCGGATGGCGCCGCGAGTGGTTTTACTCGCACCTGTTCCAGCACCCGAAAATCCCGCGAAGCGAAGGTATCCGCGACACCCGCTTCAGCTACATCCGCTGGATTGGCCAGAACCCGCTGTACGAAGAGCTGTTCGATCACACCGCCGACCCGCACAACGTGAGCAACCTGGCCGGCAAGGCCGAGCATGAAACCACTTTGAACCGCCTGCGCGGGCGCTGGCAAGCCTGGCGAGATCGGCTCGCCGGCTGGCGTCCGGACCGGCGCTGGAGCGATCCGGCGATGTAGCCTCGCAGATTTCTTATGAATCTCCAATTTGGCATGGCTCTCTGCGTTCTGTGCTGCGCCGCGGCATTTTCCATCGCGACGGCGCAGGAATCGCGCGGCACGATCCTGGGCCGCGTCAATGATTCGAGCGAGGCGGTGGTGGCGGGTGCCAAGGTCGAAGCGCGGCACCTGGAAACCAACACCACTGTTTCGTCCACCACCAACAGCGGCGGCAACTACGAGATCCCGTACCTGCTTTCGGGACGCTACCGGGTCGGCGTCGAGCTGGCCGGCTTCAAGAAAGTGGTCCAGGACAACATTGAACTGCGGGTGAACGACCGCCTCATGCTGAACTTCACGCTCGAAGTCGGCGAAGTGACGCAGTCCGTAACGGTCACCGCGGAGACGCCGCTGCTCGAGGCTGCCACGGCCTCGACTGGCATCGTCGTGGATTCGCGGCGGGTCTCGGAGTTGCCCATCGCCGGCGGCAGTCCGTTCAACCTGACGCGGCTGGCCGTGGGCGTGGCCAACTCCTCCGGGCACGCGCCGGGCAATCCCACGCAGGACCTCGCCTCCGGCGCGGTGGCCGTCAACGGCACGCGCCCCGGTTCGAGCGAAGTCACCATGGACGGCGCGCCCAACATGTACCAGCGAAGTTCCACCTACGGCGCCCCGCCGCAGGACTTGGTGCAAGAGTTCAAGGTCCAGACCACCACCTACGATGCCACCTTGGGACACGCCAGCGGCGCGGTGGTCAACGTCAGCACCAAGTCGGGAACCAACGTGCTGCACGGCAGCAGTTACTACTTCGATTCGCGCATCCGCTCTGTGCCCTGGTTCTCCAACCGCTGGCTGTACGACACCAGCACCGGCCCCGTCACGCCCGCGAAGCGGGAGCAGGCCGAGCCCAAGTGGCTGTTCCAGCGCTGGGGCGACACTTTCAGCGGCCCCGTCGTTCTGCCCAAGCTCTACAACGGCCGCAACCGCACCTTCTGGAGCTTCGGCTACGAAGGGCTGTACGCCCGCCCGCAGCAGCAGACCTTCACCGGCACGGTGCCCGCGCCGGAACAGGCGCGCGGCGATTTTTCGGCGCTGCTCAAGCTGGGGTCGCAGTACCAGATCTACGACCCGGCCACCATCGCCCCGGCCGCTGCCGGGCGATTCTCGCGCCAGCCATTGCCGGGCAACGTGATCCCCGCCAGCCGCCTGGATCCCATCGCCAGGAAGATGGTGACCTACTGGCCCGAGCCCAACGCCGCGGGCACCGCCGACGGGCGGCAGAACTACTTTCAAAAATCCGATCAGAACTGGGACTACCGCTCCATGCTGGGCCGCCTGGACCAGAACTTCAGCGAGAAACACCGCCTCTTCTTCCGCCTGAGCAACAGCCAGTTCGACCAGCGGACCCAGAACATGCCCAGCATCGCCTACGGAACCATCAACGACCAGACCGGTTACCGCCTGGCGCTCGACGACGTGTTCGTCTTCCGTCCCGACCTGTTGCTGAACCTGCGCTACGGGCTGGTGTACCAGAATCCCCGCAACTACCCCGTCAGCCTGGGCTTCGACCTGCTGTCGCTGGGCTTTCCGCAAAGCCTGCTGACCGAGATCAACTCCAAGTTGAATCCCGCCGGCATTGCCTTCCCGCAACTGGCCGTGGACGGCCTCACCACGCTCAGCGGCGGCGGGGGCAGCAGCACGCGCATTTATTACCACACCTTCGGCGGGACGCTCTCCAAGCTGAGCGGCAATCACAGCTTCCGCGCCGGCGGCGAATTTCGCCTGATGCGCGAGAACGGCTACAGCTTCGGCAACGTGGCGCCGTACCTGAACTTCACCTCCGCCTGGACGCGGGGACCCATGGACAATTCGCCAGCCGCGCCCATTGGCCAGGGGCTGGCTTCCATGCTGCTGGGGATTCCGGGCGGCGGCTCCATCAGCTACAACGCCTCGCGCGCCGAACAATCCACCTTCTCCGCGCTGTTCCTGCACAACGACTGGAAGGCCACCCGGCGCCTCACGCTGAACCTGGGCTTGCGTTACGAGTACGAGGGCGCCGCCACCGAGCGTTTCAACCGCTCCGTTCGCGGTTTCGACTTCCAAACGCCCAACCCCATCGAGGCGCAGGCGCGCGCCAATTACGCCCGCGCGCCCATCCCCGAGATGTCCGTCTCGGCGTTCCGGACCACCGGCGGCCTGCTGTTCGCCGGTGCAGGCGGCCAGCCGCGCGGGCTCTGGAAGCCGGACCGCAACAACCTCAGCCCGCGTTTCGGCTTCGCTTTCCAGGCCGGCCCGAAGACGGTGGTGCGCGGCGGCTACGGCATTTTCTTCGACACTCTGGGCATCGACCGGCAGCACACCAACCAGGGCGGATTCAATCAGGCCACTTCGCTCATTCCCAGCGCCGACAACGGCCTGACGTTCCGGGCCACGCTGGCCAATCCCTTCCCGGACGGCATTCAGATCCCGCCCGGCGCCTCGGGCGGGCTGCTCACCTTCCTGGGCCGCGGAGTGACTTTTTTCAACGAGGGGATGTTGAACCCGTACGTGCAGCGCTGGTCCCTGTCGGTGCAGCGCGAGCTTCCGGGGCGCATCGTGGTGGAGACCGGCTACGTCGGCAACCGTGGCACCAAGTTCAGCGTGGCGCGGGAATGGAACCCGATTCCGGCCGGCTACCTCTCGACCTCGCCCCAGCGCGACCAGACGGCCATCGACTTCCTGAGCGCGCAAGTGCGCAGCCCTTTCTCCGGCCTGCCCGAGTTCGCCGGCACCGCTCTGGCCAGCAGCCAGGTGAATCGCAGCCAGTTGCTCCGCCCGTTGCCGCACTTTGCCGGCGTTTCCGGCAGCCAGACGGTGGGTTACTCCTACTATCATTCGCTTCAGGTGCAGGCCGAGAAGCGCTTCTCCAAGGGGGTGACCTTCCAGGCCGCCTGGACCTATTCGAAGTTCATGCAGGCCACCGACTTCCTGAATGACACCGACGCGCTGCCCGAAAAGGTGGTTTCGGATCTTGATTACCCGCACCGCATCATCGTCAACGCGGTGTACGAGCTGCCTTTCGGAAAGGGCAAGCCGCTGCTGGGCGGCGCGCGCGGCGTGTGGAACCACCTGGCGGGCGGCTGGCAGGCGCAGGGGATTTACGAAGGGCAGTCGGGCGCCCCGTTGGGCTTCGGCAACGCCATTTTCAACGGCAACCTGCACGACATCCCGCTGCCCGTGAGCAGCCGCATGGCCGAGCGCTGGTTCAACACCGGCGCGGGCTTCGAGCGCGACGCGCGCCGGCAACTGGGCAGCAACATCCGCCGGTTCTCCACCCGCTTTGCCGGCGTCCGTGCCGATGGCATCAACGCCTGGGACCTTTCCCTGTTTAAGAACTTCCGCCTCACCGAGCGCTGGAAGGCTCAGTTTCGCGTCGAAACCAACAACGCGCTGAATCACGTCATGTTCGCGGCGCCCAACACGGCTCCCTCGAGTTCGGCGTTCGGAACCATCACCGCCGAAACCGGCCACGGGCCGCGCCGCGTGGATTTTGGCATCAAGCTGATTTTCTGACCGGAAACCCGGGTAGATCAGGCTGAGCGGGTTTTCGCTCAGCGGGGGAGGGCCTGGGGCCAGCCGCCGGCCAGCAGCGCGGACAACTCCCGGACCAGCGCCGCGTGCCGCGGTTGGGCCGCCAGGTTGATCTTTTCCAAAGGGTCGGTCTGGTAGTCGTAGAGTTCCGCGGCGCGGAAATCCTTGCCTGGCACACGCCATTCGGTGTAGCGGTAGCGCTCGGTGCGCAGGGAATGCCCCATGCCCGCGCCCGCGCCCGGAATACCGCGCGGGTACTGGCTGAAGGCGGCCTTCTTCCAGGCTCGGTCGGGAGCCGTGAGCAGAGGAGCGAAACTGGTTCCTTCCACGCCTTCCGGAGCGGGCAGGCCGCAGATTTCGGCCAGCGATGGATAGATGTCGACGAACTCGCTGAGCGCGGCGGTCTTGCGTCCGGCCGTTTTCTGACCCGGCACGCTGATTATCATGGGCACGCGAGTGGCCTGCTCGAAGTTGGTGTGCTTATTCCACAGCCCGTGGTCGCCGAGGTGGTAGCCATGATCGCCCCACAGGATGACCACCGTGTTCCGGCGCAAACCGAGCCGGTCGAGCTCGGCCAGCACCTTGCCGATCTGCGCATCGGTGTAGCTCATGGCGGCGTAATAGGCGCGGATCAGTTCCAGCGCCTTGGCGTCCGGGATGGGGCCGCTCTTGGGGATGTCCAGATAGGCGCGCAACTCGCCCGAGTCGTGCAGGGCGCAGGGCGGAGCGTCCTGGGGCGGGCCGGGGTTGACGGCCAGCGAGAAGTTCGCGTTGCGGTAGAGATCGAAGTAGCGCTTGGGCGCCACGAACGGCAGGTGCGGTTTCAGGAATCCCGCCGCCAGAAAGAAGCGCTCTCCGCGCAGGGCGCCGAGGGCGTTCACCACCGCGTTGGCGGTCTTGCCGTCGGGCTGATCGTTGTCCGCGACGTCCAGCGACCTCCAGGAAGGCCCGCGGCGGACGCGGTCTTCGTCGCTGCGCGGCGGGGTGGGATTGGCGAGCCAATTCCGCTCCCGCAGGCCGGCTTCCTCTTTTTCGGCGCGCCCGGCGTTGGCCGGAGTGTTCCACTCGACCTTGCGGCCGGGCGCCCAGGAAGGAATGCTCCAGGAGCGCCGGTCGTCCAATCCGGGATGGTAGATCTTGCTGAAGCCGGTGGTGACGTAGCCGTTGCGTCTGAAGTGCTCGGGCAGGGCGGCGACGTCCGGCAGCGTTTTCCGGAAATGCAGGCGCAGGTCGTACACGCGCGTGGTGTCGGGCCGCCGCCCGGTGAGCAGCGAGGTGCGGGACGGACTGCACACGGCCTGCTGGCAGTAGGCGCGGGTGAAAGTGAGCCCCTGCGCGGCCAGCCGGTCGATGTTGGGCGAGATGGCCAGCAGGTCGCCGTAGCAGCCCAGGTTGGGCTTCAGGTCGTCGACGGCGATGAACAGGACGTTGCAGGCGGGGCGGGCGGCGGCCAGCGCCAGGCCCGAGGCCAGAAAATCGCGGCGTGAGAGTGGAACAGGCATGGTTGAAAAGTCCGAGACCCTTCCTGAATAGCACATTCCGCTTCCGGTTTTGTCACAATTGTGCATATGAACCCAGGCATCGAGAGTGTTCGCAAAAAGGGGAGCAAGGTTTTTCGCGAGGGCACCCACATGCTGCCGGCGGCGTCGCTGATGATGGCGGCGGGCGTGGTGAGCTCGCTCGAAAAGGTCGAGAAGCCGTTTGTCACCATCATCAATTCCTACACCACGCAGATTCCGGGCCATGCGCACCTGGACAAACTGGGCGAGGTGGTGCGCGAGGAACTGACCGCGCTCGGCTTCAACGTCTGGTACACCAATATCGGCGGCGCGGTCTGCGACGGCATCGCCATGGGGCATTTCGGGATGAAGTACTCGCTGCCCTCGCGCGAGCTGATCGCCGACCAGATCGAGACCATCATCGGCGCGCACCCCTGCGACGCCTGGATCGGCATCGGCAATTGTGACAAGATCGTTCCGGCCATGTACAACGCCATGGCGCGGATCAACATCCCGGCGGTGTACGTCAGCGGCGGGCCGATGCTCTCGGGCAAGGACTCCACCGACCTGATCACGGTCTTCGAGGGCGTGGGCCAGCACAGCGCCGGCAAGATGAGCGAAAAGCAGTTGCGGGGTCTGGCGGAGCGGGCCTGCCCGGGTTGCGGAAGCTGTTCCGGGATGTTTACCGCCAACACTATGAACTGCCTGGGCGAGGTCCTGGGCCTGGCGCTGCCGGGCAACGGGACCATTCCGGCCGAGCGGTGGAGCGAAGACGGCGGCGGCACCGGCATCAACCCCGATCGCCTGGATCTGTGCCGGCGCGCCGCGCGCACGCTCAAGCGCTGCCTGGAGGAGAACATCCGGCCGCTGGACATCGTGACGCGCCAGGCTCTCGACAACGCCTTTGTGTGCGACATGGCCATGGGCGGCTCCACCAACACTACGCTGCACGTGCTGGCGCTGGCGCACTCGGCCGGAGTGCCGTACAGCCTGGAGCGGATCAACGAGATCTCCGCGCGGACACCCAACATCTGCAAGATCTCGCCCAGCCGCCCGGACGTGCACATCGAAGACGTGCACCGGCGCGGGGGCATGGGCGCCATCCTCAAGGAGATCGCCAGGAACGCCAAGAGCGACCTCAACCTCGAGTCGCCGACCGTGACGGGCAAACTGGGCGATTATGTGAACGCCTCGCCGGATGCCGACGGCGACGTCATCCGCCCCGTATCGAACGCCTTCTCGGCCACCGGCGGCTTGGCCGTGCTGTTCGGCAACATCGCGCCCAAGGGCAGCGTGGTGAAGATCGCCGGCGTCGACCCGTCGATGATGGAGTTCGAGGGCGTGGCCAGGGTCTACGAGACACAGGAAAGCGCTCTGGCGGGCATCCTGGGCGGCGAAGTGAAGGACGGCGACGTGGTGGTGATCCGCTACGAAGGGCCGCGCGGCGGGCCGGGCATGCAGGAAATGCTCTCACCCACTTCGGCCATCTCGGGCGCGGGCATTCGCGCGGCGCTGATCACCGACGGGCGCTTTTCGGGCGGCACGCGCGGGCTGTGCATCGGCCACGTGGCCCCGGAAGCGGCGGCGGGCGGGCCGATTGCCGCGGTCCGGAACGGCGACCGCATCTGCATCAACGCCCGCACGCGCAGCATCGAACTCAAGGTGAGCGACGAGGAGATCCAGGGGCGCCTGAAGGCCTTGCCGCCCTTCGAGCCCAAGGTCAAGCGCGGCTGGCTGGCGCGCTACCTGCTGCACGTCACCAGCGCCGACACCGGCGCGGTCTTCGAGATTTAGTCCGCTCCCTCACGGTCGGTATGCCAGGATAAGCCTGGCCGATCTTGTGAACTGAAAGGAGTTCACCATGTAATTGCCTGTTCGACATGTAGCCCAACGGGCGCGGGGTGGAGTAATCCGCCTGGCAAGAACCCGGCAAGCGAACACGCGAG
>JACQZT010000408.1 GCA_016213755.1 Acidobacteriota bacterium | reverse complement strand
GCACGCCCCATCACCTGCACGTCGAGCAGGGAGTGGCCTGCGCCCAGGCCGGCCGGCACGTCAGCGTCGAGAAGCCGGTGGCGCTCGATTTGGACGGGCTGCGAAGGCTGGACGCCGCCGTGCGCGAGCACAACGTGCGCAGCGTGGTGAGCTTTGTGCTGCGCTGGAACCCGCTGTTCGAGATCATTCGCGCGATCCTGGCCGCCGGCGACATCGGCGACCTGTTCTACGGCGAGGTCGACTACCTGCACGGCATCACCAAGGACTACGGCCTGTATCCCTGGGTCAGCAAACGCGCCTTCGGCGGCACGGCGCTGCTGACCGCCGGCTGCCACGCCGTGGACGGGCTGCGCTGGTTCATCGGCAAAGAGGCCGTCGAGGTGTTCTGCTACGCCAACTTCAGCGCGGGGAATCCGCTGGATTACGAATACGAGCCCAACAGCGTGACGCTCATCAAGTTCGAGGACGGCACACTGGGCAAGGTCGCCACTTCCATCGAGTACGTGGCGCCCTACACTTTTCCCATCGTGCTGATGGGCAACCGGGGCACGATTCGGGACAACCGCCTGTTCACCAGACGCTGGCCGGGACAGACGGGTTGGGCCACGATCCCGACTATCCTGCCCGACAGCGGCGCGGTGAACCACCATCCCTTCGTTCCCCAGATCAATCACTTCGTCGAGTGCGTGCTGAGCGGCGCCGAGTCGCACTGCAACGTGGCCGACACGGTGAAGACCCACGAGATTTGCATCGCCGGCGAGCTGTCGAGGCTCGAGGGCCGGCCTGTGAAGCTGCCTCTGCCATGAAAAACGCAAGAATTGTTCCGCTTCTGATTCTGTTCGCCGTGGCCGCGGCGGGCGCCGGCGTACGGCTCGGCCTGGTGGGAACCGACACGTCCCACGTCACGGCCTTCGCCCGCATGTTGAACGATCCCGCCTCGCCCGAGCACGTCCCCGGGGCGCGCATCGTGGCGGCCTACAAGGGTGGCTCGCCGGACAACCCCACCAGCGCCAAGTACATCGACCGCTACACCGATGAGTTGCGCGAGAAGTGGGGCGTCGAAATCGTAGCCGATATTCCCGCCCTGTGCTCGAAGGTCGACGGAATCCTGCTGACCAGCGTGGACGGGCGGCCGCACCTCAACGAAGCGCGCCAGATCTTCGCGTCCAAGAAACCGGTCTGGATCGACAAGCCGCTGGCCTCGACGCTCGAGGACGCCCGCGAAATCGCGCGCCTGGGCAAACAGGCCGGCGTGCGGTGGTGGACCAGTTCCAGCCTGCGCTTTGCCGACATGATTACCACGCTGAAGGGGGATGGAATCACCGGAGCCATCACCTGGGGGCCGGGTCCCTTCGAGGAACATCACCACCTGGACCTTTCCTGGTACGCCATTCACCCCATCGAGATGCTCTATGCGCTCATGGGCCCGGGCTGCGTCGAGGTGACGCGCACGTATACCGAGGGCGCCGACGAGATCGTCGGGCGCTGGAAAGACGGTCGCGTGGGGAGCGTGCGGGCGCTGCGCCCGTACGGGTCCTACGGCGCCATCGTATTCCGCGGCAAGGAATCCGTGCAGAGCAACCCCAAGGCGGCCACCGGATACCGCCCGATGGTGGTGGAGATCGTGCGCTTCTTTGAAACCGGCGTGGTTCCCGTGCCGGTGGAGGAAAGCCTGGAACTGTTCGCCTTCATGGACGCCGCGCTGCGCAGCAAACAGGCCGGCGGCCGGCCGATGGCCCTGCGATGACGCCGCGCCAGCGCTGGGAAGCCGTGATGCGGGGCGCGCGGCCCGACCGCGTGCCGTGCGACTACTGGGGCACGGCCGAGATCACCGCCCGCCTCAAACAGGACCTGGGCTGCTCCACCGATCGCGCGCTATGGGAGCGGCTGGGCGTCGACAAGCTGGTGCAGTTGACGCCGCGGCATCCGCGCGCCACCGAAGAAACGTGGCACCTGCAATCGTTCTTCAGCGTGTGGCACATCGGCACGCGCAAGGTCCCTTACGCGGACGGGCTGGGATACTACGAGGAAGCCGTCGGGCATCCGCTGGCCGCCGCCACCAGCGTGCGCGAGGTGGAGCGGTTCGACTGGCCCGACCCCGGCGAATGGGACGTTTCGGGCATGCGAGCGCAGTGCGAGGAGTGGAGCGACTATCCGCTGCTGGCGGGCGGCTGCGAGATCTTCTATCTTTACTGCCGCCTGCGCGGAATGGAGCAGGCGCTCGAAGACCTGATCGCCAACCCCGAAATCGCCGATGCGATCCTGGAGCGCATCGCGGCTATCGACCTGGCGCTCACCAAGCGCATCCTGGACGAGGTCGGCGACTCCCTGCTGTTCTCCTACGTCGCCGAAGACCTCGGCACACAGGACTCGCTGATCATGAGCCCGCGCCTGTTCCGGCGCTTTCTCAAGCCCCACATGGCGCGCATGATCGACCTGGTTCACTCCTACGGCGTGAAAGTGTTCCACCACGACGACGGCGCCATGCGGCCGATGCTCGCGGAACTCGTCGAGATGGGCATCGACCTGCTGAACCCCATCCAGTGGCGCTGCCGCGGCATGGAACGAGAAGCGCTGGCCCGCGACTTCGGCGAGAAACTCGTCTTCCACGGCGGCGTCGACAACCAACACACGCTGCCCTATGGCAGCGCCGACGACGTGCGCCGCGAAGTGCGGGAAAACCTCGCCATCTTCCGCAATAAGAAAGGCTACGTCGTGGCCCCCTGCCACAACCTGCAAGCCAACACGCCCACAGCCAACGTGGTGGCGCTGTACGACGCGGTGCGGGAATACGGAGCAAGAGCCTAGATTCCGCGCGGATGTGTCATAATCTTACTGGAGTCTTACTGATGGAAACGACCCGGCTTTCGACCAAGGGCCAGATCGTCCTGCCCAAGAACATCCGAACGTCCCGGGCCTGGGGACCGGGCACGGAATTTACTTTCGAGGAAACCGGAGATGGAATCCTGCTCCGTCCCGCCGTTCATTTTGCCAGGACCGAACTCGAAGACGTTGCCGGCTGTCTCAGGTCGAAGCGCAAAGCGAAGACGGTTGCGGAGATGCGTGCTGCAATCGGACGCGAGGTGATCCGGCGTCATGACCGCGGTCGATACTAATGTACTGGTCCGCCTGCTGACTGAGGACGAACCCAAGCAGGCAGCCGCTGCGCGGTTTCTGTTCGCGGCCCGGCCGATTTGGATCGCGAAGACGGTGCTGCTCGAAACCAACTGGGTCCTTAGCAGCCTTTACGGATTTGACGAAGACGCTATCCGCGAAGCCTTCACAAGGTTGCTCGGCCTCAACAGCGTGCACATCGAGGATGAACCCGCCGTGTCCGCCGCGCTGGCCCTTGCGGCGCACGGAATCGAGTTCGCCGGCGCGCTGCACTTGAGCAGCCGGCCCCCTGGCGCCGCCTTTGTCTCGTTCGACCGGTCTTTCGTCCGCCGTGCGAAGCGTGCGGGCGCATCCGGCATTTCGGAAATGTCCGCCAGAGACTGACGCCGGCCCGAATCAGGCGCCGGCCAATGCGAGCGTCACAGCCGCGGCTGGCTTCGACTGGTGCGAGGAAAATCACATCGTTCCGCGCATGTAGCCGCGGTACAACTTGCGAACCTGCTCCTCATCCGGCGATGACAGCACGACGAGCCGCGCGCGGGCCCGTGCCGTTTCGCCCTTCGTCACGTCGCGGCCGAACAGCGAGAAATAGAGCGAGTAGTGCGAATCCCCCTCCTGCGGAGTGGCGATGGCGAAGCAATCCCGCGCCGGCGCCAGGACGACCGCGGCGAGTCCCGAGGCCGGATCGCGGCGCACAGCCGCGGGGAATTCGAACTCGGGCCGGACGACCCAGTCCACCGGGTTGGGCGGAAGTTTCCAGCGGCCGTCGCGGATGAGAGAGACCGCTTCCGGGCCGCGCGGGAACATCTGCCAGGCGCCGCTTTCGCGGTCCGCGGCCAGAAGACGGCCTCCCTTGGCCAGCACCGCGGAGTTGGTGAACTGCTCGCCGAGGTAAGCGGCGAGAAAGGCTTCGAAGCCGTGCAGGTCCTGTTCGGGCCGCACCGAGATGCTGATGTCCAGGGTCGCCGGCCCGGCCCAGCGGTAGACGGCCTGCATCCGGAAGGGCCGGTCTTCGGCCGGCGGCCAGCGCACCGAGACCGCGCCGTCGCCGGCGAGTTCGGCTTCGCTTGGAAAGGACCACATGCCGTTGCCGTAGCGGCGGCCGTCGGAGAAGACCCGGTAAATGCCGAACAGCCCCATGCTGCGCGCCATCACCGTCCCGGTGGGAACGTGCGTCACGGGCAGCAGGCCGGTGGAGCGGCCCTCGTTGCGCAGCGTGCCTTTCAGCACGCCGGTATCGAAGTGGAACGCGCCGCCTTGGGCGGGGTGAAAGCGAAGATCCGCGGCGGCGCAGCCCAGCGCGGCCGCCGCGGCCAGAACCAGCACTTGGGTTCGCATGGCGTTAGATCAACTTCGTAACGCCCGGAATGCACACCGGGTAGATGCCATCGGCGTCGGGCTTCACCGGCGGCTCCATGTCCGCCCGCACGTCCTCGGGCTTGGGCGGGAAGTAGAAGTCCGAAGCCGTGGCCTGCTCCCAGGTCACTTCCTTGCCGGTGTAGCAACTGATCTGGCCCATGACGCCGATCATGGTGCTGCGGGCCATGAAGTCGCCGCTGTTGAGCGGCTTGCCCGAGCGGATGGCTTTGAACAGCTCGTTGTGCTCGATCTGGTACGGGTTGGTCTGGGAGCTGGAGTACATCGACGGTCCGGTGTACTGCCACTTGTTCTCCCCCTCGATGCGTCCCTTGAGGATCTCGGCGCGGCCCTTGGAGCCGAGCACAACGCTGGAGGTCTCGTTGTAGCAGCCCGGAATGGTCCGGCAGTAGGCGTACACCGGGACGCCGTTGGGAAACTCGTACACCACCGCGTGGTGGTCGAAGACGCTGCCGTAGATCTCGCCGCGCAGCGTCGACCGCCCGCCCATTCCGTGGCACCGGACGGGCGCCTGCCCGCGCAGGACCCAACTGGCGCGGTCCAGATTGTGCACCAGCGACTGCGGAACATCGTCGCCCGAAAGCCAGTGGAAGTGGTACTGGTTGCTGCCCTGCCACTCGACCTCGGTGAGACCCGGCTGGCGCGGGTAGAGCACGTAGGGCGGGCGCAGGAACTTTTCCTGAATCGCCACGACGTTGCCAATGGCGCCGTCATGGATGCGCTGAATGGTCTCGCGGTAGGCGGGCGTGTAGCGGCTTTGCAGCCCCGAGAGCACGCACAGGTTCTTCCGGCGGGCCAGCTCGCAGGCGGCTTCCACCACCTTGATTCCCGCCGGATCGATGGCGTGCGGCTTCTCGACGAAGACGTGCTTGCCGGCCTGGATCGCCGCGTACATGTGCAGCGGATGGAACTTGGCCGCGTTGGCGATCAGCACCACGTCCGAGCTGGCGATGACGTGCTTGTAAGCGTCGAATCCGGCGAAGAGGTGCTCGTCGTTCACCCCGACCTGGCGCGGGAACTTCGCTTCGAGCAGCTTGCGTTTCTCCTTCAGGCGATCCATCACCACGTCGGCCATGGCCACCAGGCGCGCGCCATCGTCGGCGTTCAGCGCCTGGGTAGCGGCCTCGGTGCACCGGCCGCCGGCCCCGATCATGCCCACCCGGATGACATCGCTCCCGGCCAGGTACCCCGGCCGCGCTCCAACCGCCGCCGCAGCGGCGGCGGCTTTCAAAAACGTCCTGCGCGCATTTTCGCTCTGCATCACGCCCTCCAGCGGGATTGTACCTTGAATCAGAAGTCGATTCGGCTTCGAAACTCGATATGCCGGCCTTTGGCGCCTTCCACCAGGCCGCCGACTACCCCGACGTTGGTTGCGGAGATGTTGCCGCTGGGGTTGGCGAAGTTGGGATGGTTGAACATGTTCGAGATCGCCGAAGTGAAGGTGAACTTGAAACGCTCGGTGATATCGAACGTCTTGGCGATGGACACATGCTGCATGTTGTAGCCCGGCCCCTCCAGGATGTTGTTGCCGCTGTTGCCGAAATTGCCCGGCTTGGGCACGGCAAAGCAGGACGAGTCGAACCAGTGATTGATGTTGCGCTGGCCGGGAGCCAGGTTCCCATTGCAGACCCGATCCGGGCGGCCGCCGAAGCTGTTCGTGTTCGACGGGTCGGAACCGGAGAAACTTGGCGAGAAGTACTTGCCGGTTTCCAGATACCCGATCCAATACGCCTGCCAGCCGCCGAGCACGCCGTTCACCACGGCCGGGGCCTGCGCAAGGAAGCGGCGTCCCTTGCCGGCCGGGACTTCCCACACCATGTTGAACACAACCCGCTGGCGGGGGGTATACGAATCTCGCGTCCATCCCTTGGGTCCGTAAGGGTACAGCGTGTTGGGACTGTTGCTGTAATTGGAGGCCAGCGTCCAGTGATTGCCGAAAGTCACCTGACCCACTTTGCGCTGGGCTTCGAAAGTGAGCGAATTGTAGTTCGCCATGCCGTCCCACTGATACCAGGAGGCGCTGTTATATTGCGGGTACACGCGCCGGTCGGTGGTAAAGGGGATGAGGCTGGGCGGCGGAGAATTCACGCCCACGCCGTAGTTCATTCCGCGGTTGCGGGAGCCGACATAGGAGAGACGGAAACCGGTGTCGCGCACTTGCCGCTCGAGGGTGAAGTTGAATTGGTGAATCTTGCCGTTGTTGACGTCCAGCGGATAGCCGCTGACGCCTTGCGAGGGGATCCTCGCTCCGGCCAGCGTCGACGGGAACGGATTCGGGAACGCGAAAACCGGCCGGCCGGCCTCGATCGCGTTCTGGTAGGTCTCGCTGATCTGGAACGGGCCGCCGCCCTGAACGCGGGTGTACCGCCCGAGGGTCTCGGTGAACATTCCGTAGCCGCCGCGCAGGACGGTTTTGTCGTTCAGACGGTACGCGAAACCGATGCGCGGAACGAAGTTGTTTTTGTCCGGGTGCATGCGCACGTCGCCGGCGACGATCTTTATGTTCTTCGGGTAGAGCGGGCTGATTCGGCTCTCGGTTCCCGCCGGAATGATCACGTTGCCGGTGGCCGGGTCCCAATTCAACATCAGGTTGTCGTCATAGAAAGGCGAGCCGAAACGGTCCCACCGCAGACCCAGATCCAGGGTCAGCCGTCCGCTGACTTTGAAGGAATCGGTGAGGAACAGGCCGAGTTCGCTGTCCTTGCGGACTCGATTGGTCAGAGGATCGAGGCGGGTGCTGGTGAATGGGATACCGAGCATGAAGTCGGCGTACGCGTTTCCGCTGAACGAGCCGTTGAAGGCGAAGGTGCCGTAGGTGCCCTCGGGG
>JACQZT010000411.1 GCA_016213755.1 Acidobacteriota bacterium | reverse complement strand
CTCGGCCGGATGCCAGCTTAGCAGCGCCAGCTCTTTGCCCGCCGTCGATTCGGCGAGTCCCTTATCATCCACGCCGAAAACGCGGACTTCCGAGCGGTAGAAATAGTGCAGCGCGCCCTCGATGCCCCAGCGATGGAAAGCCGGGGGCGCCAGGTCGACGACGAAGACTCGCGGTTCGGGCAAGGTCGCCGCCACGCGGAACAGTTCGGCAACGTAGGCGCGGTTCTCGTGCGCAACTGTCAGCGCCGCGCGGCGGTCGAGCCGCAGCAGGTGATAGTTCCAGGGCAACCAAAGGACGAAGAACGCCGCCACCGCCCACCACGGAACGCGCGCCGCGCAGGCCGCCAGGGCGATGGCGAGCAGCGCCAGCGGCAGGTACAGGTACGCCGAGTACAGCCGGCCGGGCAGAAACAGGAGCGGGGCGAGGAACAGCAGCGTCGCGGCCAGCCCGAACCAGGTCCGGCGGTCGCGCACCACCAGCGGCAGCGCCAGCAGCGCGAATCCCGCGTAGGGGATCAGCAGAAGCCGGGACGCGTAGAAGGGCGCCGTCCGCAACAGGGCCGCCAGGTTAAAGGCGAAGCGATAGGCGTTCTCACCCTCCGGCCGGTGCAGCAGGGCCTGGATGCCGAACAGCAGCGAGACGGCGCAGAACGGCGCCAGGCGCAGCCACCGCCGGCGTCCCGTCTCTTCGCTCAGCCAGAATTCATACGCCGCCAGCGCAGCGGGCAGCATGATGGCGAGTTCCTTGGACTTGTACGCCAGCCAGAAGCAGCCCAGGCTCAGCACCCAGCGGCGGTGCGTCCAGGCCACCAGCGCGGCCAGTGAGAACAGCGCGCACAGCACGTCGAAGACGTACATGGGCTTCCAGTAGGCGTCGAAAACAGCCATGTGAAAGCCGAAAAACAGCGCGCCCGCGCCGGCGGCCAGGGGCGGCAGCCTCAGTCGCCCGAGCAGCAGCCACACCAGCACGACGTTGAGCAAGTGCAGCGCGTGAATCCCCGCGACGTAGGGCGGAAAATGCAGTTGCGCCGCGCGCTCCATCAGTTTGAAAAAGGCGTGGCCGGGGGGCCGGAAGTTGGATTCGTAGAACCGGGGCGTGGCCAGCCCGGCGGCGAAGACCTTCCAGGAGGCGTCGCGGGTCCAACCGATGTTGTCCAGCTCGTCGTCCTGAAAGTAGCCTTCATAGGCGCCGCGGTTGGCGATCAGGAACAGCAGGACAAAGGCGGCCAGGATCGCGACGCGCTTCATGCGTTCTTCTTCACCGCGCGCAGGAAATCGAAGTCGCAACCCAGGTGGGCCTGGTTCACGTGCTCCAGGAAGAGGCGGCCGTAGCCGCGATCATAGTGAGGTGGCGGAGGAACGAAGACCGCCAGGCGGCGCTCAATCTCATCCGCCGGGACCACGAGTTCCAGCCGGCGCCGCGGCGTGTCGAGCGCGATCTCGTCGCCGGTTTCGACGATCGCCAGCGGGCCTCCGACGGCCGACTCCGGAGCCACGTGCAACACGACGGTTCCGAAACTGGTGCCGCTCATGCGCGCGTCGGAGATGCGCAGCATGTCGTCCACGCCTTGCTCCAGCAGCACCTTCGGCAAAGGGATGTGGCCCCACTCGGGGAAGCCCGGCGCGCCTTTGGGGCCGCAGTTCTTCATCACCAGAACGGTGGCGGGCGTCACCGGCAGATCCGGGCTGTCGATGCGCGCGCGCATCTCCTGGATGTTCTCGAACGCCAGCGCCGGACCGCGATGTTCGAGCAGGCGCGGCGAGGCGGCGGTCTGCTTCAGCACCGCGCCATCGGGCGCCAGGTTGCCGCCCAGGATCACCGTGCCGCCCTCCGGGTGCAGCGGCGCCGAGCGCGGGCGAATCACCTCCCGATCCCAGCATTCGGCGCCGCCCACGTTATCCGCCACCGTGCGGCCGTTCACGGTGAGGCAGTCGCCGTTCAGCAGGTCGAGGATCTCGCGCATCAGGGCGGGCAGCGACCCGGCGCGGAAGAAGTCCTCCATCAGGAACTCGCCCGAGGGCTTGATGTTGGCCAGGAACGGCGTGCGGCGGGAGATGCGGTCGAATTCCGAAAGCGGCAGACCGATTCCCAGACGCCCGGCGATGGCCACCAGGTGCACCACCGCGTTGGTGGAGCCGCCCAGGGCCATGTCCACGGCGACCGCGTTTTCAAAGGCCGCGGGCGTCATTACCCGCGACGGGCGCAGGTCTTCCCACACCATTTCGACCATGCGCCGGCCGCTCGATTCGGCGATGGCCAGCCGCCGCGAATCGGGAGCCGGAATGGCCGCGCAACCGGGCAGGGTCATACCCAGCGCTTCGGCCAGGTTGGTCATAGTCGAGGCGGTGCCCATCACCGTGCAATGGCCGGCGCTGCGCGCGATGGAGCCTTCGATCTCGCACCATTCCTCCTCGCTGAGCAAGCCGGTGCGGAACAGGTCGAAGAGCTTGCGCCCGTCGGTGCCGGCGCCCAACTGGCGGTCGCGCCACTGACCCGAAAGCATGGGGCCTCCCGGCACGACGATGGCCGGAACGTCCGCGCTGGCCGCCCCCATGAGCATGGCCGGGGTGGTCTTGTCGCATCCGCACAGCAGCACCACACCGTCCAGCGGGTTCGCGCGAATCGACTCCTCGATGTCCATGGCCATCAGGTTGCGGAACAGCATGGCCGTGGGGCGCATGAGCAGCTCGCCCAGCGAAATCGTGGGGAACTCCAGCGGCACCCCGCCGGCGGCCCACACGCCGCGTTTGACCGCCTCGGCCACCTGGCGCAGGTGCGCGTTGCAGTTGTTCAACTCGCTCCAAGAGTTGGCGATGCCGATGACGGGCTTGCCGTCGAAGACGTCGCGATTGAAGCCCTCCGACCGCAGCCAGGCGCGGCGCGCGAAACCATAGTAGGTGGGTTCGCGAAACCACTCCTGGCTGCGCAGTTTTCTCTCGTTGTGCGCGGCCATGAGATCCTTTTGAGGAGAGTTTAGCAGTTCAGCGAGAGGCTCGGACGCTTACCTGGGGATACTCTGGTACGCCTCGGCCAGGCAGCCGGGACACAGGCCGTGGGAGCAGATGGCCTCCGAATGGTCCATGATGTACTCCTCGACTTGCACCCAGTCGCCCTTCTCGGTGCGAATCTTCTTGCACCCGGCGCAGATGGGCAGAAGTCCGCGCAAAGTCTTGACTTCGCTCAGGCTGCGCTCCAGTTCGCGCTGCAGCGACTGAATTCTCAGGTGAGTCCGTACCCGAGCCACCACCTCGGCGGGCTGAAACGGCTTGGTGATGTAGTCCACCCCGCCCGATTCGAAGCCCTTGACCTTGGCTTCGGTCTCATCCAGAACACTCAGAAACAACACCGGCGATTCCCGCGTCCTGGGATTGGACTTGAGGCGGGCGCACACCTCGTAGCCGTCCATGCCGGGCATCTTGATGTCCAGCAGCACCAGGTCCGGCGGACTGGCCTCGGCCGAACTCAGAGCGCTGGAGCCGCTGGTGGCCGCCCGCACCCGGTATCCCGCGTCCGAGAGAATCCGCATGGGGTTGCCATTCGCGCCACAATTCCACCGCTTGCGCCCCGTCCGCAGCCGCCCGGACCTGGAAGCCAAAGCCCGTCAGCAGGGTGGTCAGCAGCAGCCGGCTCTCTTCGTGGTCCTCGGCCACCAGCAGACGCCAGGCGGGCTGCCCGGGTTCCAATGCGACCGCGCGCGGGCGCGCCGGCGCGGCG
>JACQZT010000398.1 GCA_016213755.1 Acidobacteriota bacterium | reverse complement strand
GCCTTATCCTCCTGCGGCGGAAATTACTTTTCCCCGAACGACCGCGACACCCCCGACGTCGGGACCGTCATCCTCGACTACCCGCAGGAGGTCACCGCCACCTTCGAAGCCGAATGTCTCTCCGCCCCGGGCGTCAAGACCTCGGCCGGCGTCCTGCTGCGCGGCACCGGCGGCACCCTCTTCGCCGAGCGCTACGTCCAGGATATCGGCTACGAATACGTCCCCAACTCCCGCTTCAGCAAGGAGCCGGCCTTCAAAGGCCCGGGCACCGGCGCCTCGGCCGCCAACATCCTCCGCAACTGGCTCGAGTGCCTCAAATCCCGCCAGACCCCGGTGGCCAACGTCGAGGCCGCCTACTACTCCTCCACCGCCTGCTACATGGCGGCCCAGGCCTACCGCACCCAGAGCCGCGTCACCTGGCGCAAAGAATGGGATATCTGATTATGTCAACTAACCGCCGCGTTTTCCTCGGCTCGCTGGCCGCCGCGCCCGCCAAATCGCCCATGAAACTCGTCATCGGTTCCGACCACGCCGGCTTCCCCATGAAGGGGCCGGTCATGGAACTGCTCCGTTCCTGGGGTCACCCGCTCACCGACTGCGGCACTTACTCCACCGACCCGGTGGACTTCCCCGACATCGCGCGCAAGGTCACCGCCGAAATCCTCGCCGGCCGCGCCGCCCGCGGCATCCTGGTCTGCGGCACCGGCGTGGGCGCCTGCATCGCGGGCAACAAGGTCCGCGGCATCCGCGCCGCCCTCTGCCACGACACCTATTCCGCCCACCAATCGGTCGAGCACGACGACGTCAACCTGCTCTGCATGGGCGCCTGGATCATCGGCATCAAGCTGGCGGAAGAAATCCTCAAAGCCTACCTAAACGCCACCTTCTCCACAAGCGAGGAATTCCGGCGCCGCGTCCGCAAACTCGGGGAAATGGAAAAACTCTGACTTACTCCCGCGCCCCGCGCGAGCGCAGCAGCTCGGTCGTCTCGGGGTGGCTGTTCTCGACGGCCAGGCCCAGCGGCGAAACGCCCTTCTTGGTGCGGGCGTTGACGTCGGCGCCCCGCTCGATCAGCAGTTCGGCGGCGTCGCGCCGGCCCCAACTGGCGGCGTGATGCAGCGGCGTGGCGCCGGTCTCGGTGTCGCGCGCGTCGATCGCCGCCCCGCGGTCCAGCAGCAGTTCGATCAGCGCGCGGTGGCCCCCCAGCGCCGCGTCGTGCAGCGGCGTGGCGCCCGAGGCGTTGCGGGCGTTGATCTTGGCGCCGCGATCCAGCAGGAGCCCGGCGATCTCGCGGTAGCCCTTGAGCGCCGCCTCGTGCAGCAAGGTCGCCCCCAGTGCGTCCACTTGCTGGATGTCGGCGTCGCGCGCCACCAGCAGGCCCACCACCTCGGTCTGCCCGCGCATCACGGCGTCGTGCAGGCGGCGCGACATGCCGGCGCCGGCGGCCGGCGTTCGCGCGCCCTTGTCGAGCAGGACCTCGGCCGCCTTGCTGTGGCGGAAGCGCAGCGCCTCGTCCAGCGCGGTGGCCCCCGAGTTGTCGCGCGCGTCGGCGTCGGCGCCCGCCGCCAGCAGCGCCGCCACCACCTCGGCGTGGCCCTTGGCCGCGGCCGAATGCAGCGCCGTCGCGCCGCTCTCGCCGTTGCGGTTCTTCAGGTCCGCGCCCCGGTCCAGGAGCAGCCGGACGGCCTCCGCCTGGCCCTTCCAGGCCGCCTCGTCGAGCGGGGTCGAACCGGAATCGTCGCGCGCGTTGACCGCCGCCCCGCGCGCCAGTAGGAAGGCCAGCAGGTCGGTGTAGCCGCGATTGGCCGCCAGGTGCAGCGCGGTCGAGCCGGACCGGGCGCGGGCCTGAATGTTGGCGCCCCTGGCCAGCAGCGCCTCCACCACGCCCTTATGGTTGGTGATCACGGCGTAGTGCAGCGGAGTGGAGCCGCCCTCGGCGTGCGCCGCGTTGGGGTCGGCGCCGCGCTCCAGCAGCAGTTGGGCGATCTCGCGCTGGCCCGCCCAGGCGGCGTCGTGCAGCGGCGTGCCGCCCAGCGAATCGCGCTCGTTCACCTCCGCGCCGGCCTCGAGCAATTCGCGCACGCGCGCCGCGTCGCCCGCCCGGGCGGCTTTGTGCAGCGCCTCGGGATCGGTGTTCTGCCCCGCCGCCAGGAGCAGCAGCGCGAGCGGCGCCAGGACCATACCCCAAGTTTAGTTCCGCGCCGGGGTCAGCGCCACGCGCAGATCGAGCTGCCGCACCTTCTCCGGAAGGCGCACCACCAGCTTGCGCGTGCCCGCGTTCTGGTTCTGCGGCGCGGGCGGCGCGGTGGAGACTGTGTCGAAGCGAGCCCCGTCGGGAGACCGGATCTCGGCCAGCAGCTTCCAGCCGTTCTTTGACAATTCGGCCGTGCGGCCCTTAAGCGTGACCTCGGCGTCGGTCACCATGCCCCACAGCGCATCGACCGGCCGCTCGGCTTCCAACTTGTCTTGGATCAGCACGCGCTTGCGCCCGGCCAGCGTCACCGTGCGCTCGAGCTTTTGCACCCGCCCCGGCCAGGCCTTCGCGAGGTCGATGCGGATGGACGAGGAGTCGGGCGTGAAGCGCGTTTCCAGAATGGTCGCGGCGGCCTTCGGGTCCTGGTTCTCGTTGTCGATGAGCAGCGTGTTGTGCGACTCGGTGCGCAGCCGGTAGTAAGTCCAGCGCAGGTTGCCGAAGTAACGCGGCAGGTTGTAATTGTCGCCCCCGAAGTCCATGGCCCAGCGCGTGCCGCCCGCGTCGAGCACGAAGCTGCCCAGGTCCGCGTGGCTGTGGTTGGCCTTGTTGTCGCCGCCCTTCACGCCCACGAAGATGGCGTTGGGGTCGTCCCACGAACTGCGCAGGAAGGCGACATCGACTCCCTTGTAGTAAGCATCCAGCGGCCAACCGGCTTGCTGGGGAGAGCGAGCCGCCGTCTCCAGCCACACCAGGTCCAGCGCCTCGGCCGTTTTCGACTCGGCCAGGAGCGTGCGCTGCTGCCAGGTGTAGACCGGCTCTTTGAACTTGCGCGCCAGCCAGAACATCTCCGCGGCGCGCTCCAGCGACGAGCCGGCGTCGGCGTAATTGAAGGTCTTGCCGGCGGGACTCGAGAAGGACACGCGGAAGTGGCCCGCCTGGCTGAAGCCCGGGATGGCTGATAAGCCGAAGTCGGTTCCCAGCGCGCTTTCCAGGGCCGCGAGGAAGTAGACGTTGTAGCGCGTGGCGTAGTGCCAGTAACCCGGCCCCTCGTTCCAGCCGCCCCCGGGCGCGTAGGAGGCCATGGCCAGCGGGATCGACTTCACGGCGTATTGCAGGATCCGCGCGGCCTTCTCCGGCTCGTCTTCGGCCACAGCCAGCGCGCCGATGCCGATGCCGCCGTTGCAGACCTGGTTCCAGTTGTGAACGGCGCGGCTCCAGGAGCGCTGCTGCTGATAGATGGGCAGCGCCGTGTCGAGTCCTTTCTCGACGATGGCGCGGCGGATGACGGCCCGGTCGTCGGGCGTCAGGGCAGGGTAGAGCCAGTCGTAACCGATGGCCAGGGCATGGGTCATCTCGGCCGTGTCGAGGTAGTGCGACGGGTTCCAGTCGGGGAACTCCGCCGCCGTGCGCAGTTCCTTGACCGCGCGCGCCAGGTGTTTGGGATTGCCGTCCAGCCGGTAGAGCAGCGCCAAGGTGTAGATGCGACTCAGGCAGCGGCGGCTCTGGTCGAGCAGCCGGGGACCGATGAGCCGGTGCTCCACCGGCGGAGCCGATTCCAGCCGATCGCCCTCTTCCGTGAGGCGGCGATACAGCTCTTTGGCGAGCGGGTCGGTCTTGATCGCGCCGCGGATGCGCTGGATGTCGCTGTCCAAAGCAATCAGCCGGGGGTGGCCCTGGCGCAGAGTCCTGAGCGGTTGTTCAACCTGAGCCCAGGCGCCCGAGGTAAGCAGAACGGAAACCAGCAGGTGCCGAAACATGAGTCTACATTCTATCGCCCCAGGTGATCGCTGTAACCTGCGATTGAAGGAGCACGTCACATGTCCCAACAGAGGTCAATCGACTATGCGGACCCTTTTGTATGCTTCTCTTTTCGCCGGCAGCCTGCTCGCGCAACTGCCGACCGCACCGGTCAACCTTGATTTCGAGAGCGGTGAGACCGGCAAGGTCCCGGCTGGGTGGACCTTTGGCGGCAGTCCGGCCGCCGCGGGCGCCGCCGCCTCGACCGTGGACGCGGGTTGCTACGAGGGCGCGCGCTGCGCGGTTCTCAAGGGCGCCGACGATCCCCCCTCCAACTGGTTCGGCACTTTGACCCAAGGTGTGGACGCCTCGGCCTACCGGATCAGGCGCATCCGCTTCCGCGCTGCCGTGCGCGTGGAAGGCGCCGGAACCAACGCGCAGTTGTGGCTCCGTGTGGACCGGCGCACCGGCGGATACTCGTTCTTTGACAACATGAGCGCCCGCCCGATCACCTCCGCCGCCTGAGCCAAATACACCATCGACGGCTACGTGCTGGACGACAGCGCTCAGATCTACTTCGGCGTGATCATCCACGGCTCCGGGCGGGTGTGGGTCGACGACGTGACCCTGGAGACCACCGGCCAGGTGCGCGTTGACGCGCCGGAGCCCGCCCGCCCGCTCTCCGACACGGGCTTGGCCAACCTGGTCGCCTTCGCCAAGGTGTTCGGTTACGCCCGCCACTTCAACCCGAGCGACCAGGTTGCCGCGGCGGACTGGGAAACCATCGCCGCGGAAGGCGCGCGCCTGGCGGAGGAGGCGGTCAACCGGCAGGAACTGGCCGAGCGCATCCAGTCGGTCTTCAATCCCATCGCTCCCACCATCCGGATCTATCCCGAAGGCAGCCGTCCCGAGTTGCCCGCCGAACTCCGGCCCGCTTCGCGCAACGGGTTGCGTGTGGTGCGCTGGCGCCACTACGGAGTCCGGATTGGAGCGGACAGTCCCTCCTATCAAAGCACGCGGGAGTGGGCCGTTTTGAGCGGTGGACAGTTGCCGGCCGGCTGGATCGACCCGGCCGAGCCGTTCGACGCTGCCATCGGCAGCGGGTTGCGCGTCCAGGTCCCTCTGACGCTTTACGGGGAGGACTACGGCACCCGGCCCTGGGGTCCGCTGCCCTCCAGCGACGACCTGTACATCCGCGGCGCGACCAACCGCGGCACGCGCCTGGCCGCGGTCATCATCGCCTGGAACGCAATCCAGCACTTTTACCCCTACTTCGACGTGATAGACGTGGACTGGCACGCGGAACTCGCCAAAGCATTGAAGGCGGCTGCCGCCGACGCGACGGTGCAGGACTTCCAGAAGACCCTGCGCCGCTTTTGGGCCAGCCTGAAAGACGGCCACGGCAGCGTCTCTGCCGTGGAGGGCTTCCCGGCCGTGCCGCTGGTGTGGGACTGGGTGGAGAACCAGTTGGTTGTCACGCGCGTCAAGCAGGATCAGCAATCCGGGATTCAGCGCGGCGACCGGGTCGTCAGTATCGACGGCAAGAGCGCCGAAGCGGCGATCGCGGAAATCGAAGCCCTGACCTCGGGCGCGACGCCGCAGTGGATCCGCTGGCGCGCGCAGGCGGAGCTGGCCTACTGCACTGCTTCGACACGCCGCATGCGCCTGGAGATTGAACCCTTCGCGCAGCCCGGCACGCGCCGCAGCATCGAGCTGGCCTGCGGGACCGACTACGACTGGAGCGAACCACGCCCCGAAATGGTGGCCGAACTCGAGCCCGGGATCTTCTATATCGACATTGGTCGCATCACCGACGCCGACTGGCGCGCGGCGCTCCCCAGCCTGACCCTCGCGCGAGGCATCGTCTTCGATCTCCGCGGCTACCCGCGCACCAGTTCCTACCTGAACCACTTCGCCGCCGACGGCGTGATCGACAGCGCCCAGTGGCACATCCCCACGCCGGAGAAGCCCGATCGGGCGGACCTGAGCTTCTATCACCCTCCGGGCTGGAACCTCAAACCCGTGGAGCCGTACTTGCGCGCGAAGAAAGTGTTCCTCACCGACGGCCGCGCCATCAGCTTCGCCGAGTCGGTGATGGGCATCGTCGAGGCGTACAAGTTCGCCGACATCGTCGGCTCGGCCACCGCCGGCACCAACGGCAACGTCAACACCTTCAGCGTGCCCGGCGGCTTCCGGCTGGTCTTCACCGGCATGAAGGTGCTCAAGCACGACGGATCGAGGCACCACGGCGTGGGCATCGCGCCCACCATCCCGCTCCCGCGCACCCGCGCCGGCGTTGCGGCGGGCCGCGACGAAGTCCTGCTGCGCGGCATCGAGGCCGCCAAACAGCCGTAGCGGCGTGCCAACATGAAGGCATGAAGCACGCCTTTACGACGTTGTACCTGGAAGACGCGCTGTGGCTGTTCCGCTACTACAAGGAGCAGGCCGAGGGCGCGATGGCGCAGACTACCGACGAGCAGTTGTACGCGGCGCTGGATGCGGAGATGAATTCCATCGCCGTGCTGGTGAAGCACTTGGCGGGCAACATGCGGTCGCGCTGGACGGACTTTCTGACCGCCGACGGCGAAAAGCCCGACCGCAACCGCGACGGTGAGTTCCTCGAACCCCCGCCGGGGCGCGCCGCCCTGATGAAGTTGTGGGAGGAAGGCTGGGGGCGGGTCTTTGCGGCCCTCGAGCCGCTCACGGAGGCGGACCTGGGACGCACGGTTTTCATTCGCGGCGAGCCGTACTCGGCGATGCAGGCCATCCAGCGCCAGGTGGCGCACTACGCCTGCCACTGCGGGCAAATCGTTCTGCTGGCCAAGCACTTCCAGAGCGACCGGTGGAGGTCGCTGAGCATTCCGCGGCGCAGAGAAGCTTGAGGCCGGCTACTATGTACAGGAGGACTATCCTATGCAACGACGCGATTTGTTGAGATCCGCCGCTGGATTGACTATTTTGAAGAGCGGCACGCTGCGCGGGCAGAACGCCCCCAGCAACAAGCTGAATATCGCCCTCATTGGCGTGTGGGGCCGGGGTACCGCGCACTACAACGTCATCCGGAACGAAAACGTGGTCGCCCTGTGCGACATCAACGACCTGCGCACGAAGGAAGCCGTGCCGATCTTCCCCAAGGCCAAAACCTATTGGGACTGGCGCCGGTGTCTGGATCAGAAGGACGTGGAAGCGGTGATCATCTGCACCGCCGATCACCACCACGCCTTCATCGCCAACTGGGCCATGAATCGCGGCATGCACGTCTACTGCGAAAAGCCGATGGGTATCACCGTGGAGGAAGTGCGCACGCTCCGCGCCAACTATCTTACGAACAGGACCAAGCTGGCCACCCAGCACGGCACTCAGCGTCACGCCTACCCGAACTTCGAGCGCCTGCGCGAGCTGATTCTGGACGGAGCGATCGGCGAACTGAAGACCATCCACGGCTGGGACGCCCGCCGTCTGCCGCGGCCCGGCTATCCCGCCGGCGAAGGGATGCCGCCCGCGTCGCTGCACTACGAGCAGTGGGGCGGGCCGTCGCCGTACCATCCGTACAGTCCGCAGTACTTCGCCGGATCGAGCGGCATGAACTGTCTGTTCTGGAACATGTACCGGGATTTCGGAGTGGGCCAGATGGGCGACATGGGCGCGCACACGATGGACCTGCTGTGGAACGCCCTCGATGCGGGCGCTCCGGCGTCGATTGAAGTGGATATGGAAGCCACCGACAAGTTCAACCCCGACATCACTCCGGTGAAGCTGAAAGCCTCTTTCGAGCATCCCGGCAACAACTGGCGCGGTCCGGTCACGGTGGTGTGGTACCAGGGCGGCCTGAAGCCCGATGCCCCCAGGGGCTACGTGGATGTGTCGCGCACCGGCAACGGCGCGATTTTCGAAGGCACCAAGGGCAGCATTCTCGCCGATTTCACCAGCCGGATCATCCTTCCCAACAACGACGACGGGGATCTGACCTACTACAAGCGCCGCGGAAAGGCGGAGGTTCTCCCGCTGATCGGCGGCACCGGGCAGCCGACCCAGGGTGCGACGCAGCCCCGCCGGCCGGCCGGCCGTCCTCCGGCGAGGCAAGCGGCGCAAAACCTTCCCGCCGGGATGACGGGCATGCCCAACTCGCAACCCGGACCGAGCGGTTTCCCGGAGATCCAGTTCCTCGAGGGGCGGATTCCGGTGGCTGTCGGCATGCCGAACACCAGCGTCCAGGCCATTCTGGAAGCCGAGAAGAGCGGCCGCGCGGCCGGCCTGGGGCGCGGCGATGTTTTCCAAATGGAATGGATCGACGCCTGCAAAGGCCAGCACAACAATGTGGCGCACGGCACCAGCACCAAGACTCACTGCGACTTCGATTACTCGGGCACGATGATGGAGCAGATGCTGCTGGGCCTGGTGGCGCACCGGGCGGGCAAGAAGCTCGAGTACGATCCGGTGGCCGGCCGCGTGACCAACATGCCCGAAGCCAACGAGTGGCTGAAGCGGTCGTACCGGTCCGGCTGGACGTTGAACGGCTAAGCCGGAGGCTTCAGCAGGCGATACTCGATCTTGCGCAAGCCTCCGGTCGTGTTGTACGAGGCGAATCCAAAGGGGGCGGATAGCTTGATCTCTCCGTAGCGGAGATCCACCCTCCGCCCCGCGATCGAAACGTTGACGACCAGCTCGTCGCCGATCCAGGCCTGGATGCGGTCGCCGGCGACTTGCAGGCGAAACCTGTACCAGCGGCCGCTTTCGAAGTTGAAGTAGGTTCTGGTTTCGTTGTCCGAGGCGTCCCATCCGTCCAGGCTCGACAGCCCGACAATGTCGCCGCCCCAACCGCCGGTGACCCAGGTGCAAAACGAATCTTTGACCGGGAATGTCAGGCTGGCAAAGAAATCGCCGCCCTGCAAGCGCGCGGCCTCGAAGCGGACCTCGTAGTCGGAGCGGGGGAAATCGCCGGTCCAGGTGATGCCGGTCATAGGTCCGCCATGCGCCAGGTGGATGTTGCCGTTCTCGACCCGCACCTGGCCGTGCCGTGTGAATGGCGTTTCCTGCCAGCCCTTCAGGGATTTGCCGTCGAACATCGGTTGCCATTCCCCGGCCGGCGGCGCGGCCAGAAGCGGCAGCATCAGCAGGACCGGGATCGAATACGCGGCAGTGAATCTCATGTTGCTTTGGAATATAGCACGGACGCGTGCTAGAATCCCTGCTGAGTTCGTCGACATATTCGCCGACAACCCGAAGATGCAGAAGGCCGCGGAAGCGATGATGCGCGTCAAGAACGCACCGGGCGTCTCGTTTCGCCGGCAGTGGAAACCCGCCTCGGATGTGACCTCCGTGCGAGTTATCGTGCCAGACACGGGAACGGGTCCGTACGGCACGCTCGACATACCGGTCAACGGTCCGCGTTGAGGGCGACCGGGCAATCCAGCGTTCCCCGCAATGCGTAGCCGGTGGCGAGGGCGTGGGCCCAGTCCGGACGGTTGCCTTGAGCGGCGAGTTGCGCCGCGCGGTCCCAGGCGTATTCGACGACACGGAACGTCGCGCGCCAGCCGCGGCTGTTACGGTCCAGCAGCGCGTACCGGGCATGCGGGCTGCCGGTTTCGATGACGTGCGGAACGGCATGCTCGGAATCGAAGTAGGCCTGAAGGCCGACACTGCCTGGGTTCAGCACGAGCGTCCCGTCGGAGAGACGCACGCAGCGCGGGACGTGCGAGTGGCCGCAGAGGATGGCGCCCATGGCCAGGCCGGCCCGCGAGCGGATCTTCTCGCGCGATGCAAGACCGACCCCGGAGGGCGAAACTTCTTCGAGGAGATAGGCGCAGTCGTCCCGCGGGGCGCCGTGGCAGAGCAGGACCTCTTTTGCCACCACTGCCGTCCGCGGCAGGGAGCGCAGCCACGACTTGTGGACGTCGTTCAATTGCTTCTCCGCCGCCCGGTCGGATAGGCCCAGCGCACCCGGCTCCCGTTCCACGAGTTGGCGGTCGTGATTGCCGAGAATGTGCACCCAGCCAGGCTGGGCGAGGAGCAGCTCGGCGGTGGCGGCGGCCTCCAGCGGACCGGACAAGTGGTCTCCGAGATTGGCCACCAGGTCGGGAGTGAGGGAACGCAGGTCGGCGAGGACGGCCTCGAGTGCCAATCGGTTTCCGTGGATGTCGGACACCACTGCGATTCTCACGGCGCAAAGACATGGTAACTCGCGCCGGGCGTACACTAATAGCGCCAGGATGATCCTGGGAAAGGAGAAGCGTCGTGAACCTGACGGAGCTTTTGAAACTCGAAATCGAGAACACGTACACAACCACCGAAAGACTGCTGGACAAGGTGGACCCGGGCAGTCTCGACTGGAAGCCGGCCAGTGGCAGCAACTGGATGACCGTGGGCCAGCTTCTCATGCACATTGCCAACTCCTGCGGGGGCGGGTGCAAGGCCTTCGTCACCGGTGACTGGGGCTTGCCGCCGGGTATGAAGGTGGAAGACCTGACCCCGGAGGAGATGCTGCCGCCGCCCGAGAAGCTGCCGTCCATCGGGAGTGTCGAGGAGACCAGGAAGCTGCTGGCGGACGACAAGGCCCTGGCCCTCCAGATGATCGACCAGGCCGGGGAGAACGATCTGGCCGGTCTGGAAAAGGCAGCTCCCTGGGCGCCCGGGGTGAAGTATGCCCTGGGCCGGCATCTCCTTCAGATGGTCCAGCATCTGGACCGGCACAAGGCGCAGTTGTTCTACTATTTGAAGCTTCAGGGTCAGCCCGTGGGGACCGCGGATCTCTGGGGTCAATAAAACCGGGACAGGCAGCACTTTCCCCTTTTTGAAGTCTCCTGGCTTCAGCCGGCTTCAAAAAGGGGAAAGTGCTGCCTGTCCCGGTTTTTAGATCTGGTAAGCGGGGCGGTAGGGCGGGTTTACGTGGCGGTTGGCGCGCTCGGAATTGGTGATGCGCAAGTTGGCGCTGTCCCACAGGAGCCGCTCGCCCGGCAGGCGTTGCGCCAGGCAGCCCAGCAGGTAGGCTTCGGTGACCGGGCTCTGGAGCTCGAAGTTCGTCAGCGCGGGCGGGCCGCCCTTGCAGGCCGCGATCCATTGGTCGATGGCCGGATCGTTGCGCTGGCGGGCGACCTGAGGCTTCTCCAACTGGGGGTAGAAGCGCGGGTTGTTTCCGTTGAAGTCGGCCAGGATGAACCCTTTGTCGCCCTCGTACAGCGTGCCCTCGTTGGCTCCGCCAGGCTGGAAGAAGTGATCGTCCTCGGGGAGAAGGCCCGCCGGGCGCGGCGGCCGCAGCCCGCCTTCGTACCAGGAAATGCGCACCGGGGGACGCGCGCCGCGAGCCGGGAAATCCAAGTGAATGATCGACGTCCGTGGGTAGGTTTCCTCGCGCGCCTCTACGCTGGCGTCGAAGAAACCCGAGGCGCAGGCTTCGGCGGCGACCGGCGGCGTGAGATCGAGAATCTTGAACATCCCGGAGAAACTGTAAGACCCCATGTTGCCCACCGAGCCGGTGCCGAAGTCGTACCAGCCGCGCCACAGAAACGGGTGATACGCCGGGTTGTACGGGCGCGCCGGCGACGGCCCCAGCCAGAGGTCCCAATCCAAACCCTCCGGCACGGGGTGCGTTTCCTTCGGCCTCTCGACGCCCTGGGGACAATTCGGGCGGCTCGACCAGTTGTGGACCTCGCGCACCTTCCCGATGCCGCCGCCCTCGATCCATTCCCGGATCGCGCGGCTGCCCTCGGACGACGGGTTGTTGACGGGCACGGCGGTAGCTACCTTCGTCTCGCGCGCCACCTGCGCCATGCGCCGCGCCTCGCCGATGGTGTGGGTCATGGGCTTCTGGCACAGCACGTGCTTGCGTTTGAGCATGGCCGCGATGGAGATGGAGGCATGCCAATGATCGGGCGTGGCCACGTAGACCGCGTCCAGATCCTTCTGCTTGTCGAGCAGCTCGCGGAAGTCGCGGTACGCGTTGCAGCCCTTGTAGGCGGTCTCTTTGCGCGAGCTGTAATACGCTTCGACCAGCCGCTGGGCGGGCTCGCGGCCGGCCGTGCCGTGGCTGGAGCGGTTGCCGGGGATGAGCCACGCCGGGCCTTCGGATACCAGGTCTTTCTCGCCCCACTTCTCATGACCCGCGCCCAGCAGCCGGCGCTCGGCGTTGAGCAGCGCGTTGCGGCCCCACTCGACATAGCCCCGGCTCATCCGCTCGGGGTCGCAGACCGCCACCACCTGAACGTCCGGGCGCGCCAGAAAGCTCATGGTGACCGTAGTGCCCTGGAACCCCAATCCGATCGAGGCCAGCGTAATCTTGTCGCT
>JACQZT010000403.1 GCA_016213755.1 Acidobacteriota bacterium | reverse complement strand
TCGGCTTCCAGCGGCCGCACGACCACCGGCTGGACAATCCGCTGGATCGAGTCGCGGTCCGTGTAATGCGCCCCCAGTTGGCTTCGCTTGTCCGGGTCCAGACCGCGCTCGAACAGGGTCCCGAAGATGGAAGGTTCAATCGCGCTCCAGTCGAGCTTGGAGCATTTCAAGACCACATCGATATCCGTGGTCAGGAGCGGCAGGGCGTCGTCGTCGTCGAACAGACCTCCATTGAACCAGTCGATGATTTCCAGGTCGAAGTCGCCGCCGTCACGCATGGCCGCGAACAGACGGCCGGCCATGTCCTGGAAACGGTCCGGACGGCGGCGGGAAGCTTCCAGCAACCGCGTGAGCAGCTTGGTTGGCAGAATCCCGATATCCTCGGCAAAGAGGCAAAACAGAAGCTTGTTAACGAAGTGCGCCACGCGCTGCGGGGCATGCCCGCGCTCGCGTAACGCCTGGGCGAGGCCGGCAAAGGTCTCGGCGGCCTCCTCGGTGAGAGCTTCCCGGGTGATGCCGGGTTTCAGACTTTCAGGATCTGAGAAAATCCGCTTGAGGAGCGCCCGCTTTTCCGACGACAGCAGGTCGGAAAGCGAGAGCTCATGGATCTGCTGAACTGTATTCGTGAAACGGGTGTGAACTCGAATCGTCTCCATATCGGAGACGACCAAGAGCGGCGGGTTCTCCAATGCGGCCGCGTATTTCTCCAGTTGGGCGAGGGCGGCGTGCAGGTCTTTGTGTTTGCCCTTGTACTCCCACGCGAAACAGCCTCGCTTCCAGACATCGGCGAACCCGTCGCCGCCGCCGGTCTTCGGCGCTCCTTTTTCGAACGTGTACCAGGTGCCGTCCGGGTCGGCCTGGGCCGGGGTGGTTTCGCCGAGCAGAGCGCACAAATCGAGGAAGTGTTGCTGCGCGCCGGAACTTTCCTTAAGCGTCGAGAGACGCCATTTCTCGTGGAATTCGAAAGGGGTCATGGCATCGGTCTGGCGTCGAGACGAGTCTCGACGTGGCACGCACGAGTGCGTGCGCCACTCACTGCTGCAACACCCCGGTCCGCTTCCATTCGACGATGCGTGAGAGGTGGTACTGGAAGTACAGGATGTTGAAGAAGAAGGTCATCACTCCGCTCAGGCGCAGGCCGATGGGCTCGACGGTGTTGAAGTAGGTCACCAGCGAGCTGCGCATGCCGAAAATGGCGGACAGCATGAACACCATGCCGGCCAGGGCCAGGATCAGGGTCAGGAAGCCGCCGGCCATTGCGCCGCCCATGGATCCTCCCGCGGCGGCTCCGGCGATGACCAGCGTCGCCACGAACTGACCGGCGATGGCCAGCACACCCAGCACGATGAACATGCGCGCGCGGCTGGCTGGGTCGATCTTCTTCACGTATCCGGCCTGGATGCAGAACCAGATGAAACCGAAGATGCCGGTAAACATGGCCAGCACCAGCACCAGAGCCCAATGCAGGTTGGGCGGCGTGGGAGAGGCGCCGGGCGCGGCGGCCCAGGGCGGGGTCTGAAGCGCTCCGTAGGCCGGCGGCACCGGCGGGTATGCGGCCGGCGGAGGAGGGAAGGCCGGCCGATGCGCTGGGGGCGGTGGTGGCGGAGGCGGCGCCGCCGCCGGCTGTCCGGCTGGAACAAAGGTGTCAATCGATGTGCCGCACTGCGCGCAGAATCGGTTGTTGGTTGGGAGTTGGCTTCCGCAATTGCCGCAGAACATGTGGTTCCTCTCGAAGAACGCCCATCATACACGGCGCGCCGTGCAGGGTTCAAGACCGCCTCGATTCAGCCGGAGAGCCCGGCGCATCGGGAACCACTATAATCTGAGAGAGGTGCAGCCGTTGTGCCGAAACGAACAGTCCAGAAGCGCCGACTCATCGGAAGGTTCATCGTGGCGGATCCTTCCGTCTGCCACGGCGAACCGACTTTTCGGGGGACGCGTATCCTGGTTTCCGATGTGTTGGAGCAAGTGTGTTCCGGAATGGCCTGGGAGACGATCCTCGAAGAGTGGCGAGGCGATGTGTCCCGGGACGCGGTAGCGGAAGCGGTCCGGCTTGCCAGTCAGGCTTTTCTCGATCACTCGGGTCAGTACGTGGCGCCCGAATACGTATTGGAACCGGTTCACTCTTGATCGTTCTCGACGAGAACATCCTCGACGGTCAGCGCGTCCTGCTTGAAGCGTGGGGCATTGCAGTCCGGCAGATCGGTGCCGATCTGGCCGGCAAAGGCATCCCGGACGAGAAGATCGCGATCGAGCTTCAGTGGCTACGGAAAGCGACTTTCTTCACGCGCGACGCCGGGTTCTTCCGACGTGAGTTGTGCCATCGGAGATACGCCATCGTCGTTCTGAACGTCCGGTAGTACGACGTTGCCGCTTTTGTCCGGCGGTTTCTGCGCCAGCCCAACTTCAACACGCAAGCCAAGCGAATGGGAGAAGTCATCCGCGTCTCGCCGACCTGTGTGACATACTGGCAGGCAGGCCACAGCGCCGAGAGTTTCCGAGGGTGGGAAAGCTCTCGAGTTTAAGCTTCCGTTCCCTTCAAGCCGCCGCGACCGGGTTGCGCAGCACGCCGATGCCTTCGATTTCGACTTCGACCACGTCGCCGGGCTGCATTTTGCCGGTTTGCCCGGGGGTGCCGGTGTAGATGACGTCGCCGGGGGTGAGGGTCACCGCCTGGCTGATCCAGCTCACGATGGCGGCGGGCGGGAACAGCAGGTCGGAGGTGGATTGCTGCTGGACCACCTTGCCGTTGAGCCGGGTCTGGAGCTTCAAGTTGCCGTAGTCGAGCCCCCGCGCGATGCAGGGGCCGAGCGGGCCGAACGTGTCGGCGCCTTTGGCGCGCCACCATTGCAGGTCCTTTTGCGGGCCGTTCTGCCAGTCGCGCTCGCTGACGTCGATGCCGCAGGTGACGCCGAAGATGGACTGAGGGGCTTCCCCGGCCGAAACGTTGCGCGTGCGGCGGCCGATGACGATCGCCATTTCGCCCTCGTAGTGCACGTTGAGCGCGGTCTTGGGGATGCGGATGGGGTCGCCGGGATTCTGGAGACAAGTGATGGGCTTATAGAAGATCTCAGGGTTGGCGGGCGGCGTCTGTTTGCCGATGTGGCTCTTGTAGTTCAGGCCCACGGCGAAAATCTTGGGCGGCTGGCAAGGATACAGCAGCTTGACGCCGGCGAGTTTGTGTTCGGCGCCGTTCGGCTTGTGCTCGCCGAACAGCGGGCCGGTGATGGCGCGGACGGTTTCGCCCTCCAGAATGCCATACGCGGCGGCGGCCGAGCCGGCGCGATAGCGCACGTACTTGGTGATGCGGCTTTCGGCGGCCGCCGCCAGCGCGGGCGCGACGGTCGCGGTCTTCAAAAGGTCTCGACGGCTGGTCATGATCGGCTCCACATTCCCGAAGCGCGCAGCAGCGCCTCGTGTACGTTCAAATCTTCCTGGGGGGTGATGGCCAGCGGGCGCGATGCGCGCACCGCTTCGGCCAGGTCTTCGAAATCGGCCACGTAGCGGCGGAAGGGCGCGAGCTTGACGGTCTGCATGCCCACGGCGTACGGGCCGGCGGCGCGGGCCAAGTCTACGACCAGCGTGCCCGGCTCGAGGGGCCGCAGCACGGCCGTGCCGCTGGTTCCGAACACCTCGAACGAGCGATGCGGGAAAGAGTTGGGCTGCAAGGTGGCCGAGGAAACCACGGCCATGGCGCGTGGGTAGTCGAACACCGCGGCGGTGTTGTCGGCTGAGTGCAGGAACGGCGTGACGCGGCGCGGCGGGCCCATCAGCCGGACCAGAGCATCGATCAGGTGGCCGCCCATCTCGAACATCTGCCCGCCGGCGAATTGCGCCAGGCTCGCCCGGTCGGCCGCCGGCAGCAGCGTGTTGATGATGCCCCGCACCAGGTAGATCTCGCCCAGCCAGCCCTTGCGCGCGGCTTCCAGGATGGCGTTGAACCCGGGGTGGTAGCGCCACATGTAGCCCATCTGCATGAGCAGATTCTTTCGCCGGGCCAGAGCCACCAGCTCCTGCAAGTCCCGCATCTGGGCGGAGGGTGGCTTCTCCACGTGCACGTGCTTGCCGGCCTCCAGCGCCAGGCGCGCGTGAGCGGCGTGGTCCCGCACGCCGGACTCGACGGCCACAATGCGGATGGAAGCGTCGCCCAGCAGCGCATCGCGCTCGACCAGGCGCACGCCCTTCTTCTCCAGAGCCGCGCGCACGGCCGGGTCCGGCTCGCACACGCCCGCCAGGTCCAGGTTCTGTGATTCGCGCAGCACGCGGATCTTCTCGGCGGCGTGCGGGTGTGTGGCGCCCAGGACGCCGATCCGGATTCGCTCGGCGGCGCGGAGAGTCGCCTGCGCGGCCAGGGCGGCGGAAAGAAACTCGCGGCGGTGCATCAAGGGGATTCTACCAGACCGCCGGTGCATCCTTGGCCACCGGCTTCAGCAGCAGGTCGTGAAAGTCGAAGCTGAAGTCGGTGAGCGGGCTGACGGCCGCCATTTTGACCTCGCCGAGGGAGCCGTCCGGCTTGAGCGAGAAGGTCACATAGGCGTCGGCCGCGAGCGAGCGGTCGTCCCAGCGGGCGATGAAGGTGTCGTACTGCCAGTGCTCGAGCGAGCCGGTGAGCAGCGGCGAGTGCGTGAAGCGGATGCGCAGCTTGTCCTCCCGCTCTTCGATGGCGACGTCGCCATACCAGGCATCGCGAAGACGGCCGGTGTAGGAGGCGAGCGGCAGGGAAGGCCGCGAGGCGGCGTTGCGCCCGGCCTGCGCTTTGGCCATCTTGGCCTCGGCGTCGGCGGTCTGCTTCTTGGCCGCTTCGAGGAACGCTTGCGGCCAGCCCACCGCCGCGGCGCCCAGGTAGTGATCTAGCACCGTGTTGGTAATGGCGTTGAAAGCTCCGCCGGCTTCCTGGTTGGTGAGCACGATGACGCCCAGCTTCTGGCCGGGCAGCAGGGTTACGCGCGTGACCATGCCGGCCAGCCCGCCGGTGTGCCAGACCATTTTGCGGCCGCGGTAGTCGGCCAGGTTCCAGCCCAGTGCGTAGGCCTGGAACAGGGGCTGGACGGCGGCCAGCGCCGGATGCGCCGCCTCGCGCACCGGGATGATGGTGTGCGGCGACCACATCTCGCGCCCTTGCTTTTGGGTGAAGATGCGACGGCCCTCGAACTCGCCGCCATTCAATTGCATGCGGACCCAGCGGGTCATCTCCGCCGCCGACGACTGGACGGCGGCGGCTGCCGGGTTGTTATCCAGATTGGTGAAGCTCACCGGCCGCAGCCGGCCGCTGGCGGGGGCGTGCGGGCTGGCGGTTTCGTCGCCGGGCCGCAGCGCTCCGATGCCGGTGCGCGTGGCGGTCATGCCCAGCGGCACGAGGATGCGCTCGCGCAAGAAGTCGTCCCAGCTCTTGCCCGTGACGGCGGGAATCAGTTGCCCGGCCACCAGGTAGAGGATGTTGTCGTAGGCGTAGCGGCTGCGGAAACTGGTGGCCGGCTTGACGAAGCGCAGGCGGCGGAAGATCTCTTCGCGGCTCAGGTCGCTGGAGGGGAAGTACATCAGGTCGCCGGCGCCCAGGCCCAGCCCGCTGCGATGCACCAGCAAGTCGCGCACGGTCATCTCGCGCGTGACGTAGGGATCGTACATCTGGAACGCGGGCAGGTGCTGGGTGACCGGGTCGTCCCACTGGATTTTGCCCTCGTCCACCAGGATGGCCAGCGCCGCGGCGGTCATGGCCTTGGTGTTGGAGGCGATGCCGAACAAGGTGTTGGGCGTGACGGGAGCGGGTTCGCCCAGCTTGCGCACGCCGTAGCCTTTCGCCAGCGCCACCTGCCCGTCGTGGACCACGGCGACGGCAATGCCGGGCACGTCGAACTCCTTGCGCACACGCTCGACCAGCGCGTCGAGATTGGGTTGCGCTGGGGCCAGGGAGGCCAGGGCGAGCAACAGACAGAGCGGTCGGATCATGCCAGGGTTTCCTCGCTTCCTAAACCAACTCGATCATGACCTTGCGCCCGACCATCGCCGCCGCCCGCTGCAAGCTGGAGAGCGTGATATCGTTCTCAGGATCCAGCAGACGGTCCACCTGCGTGCGGCTGGTCTTGAGCAGCTCGGCCATTCGCGCCTTGGAGATTTTCTTCTCCTTCATGGCCTCGGCAAGTTGCCACGCGACGACTTCCTTGATGGCTTGCGCCTGCAACT
This sequence comes from Acidobacteriota bacterium, assembly GCA_016213755.1. Taxonomy (GTDB): domain Bacteria; phylum Acidobacteriota; class Terriglobia; order Bryobacterales; family Bryobacteraceae; genus JACQZT01. The sequence goes on along the minus strand of JACQZT010000403.1, from coordinate 676 downwards.
CTTCGAAGATTCCCTCTTCCTTGAGAAAGTCGTCGATACTCGAACCCATGTGTTTCTTGCTCATCGCTCCAACTTCTTGGTACAGGCACAGCAGCACGCGAGCCGTGCGCTTCGTCGGGAAGCCCGTCCGGATTTCCCATAGACCGGCCCCAGTGGGCGACAGCGCGGCATGCCAACCGGCCAGCGCCATTGCGCCCGCAACAGGTCCTTCCCGATCGCCTGACGCTCGACCTCATCCAGACCCTTGAGCCACTCCCGGACGGGTTCGCTTCCCGTTCGCGCACGGAAGAAGACCAGCGGGATTTTCTGAGTTCGTGGGGCTTTCTCCGCCCTGCACCTTCTTGAGTGAGTGTACCATAAAAAGTACGCTTTCAGAGAGCCCATCATCAGCCTACGCCGTCTGAAGCCGCTCGCCACTCCGCACCGTGATCGGGTGTATGCTATTGGCTGTTTGACAATTCAAAATGGGGATTTCGCCTTATCCTGGCCTCGTCAGAAGAATTCGTGGGTGAGTTCCGGCTCGGGCAGCTTGCCAATTGTAACGGGTCACGATCTTTCCCCCCAAGATTCTCACACTTTTTCCCGTCCAGTTTTCGCAGTTTGGCGGTGGTCATCCGCGTATCCCGGGCTGGCGGAGCGCCGGAGAATTTGGAGCGCCCTGCGGGCGGTCGTCGCG
>JACQZT010000406.1 GCA_016213755.1 Acidobacteriota bacterium | reverse complement strand
GCGCCGCCCTCAGGGGCGATCCCACTGCTCGGCCGGCTCGCAGTACACAGGCGCCGCCGCGGTCACCAACCGCTCGCGGACGTGCCGGCAAAGCGGGTAGACGTAGACCCATTTGGGCGATACGCGCGCCTCATGAAAGCGATCCATGCGGCCCCGCCCCTGTGTTTTCCCGAGCGCAATCCAGTTGGCCGCCCGATAACAGGTTCCCGGATAACGATCGGCATCGACGAGCGTCTCCAGCAACAAGGGCCGATACCCGTACAGTTTGGCCCAGTCCAGCGGCAGTTGGTGCGCGCAATGCGAAAGGATCTTGCTGGCCAGGCCTTTCACCCGCACCCAGGGCAGGATCAGAAACCGGCTGTGATTCACGATCAGTTGCAGATTGCGCGCCCGCACCTGGTCGTTCCAGCCGATCCACCGGTCGCGCTCCGCCATCTTCCAGGCCGGCGAGGAGAACAACAGGCAGGCCAGCACGCGGCCGGCACAGCGCTCCGAGCGCACCAGGTAGCGCAGTTGGGCGCCGAACGGCACGCGGAAGCCCAGGTAGTGATAGCGCTCGATCCATTGCGCGAATAGCGCATTGTCCCCGCTGCTTCCGCCGCCGAGCAGTTCCAGCCGCAGCGGCTCGTACTGCCCGGCGGAGCCGCCCAGTTCCTCCTCCGGACCGGTGTTCGCCGTCAGCTTCACCGCTTGCGGCCCGCGCGGCTTGGTCCGGCGCAGAGGCGGCAGACTCACCAGACCCTGTTCCTGAAGACGTTCCAGCAACTGCCGGCACTCGATGTTCTTCAGACCCCCATTCGGGCGCTTCCACTGGAGCAGTTCGCAGATGGTCAGGGAAATCTCGGTCACTCCCAGCGCCCCGAACTCGGAAACCACCCGCCGCATCAGTTCCAGTTCCGCGGGCGGGAAAGTCCGGCCGAAAAACGTCAGCGGCGTAGCGGGTTCATTGCCATTCATAAAGCACCGTTGACCGCCCTCCACAATCAGAATAGAAGAGTGAGCGCCAAAAGTCCAGCGGATAAGAAAATGGTGTTTGAGTGTACTGTCCCCGGTTTTCGAGGTGGAGGCGGCGGCCGTTGGTGCGGAGGAGGATGAGGCCGTGTTGGTCGGTTCGATGGACGGCGGCGTGGCGGCTGCGGAGGCGTGCCAGGACGTCCGGGTGCGGGTTCCAGTAGGGACTTGCGTAGCTGGCGGAAATGACGGCGAACGCGGGCCGGACGGCTTCCAGAAACGCGGCCGAGGAGGAGGTCCGGCTGCCGTGGTGGGCGACCTTGAGCACCTCGCTGCGCGTTACCAGACCGGCGTCCAGCAAACGGTATTCGACGTCGCGCTGGATGTCGCCGGTGAGCAAGAACGAGTGCGCGCCGTGGCGCACGCGCAGCACCAGGGAGTCGTCGTTTTCCGGTTCGGCCGGCCGCGAGTGCGCGGGAGCCCAGAGCACCTCGAACTCGGCCCCTCCCAGGAAGAACTTTTCCCCCGCGCCGCGCCGGACCACGCGCACGCCCAGCGCCTGGGCCCGGGCCGCGACTGGGGCCCACTCGTCCCCGCCATTGATCCACAATTCCCGGGGCCGGAAGTTCTCCAGGATCGCCCCCAGGCCCCCCGCGTGATCCGAGTGGGCGTGCGTGCACACCACCACATCGAGGCGCCGGATCGAGCGCGTCCACAGGTAGGGCGACACCACGTCTTCGCCGATGTCCAGTCCCGGCGAGCGCCGGATCCAGCTCGGAAACCCGCCCGCGTCGATCAGCACCGTCTTGCCTTGCGGAGTCGCCAGCAGAAGGCTTTCCGCCTGGCCCACGTCGATGGCCGCCAGCTCCAGCCAGCCCGGCAGCAGGCGGGGGGCGAAGGGATGCCAAACCAGAATCGCCAGCAGGGCCAAAACCAGCGTGACCCGCACGGCGCGTCCCCAGGGAGTTCTCCACGCGAGCCAAACGAGCGCCGCCACGAACGCCACCGCCAGCCATAGCGGCGGCGCCGGGACTCTCCAGGCCGGCTCCAGACGAGAGTGCCATTCGGCCACCGCCCGCGACCAGTCCAGCGCGACCCGCGCCAGCCACGCCGGGAACCTCCAGCCGGTGAAGACGGCGGCGAAGCCCGCCGGCACCACCGCCGTGAGCAGCGGAACGATCAGCAGGTTGGCCGGCACGCTCAAGAAGGACAGGCGGTGGAAGTAAATCACCAGCGGCAGAGCCAGGCCCAGTTGTACCGACGCCGAGACGACGGCCATTTCGAAAGCCCACAACAGCGCGCGCAGCGGAACGGCGAGCGCGGCCGCGCACCAGCGCAAGGGAACCCGCGCCGCCAGCGACACAAGTTCGGCGGCCAGGCGCACCTCGATGCGGAACTGCGCCACGCGCGGTTCCACGTGCGGATCGCGATCCGCGTCGGCCAGCCCGCGCAGGCCGCGCAGCAGAGGGCTCGAGGTGGCCTCCAGCAGCGGCGCGGCCAGGGCGCCCAGGGCCGCCACCGACAGGAACGAGAGCTGGAAGCTGGCTTCGAACATCTGCTGGGGGTCGCAAACCAGAAAGCCGATGGCCACCGCCGCCAGCAGGTTCAGAATGCGCGTGCGACGGTAGAAAAAACGAGCGACCAGATACAAGAAGAACCCCGCCGCGGCGCGGATCACGGGCGCCTGCCAGCCGGCCACCAGGGCGTAGAGCCAGGCGGCCAGTGCCGTCGCCGCCAGCGCCACGAGCTCGTTGACCGCGGCCAGGCGCAACAGAAACAGGAGGATCCCGGCCAGGACGCCGATGTGCAGTCCGGAGATCACGATGGCGTGGTAGGTGCCGGTGCGCCGGTACACTTCGGTCCATACCTTCTCCAGCCGGGTGTTGTCGCCGATGAGGATCGCCTTGAGCATGGCCTCGTGGTAGGTGTCGGCCGGATACTGCCGCTCGATGCGCTCGAGCGCCAGCCCGCGCAGACGAAACAGGAAGGCCTGGAAGCGGGAGCCGCACCGGCCGGGGAGCACGCGCAGCGCGGGCGGCTGTACCACCGTGAGGTTCCAGTAAATATCTTGCCTCGCGAGCCACCGGACATAGTCGAAAGAGCCCGGATTGCGGAAGTTGCGGGGTGTGGAGATGCGGGCGTCGAACTCCACGCGCCGGCCGTACTCCAGGCGCAGTTGGGTTCCCGGTACGGCCACCCGCGCCCGCGCGCCGGGCTCGAGCTCCGCCACGAACCGCTCGCGATCGTCGAAGAACGCCGGGG
>JACQZT010000402.1 GCA_016213755.1 Acidobacteriota bacterium | reverse complement strand
CCATGACGGCCGACCGGAATCTGCGCAAGGCGGCGCGTGTTTCCTCCAACTATTTTGCCCGCCTGAACAACCCCGTCTTCGACCGCGTCCAGCGGCGGTTGATCAAGGTTCTCTACGACCTTTGGAAGAAGGACGGCGCCGAGAAGGCGGACAGGGAACGCAAACTCTTGTTCTATGCCGGCGCAATCAAGTCCCGATGGCTGGAAGACGAAATCGAGTCCATGCGTGGCGGCGTGGCCTTCGAGAGTCCGTTCGGCGGCGCGAAAGCGCCCGCGCCCGAGAATGCGCGGCCGGACCGCCGGTGGCAGGATCTGGCGGCGGCCCTGAGCTCCCGGCACGGCATGGAAGTTGTGTTGCTCGACTACATTCCTGTCGAGATGCGGGACCGCATTCTGCTGTTTGTCTCCGATCGCCAGGACGTGAAGCTCCTGGAACTTCCAGCAACCTGGGAGAAGACCACGGCAACCGTGCGGGAACTCCAATCGCTTTTGCGGAAGTCCCTGGAGTTGTACTCGGATTTGCGCAGTTCCAAGCGCCGGGATCCGGCGCTCGAGAACGATATCGCAAAGCTCGAGGCGGAGATTCTGGACCGGCTGACAACTCTCGGGAGCTCACTGGTCCCGGAATCCGTGGCCGCGAGAATCCGGGACAAGAGCGTCGTCGTGGCGCCGTTCGGAGCGCTCCACAACGTGCCGTTCCCCGCGTTGCGCGTCGGGGGCGGCGGCCAGCCGCGCTATCTCATCGATCACGTGGCGCGCCTGGCGAACACGCCGAGCGTGAACGCACTGACTCTGGTCCTGGAACGCTACATCAAAATCGCGCCCGACCGGGTTTCGAAAGTCCTGCTGGCGGGGAATCCCAAAGAACCGGGCCTCGGGGCCGTCGAAGAGTTCGCGGCTGTCCGGGCTGCGTTCCCGGAGGCCGGCGACACCAGCGCGGGCGCGGGCCTGAGAGAGCTGATGCGATCCCGCTCCGCCCTCCATTTCGTCGCTCACGCCTTTTTCGATGCGCGAAACACCGCTCGTTCGGGCATTCTCCTGGGCGACGGCATTTTGAATCTCGCCGATATCGCCATGCTGGAGCTCGACAAAACCCGGCTGGTGTCGATGGGCTCTTGCGAAACCGGACAGGCGGATGTTTCGCGCGCGGGAGACGAGGTCTGGAGCCTGGCGACCGCCTTCATGTTTGCCGGCGTCCCGGCCGTAGTTGGTTATCAATGGCGCCTGGATTCGGTTTCGTCACGCGAATTCTACGGGCGCTTCTACCGCGGCCTGGCGGGCGGGCAAAACGTCGGGAACTCGTTTCGCGCGGCCATGCTGGCCGTGCGAGGCCGACCCCGGAACGCCGCGCCGCCGCTGCTGGGCAATGCCAGTCCTTGTTACTGGGCCGGGTTTCACCTGATAGGCGAATGACCAACTGGAAAGAACTTCTCGCATCGAATAAAGAGCCGATCGAGGTGGCCGGGAAGGCCCTCGCCCTGGCAGCCGCGATCCTTTACGTGTGCGGCTACATTGCCGAGCGGGTCCACTGGAACCTGTTCGGGTACGTGCTCTCGCCCGTGGATCACACGGAGTTGCTCTACCGCGGCGGCAACGTGGTCATTTCCTCGGCTGCATCCCTCATGCTGTTCGGCCTCGCGCCGCTGGCGCCGGGGCTTTTCGCATGGGTCTTCCTCGCGACGGTCGCGGCCGGCGGTGTGCTGTTGTGGCGCGGAAGGGCGGCCAAGAGCCGCTGGCTGGTGTGCGCGGCCGCAATAGCGCTCTGTGGTTTCTTCGTGTACCAGTGCCGGCTGGCGCCAGGCCCGATCACGCCGGATACGCTGCTGGCAGGGATCTGCGCGAAGTCGGTGCGGCTGGAGACACAGTTCTTCGAGTCCTGGGCTGGAATGGCCGGGCTCGCCTGGATCCTGTGGCGCTTTGCGGCCCGCACCGCGGCCCTGGCGCCGGGCCGCGAGATCCGCACGGCCGCGTCCGGCGCGCGCGTCTTTTTCTGGGGCGTTCTGGTTGCTCTGCCGTTTCTCTATGGCGCCTATCGCTATCCCTGGATGTATCCGGAGGCGGAGCTTTCCATCTCGGGTGCGGCACCGGTCGCCGGGCGCTGTGCTCTGGTGTCGGAGTTGAAGGACGATTACGTCCTGTTCTGCCGCGGCTCGGAGTCTTCTGTACGCCGGGTGCGGAAGGACAAAGTCACCTCGGTCGTCCTGCGCGCTCCTTTCGACATCCGTCTTCGGTGAGGTTGACATGCTGCCAGCGCTTTCATTCCTGGGTCTTGTCGCGTCGAGCATGCTAACTCTGACAGTGGAGCCGCCGGATGTGTCCGGGGAAAAGATAGAACTGCGCTGGCTGAGTTCCGGCGCCGTTTCCGGTTTCCGAGTCTCGGTTCGCGTGAGGGGAACCGAGGCTCGGAGCGGAACGGTGGCGGGAAGCGCGCGCTCGGTTTCGATTCCCAACCAGTGGCGGGACCAGCGGGTGACGTTGCAGTTTTCGGTTGAGGCTCGGGAGAAAGGAAAGGCGGTGGCGAACGCGCTGGTCAGCGCCGATTCCGAACCAGGGAGAGCCGGCGGGTTGCTCGGGCTGCTGGCGATGCTGGCGGGCATCCGTCCTGGAGACGATTTACAGCTTCTAGCGCCTCGGGGCAGAGCGCTGGCGGCCCCGGCCATCGAGTTTCAGTGGAGCGCGCGGGAGACGCCCCACCATTTCCGCATCCGGCTGCTGGAGGACAGCGGAGATGCAGGCCCCGCCCGGCCGGCGATCTGGACTTCCGCGGACATCGGGCCGACCGCGCGGTCGTTCCGGGCCGAGGTTGAGACGCGTCCCGGAGCGAGATATCGTTGGTCGCTCGACGCGTTCGCGCCGGATGCCAGCACGCTCCGGGCGTCCGAAGAAGTGGCGTTCTCGACTTTGGCCGGCGGCCAGGCCGGGGCGGTTCGGGCCGTGGAATCTCGCATCCGGGGCTGGATGCCGCCAGAACGGCCCGAGCCGCATCTCTGGCTTCTGCTGGGCCTGTTCTTTCAGTCTCACCGGATGCTGGGCGAGGCCCGCTGCGCCTATCTTGCCTACCTGGGCGAGCCTTGCCCGCGGGAAACGGATTTGAGCGCCGCGGGGGCGCTGGTCCGAGCACGCCTGGACGAACTGACGTCGAAACGCGACCGGCTCTGGGACGCGCTCGGCGGGGCGTTGTCCCCGGCGGTGCAGGCCAGACGCATCGCGGAGATGCTGGAAATCGACCTGGTCCTGCTCGACTACCCGCATGCGCTGTGGTGCGCCGAACAGTTGGCCCGGCTGGAGCCAGGACGGCCCGGCACCCGGCGGCCGCGTCTCCTCGAAGAGCAAACGATCTTCCAGGAGTTGACGGAAGCTGCAAAATAGCCGTCTTCTTGAGCCTGCCGGACTATAAGCCGGTTTCTGTTCCCCTTGCGGGGTGGTGGCCATTCGTCTGGGCCGGCCATTGCTGGACGGCTCTAGCGACCTACCCGGGAGTCGAACGGAGCGGGCCGCTCCTCCTCCCCTATTTGGTCTTGCTCCGCGTGGGGTTTACCCTGCCATCCGAATTGCTCCGGACGCGGTGCGCTCTTACCGCACCATTTCACCCTTACCGGACCCCAAGGCCCGGCGGTATATTTTCTGTGGCACTTGCCGTAAAGCCCGCTTTGAGCGGACCCCCCCGGCCGTTAGCCGGCACGCTGCCCTGCGGAGACCGGACTTTCCTCCCGTTTCCGGGCGGCCACCCATCCGGCAGGCTCGCCTCCATTATCGCACCCCCGGCAATCCTAAGTGCTTGTGCTTGTACAAGCTTTGCTACAATAATCGAGCGAGGAGTTCGAATCCACTTCGTATGGGGAATGTCAACGTCATGAAACGAGCACTGGCGGTTCTGTTCGTCGCCCTGTGGACCCTGCCTCTGGCCTTGGGCCAGGGCATGCAGACAACGGCCAACAAGGACGACTGGGAGGAAATCAATTTCGAGTTCAACTCTTCCGTGTTGAGCGACGGCTATCCGAGCCTGCTTCGGCTAGCCGAACTACTCGGCAAGAACCCCGCTTTCAAGATCAAACTCGAGGGGCACACGGACTCGATCGGCTCGGTCGGTTACAACGACAAGCTCGGCATGGCTCGGGCGAACGCCGTTAAGAGCTTCCTGGTCAAGTACGGCGCGCAAGCGGCGCAGATCGACGCCGTCAGCTACGGCAAGAAGCAGCCCAAGGTGGACAACAAGTCCAATGAAGGCCGCTTCATCAACCGTCGCGTGTACATGACCATTACCGACGGGCAGGGCAAGGTCGTCGGCGTGGGCGGCATCTCCGACGCCATCAAGGCCCTTCAGGAGCAAGGAGCGGAGGCCGCCAAGGCGCAGGCCAAGTGCTGCTCCGACATCTTGAGGCGGCTCGACAAGCTGGACGAGATCGTCGCCATGCTCAAGGACCTGAAAGGCGAGAATGCGGCGCTGCGCAAGGAACTGGAAGGCCTGAAGCAGAACCAGACCGCACTGACCACAAAGGTGGAGAGTGCCGCCAAGACGCCGTCGCGCGAGGAGTCCGCCCAAACAGCTCAGGCCGCGGCCGCCGCGGCGGTGGACAGAGCGCTGGAGAAAATGGAACTGGCCAAGCCCAAGCGCTTCTCGGTGCTGGGAGCCAACATCGGCGCGGACGCCGATCACAAGCTCTCCTTCACGGGCGCGGCGCGCTACTTCGCTCCCTTCAGCGACAGGTTTGCCTTGCAGGCGCAAGGCGAGTACCTGTACTTCCGCGACCGCCAGGAAGGCCAGTTCGACTTCGGCCTCCTGAACCGCTACAAGAATTTCCAGGGCGGCCTGTTCTCCAGCTTCAAGCACGTCAACCTGAGCGAGTTCAAGGCGGGCGGCAACCTGGGCCAGGCGGCCATGACTCTGGACTACCTGTTCAAACAGGGCCGCGTGGGCCTGTTCGGCACCAAGGGTTTCCTGGATAATTCGGTGGTCAACCGGCAGGTGATCTCGCGCAACGTCATGCTCGAGTCGTACCTGAAGATCGTCGACCAGGTGGGCGGCAGCACGGCTCTCGGGCTGCACAAAGATTCTTACCTCGAAGCCAACCTGGCATACCTGAAGACCCGCGGCGGCGACAGCAAGCCCGGCGGCACCATCCGCTTCGTGCAGCCCATCAACAAGTACTGGGCTTTCACGCTGGAAGGCGGCTTCAACGAGACTCTGGTCGGGCGCGACCACTCGGGCCGCGTAGTGGCCGGTCTCCAATTCGGCAATTTCCTGCGTCCCAAGGAATTCGTAGGCCTGTCGCACCCGGTGCCCGTGAACGTGCCGCGCGTGCGCTACGAATTGCTGAGCCGCCGCGTGCGCACCGGCAACGATCCGCCCGTGGCCGACGCCGGCCCGGACCAGATCGGCGTGCGGGCGGGAACCATCTCGTTCGACGGCTCCGGCTCGTTCGATCCCGACGGCGACCCGATCACCTTCCAGTGGGCGCAGATCGCCGGCCCGGCGGTATCGCTGGCGGGCATGAACGCGGCGAAGGCCTCCTTCGAGGCCGCGGAAGGCCAGATGTATAGCTTCCGTCTTACCGTTAAGGACAACCAGGGCGCCCAGGGCATCGCCCGGGTCAGCGTGACCACCACCACCGCTCCGCCGGTGCAGATAACGCGCTTTGTCGCCACGCCGCAGGTCGTCACGGCCGGCCAAACCTCGGTCATCGCCTGGCAGGTGCTGAATGCCGACGAAGTCACCATTACGAGCATCGGCCGGGTGGACAGCAAGGGCGGCACTTCGAACGTCGCTCCGGCGGAGACAACCGTCTACCGCATCACCGCCAAGAACCGCACCAGCGAGGCCAACGAAACCCTGACCATCACCGTGCAGCGGCCGGAAGTGCGCATCCTGAGCTTCCATGCCGCGCCGGCCAATATCACCGCCGGCGAATCGGCGTCCCTGGTCTGGAGGACGGAGAACGCCGACACGGTTTCCATCGAGGGCATCGGCAATGTCGACCGCAACGGTTCGACTTCGGTGTCGCCGACCGAGACCACAACCTACACGCTGCGGGCCACCAACCGCTACGGCTCGCAGACCGCCACAGCCTCCGTTCAGGTGACCCCGGGCGCGGCGCCGCGCATCCTGCGCTTTGGCGCCTCTCCGGTGGAGATCATGGAAGGCTCGCAATCCACTCTGAGCTGGCAGGTGGAGAACGCCGAGACGATTACGCTTTCCACCGGCACCAAGGTGGGACTCACCGGCAGCGAAGTCGTCGCTCCGACCACCACCACGACCTACACCCTCACGGCGACCAACCGCTGGGGTCAGGTTTCAGTGCCGGCCACGGTTTCGGTGATTCCGAAGACCCGCCTCAGCGCCTGCCTTGCGACGCCGGCCGTGCTTGCGAAACCGGGTGACGCCGCCACGCTGACCTGGCTGGCCGAAAACGCCACCGAAAACAGCGTCGCCGGCATCGCCGGACCGCTGCCCCTGGGCGGCCCGGTCACCGTTCGGCCGCTCACGGCCACCACTTATAACGTGACCGTGAAGGGCCGCAACGGGCAGGCGAGCTGCCAGATCGCGGTGACCATCGGCACCGCGCCCGTGGTCACGGTTCAACCTCCCACGGTGAGCATCGCCGGCGGACCGACGATGGAGACCATCTACCGGCAGATCCGGCTGTTCACCACCGCCAGCGACCCGGCGGGCGACACGCTTACCTACTCCTGGCGCTCGCTGAACACCATGGCCGCGGTGCTGGACCCGGCCTCGCCGAATCCCACCGTGCAGTTAGGCGAACTCTACGGCGACTATCCGTTCGAAGTCACCGTCACCAATTCCAAGGGCGCCAGCGCCAAGGCTGTCATTACCGTGCGCCTGACCGTCACGCGCGTATACTAAGGACAAGACTCCGCCCTCCGCAAGGGGGGCGGAGTCTTTCTCTTTATGGGCTTGCTTGTTCAGATCGATGGCCGCAAGGCATTCTTGCGGCAAGGTGTCTGGGTGTCGGCCGACGGGAAACTTGAAGCGCGATTGAACCAGGCCACCGAAGATTGGATTCGGGAAACCGGCGGACCTCCGCTCGACGATTCCGATCCGGAACGGACCGTGGCCCGCACGCTGGCCGAACGCTTCGGCGGGCGGGTGCTGCTCCACCAGCCCGGCGACGCCGGCACCTCGCGCCGGATGTACTTCGAGCGCCGGCAGTTGCGGCTTCCTTACTGACCCTGCGGCGGGGCGGGTTCTGGTTCGGGCGGCGGGCGGCAGACGCCGGTTTCGACCAGAAAACTCGCCAGGATCTGCCAGCGCCCGCCCGTCCTGCGTTCCAGGACAAACGACTTGCTCCGCGCGTCGGCCCGCAGACGGCGATCCGGGTTCTGGCCAGCGGCGCGTTTCAGCTTCAGGGGCCGCGCGCTGACCTCGCGAATACTCCAGCCTTCCCCGCCCGTCCGGCTTTCGTAGATCGAATGGCGCGCGCCGGTTTCGGCCGACTGCATGCGATCGATCGCCACCAGCCCGTCGGTCCGGGAATCGAACCAGAATTGCTCGATGGCGCCGACCTGCCCTTCGCCCGCCACCGGACGGCGCCGCCAGCTCTTGCCGCCGTCGGTGGTGACCAGAAAGAACGGATCGCGCGGGACCGCCTGCAACTGCTGCCCGGCCACCCAGCCGCGCTCGAAATCGACAAACTGGATCTGCTCCAGGCCGGCCGAGCGAATGCGCTCGTGCGGCTCGGTCCAGGTCTTGCCTTCGTCCTCGCTGGCCAGCAGGATGGAGGCCAGCGTCGTGGTCGCCGTGTGGAGGTTGCCGGAAGCGAAGATCTTCGCGCCGGCGATCTCCAGTCCGGTCAGCTCCAGGAAGACCGCGCAGGGAGCCTCCGCCGTGCAGTCCAGGCCGAGAGCGTGAATGTCGTCCTCGCCGCACTGGAAGGGAATCCGCAGAGGCTGCCCCTGGTAGATCAGCGACTGAGCGGCGGCCAGCAGCGACACAAGGCGCATAGCGTACATCGATTGTAGCGCGCCCGTGTTAGAATCCGACTACCGATGCTGGGACGGTGGAAAACCTATGCCGCGCGGAGCGGCTACGTGTATGAGTATTGCTACCAGGGGCAGAGCACTCGCTCCGACAATACCGAGTTCGTGTTTGAGGTAAGCGCCGACCGGCGGACGTCGTCTGCCGTGTCGGTGCTGCTGCCGCACGAAGTGGCCGCCGGCTGGGAGCGCGACCGGGCCTTCGACTTGCGCGGGAACGAGCGTTACGCCATCGTGAAAACCGCGCTCTTCCAGGCCTTCGACGAACGCCCGGCGCCGGCCGATATGCGCGCCCCTGTCCTGATCCGCCGCGCGGACCTGGATGGAATTGTGGAAACCCTCGGAATTCTATAGGCCGCGAATGAACGCGAAATCAAATCTTTATTCGCGTTCATTTGCGGCTAACAAAAGGGAAGCTCAGCGCCCTACCACTGCAACCGCAAACCAAATTGCAGCGCGCGGGCGCTATTGCCCGACACCGACGCATCGATGATTCCCGTGCCGCTAGAGGGCGTCTTCGGGATGCCCGGCATGTTCAAAACGCTGAAGAAGTCCACGTTCAAGCGGAAGGACACGCGCTCGGTGACCGGGATCACTTTGAACAGAGACGTGCTCAGACCCCAGTTGAACAGCCCCATGGCCACCTGGTTGCGCCAGGGATTCAGGTTGTTACTGAACGAGGTGCGCTGCGTGGTGCCGTTCTTCATCGGAATCCAGACCGTGTTGCTGTCGTAGTAGGGATAGTTCGGGTCCGACGGGCTGCCGCCGTCCTTGGGCATCTGGATGAAGGGCACGTGGGAGGGCTTGTAGCTGTCCGGCACGCCCATGACGCCGTTCGGCTTTCCGGTCCGCGGGTCGGTGCTGTTGATGCGGTTGGCCGGAATGTAGCCGTTATAGTACAGGTAGCCGTCGAAGCACGTGCCGCTGCGGCAATCCTTGATGGGATACTTGGTGCCGTAGATCTCGACCGGGTTCGGCGTGAGCCAGTTCGAGGTTGGCAGGCTCCACCAGGAACTGGTGAACGAGCCCTGTCCCGCCAACTGCCACCCGCCGACGACGCGGTTGAGCACCGGACCAGCAGTGCCTGCGATTGCTTTTCCCTTGCCGAACGGCAGGTCGAGGATCCAGTTGTAGTTGATGCGGTGCTTGGGGATGTCGGTATCCCGCATGTAGTACAGGAACCGCGCGAGCTGGTTGAAGTCCGTCGGCACGGCGCCCGGCATAAACACGTTCGTCGAGGGCACGATGGAATCCGACCAGCCGTTGCCGCCGGCGCGGAAGTTGTTGCTCATGACGTAGAACACCTGGAAGCCGTAGCCCTTCGAATAGCGGCGCTGCAATTCGAACTGGAAGCTCTGCGCGTTGGACCATCCAGCCTTTCGATATTCCTCGATGTCTCCATACACGGTCTGTTCGAAGGCGCGCGTCGCGGTGCCGGAGTAGATGCCGGTAGGCAGCGGCAGCCCGGTGGTGGAGTACCAGATGAAGCTGCTTGGCGACTGGTTGTAGGAGTGGTACATATCCATGCGCGACCCGTGCGTGCCGACGTAGCCCGCGCGCGCCACGGTGTTGTCCCACACTTCGCGCTCAAAGGTCAGGTTCCACTCGTGGGCGCGGGAAGTGGGCTGGCGCGGAGAGAAGTAGCTGATGCGGGAATCGCCGCGCGACACGCTGCCCGGCTTGTTGGTATCGATCACGCCTCTCGTGTTGACGCCGGCGATGTACTGCGGCGCCGAGCGCAGACCCCAGGAAGGCAACAGATCGGGGGTCTGGGACGAGTTGCTGATGGAGTAGGTAAACGCCGCCGTGGTGGGCGGGTTCGACCGCGCACGGGCGTCGAAGGCGCGCAGCGGCATGTCGTAGGCGTAGAGGCCATAGCCGCCGCGGACCACCATTGGGCGCCGGCCCGTGGTGAGGCGGTAGGCAAAGCCGGCGCGCGGGTTGAAATCCAGCTTATTGAGATACATCAGCTTGGCCGGCAGGCCGAAATCGGAAGGCCGGCCGAACTTCATGCCGATGTCGGTGTAGATCTTCTGGATGGCCGGAGTGGTGGCACCTTCTTTATACATGGTTTCCCAATCGGCGCCGTTGATGATCGTCTTGCTGTTCTTGTCGAAGCCGGTCAGGACGTTGTTGGCCTCGCGCAGCGGGATGAACAACTCGTAGCGCATACCGAGGTTTAGAGTCAGGCGCGAGTTGACGCGGAAGTTGTCCTGGAAATACCCGGAAAGCGAACCGTCCCAGCCGGTGTACCACTTGCGCACGAACTGCACGCGGTAACTTTGCAGCAGCCCGATGAAGACGTCCGCCGATTGATGGCCGGTGAATGGGACTGCGGAGTAAGCCGAGCCCGAGGTCGGGTCGAACAGCCCCGTCCCCTGGCTGGAAAAGCCGTAGGCGCCCTGCACCATCTGCTGGTCGGGCAGGATGTTCAGCGCCTCGTACCGCATGCGGCCGCCGAACTGGAATTCGTGGCGCCCATGGATCTTGGTCAGGTTCTCGTCGAAGTTGTAGATCTGGTTGATGGCGTTGCGCCGGTTGGCGGCGGTGATGTACTCCATCCCGACGCCCGTGCCGGTCATGTTCGGGAAGCCATATTCGTCAAAGGGATTCGGCAACCCCAGGGTGTCCGCCCACTTCTTGTCGTCGCCCACGTTGAAGAAGTTCAGGTCTTCCGAGCCGACGTTGAACGAAGTCTCGGAAAAGAACGTGGGCGAAAACGTGTGGTTCCAATTGATGACGCCGGTGTAGTTGCGAATGGGCCGCCAGTTGCCGTTGGCCGAGCGGTCGAGCGTGGTGGGAGAGTTGTTGTTGCCGGACTGCGCGAAGGAGTCGCGCACGCCCTTGGTGAACCGGACGGTCAACTGGTCGCGGTCCGATATGCGGTGATCCACCTTGGCTGTCAGGGTCCATTCCATGCGGTTGTTAGGGGCGGGATACACGTAATTGTTGGCCACCAGCGGATTCACTTCCGGCATGTTCGGAATCGGAGTGACGCTATACAGGTACTTGGCCAGCGGACTCTGCCGGCTCATGGGGATCTGGTTGTTGGTGTAGGGCAGGCGCGCCCAGTTGGCGGCGGCCGGCCCGGTGCTCCAAGGGTCGTACAGGGTGAACTTGCGTCCGCTGGCGTTCTCCAGGCTGCTGAAATCGCCCTTGCGCCACTCTTCGCGAGGAAGGGCTGCGCGCTTCGTGCCGGCGCTCATGTTGCGGTAAGCTTCATACGACGC
Source organism: Acidobacteriota bacterium (assembly GCA_016213755.1). GTDB lineage: Bacteria > Acidobacteriota > Terriglobia > Bryobacterales > Bryobacteraceae > JACQZT01. The sequence continues at coordinate 38,188 of JACQZT010000402.1, read as the reverse complement.
GAACCAGAAAGTCCTGTTCTTGCCGTTGTGGAGTTTCGGCAGATACACCGGGCCGCCGCCCGAGGCGCCGAACTCGTTGCGCACCAGGTGAGAGGGGCGCGAGGAAAAGTCCTGCCGGGTGCGAGCCACGCCGAAACCCAGATTGTTGTTGCGCGCCACTTCGAACAGCGTGCCGTGGAACTGGTTGGTGCCGCCGCGGGTGTTGACGATGACCGTGCCGGGCCGGTTCAGCTTGGCCGACGAGTTGCTGGTCTCCACGCGGAACTCCTCGATGGTGTCCATCCCCGGCGGGCGGCCGGCGATTTCGCCCGTGTCGCGGTTGGCCAGCACCGCGCCGTCCTGAAGAAACTCGACGCCCCAGCGGATGCCCCACACGCGCGGCACCATCGACTCGCCGTCGATCCCCGGCGTGGTCTGCATAACCAGCGACTGGAACATGCGCCCGCTGATGGGCAACTGATCGATGCGGGCGCGGTCGGTGATCTGAGCCAGTGTGGGCGCGGTGGTGGTCACCAGGGGGGCGACATCGCCGGTGACGGTAATCTCGGTAGCCGCCGCGCCGACCTTCAGGCTGGCATCGACGACCGCGGTGGCGCCGGTCTGGAGCAGGAACGCGCCTTTGAAGGACTCCATCCCGGAGGCTTCGATCGCGATGTTCCACTGGCCGTTTTGTGCGGCCGGAAACTGGTAGAAGCCGACTTCGTTCGTGGTCGTGGTGAACACGCCGGCCGTCGAGATGTGAGTGGCCTTGACTTTGGCCCCGGGAACCACCGCTCCCGTGGCGTCCTTGACCGTACCTTGGATTTTGCCCAGCGTCTGCGCGGCGGCAAACTGCGCGGACAGCAGCAGGGCGACCAGGAGTAGAAGCGAGATTCGAGTTCTCATACGTTGCTCGGAAGAATGGTATCGGAAGCCGGCAGTGCGCCGCAAGCGCTACACCGCCGCTCTAAAACGACACCTTCATGGCGAACTGCACGATGCGCGGATCGCTGGCGCCCTCGATCTTGCCGAACCGGGCGGACAGGCTCTGGTTACTGACGGGAGTGCCGAAGCGCGGCGTGTTGAAGGCGTTGAACAGTTCCGCCCGGAACTGGAGCTTCACCCTTTCCCCGACGGGGAAGATCTTCATCAGCCCCATGTCGAAGGTCACCGAACCGGGACCGCGCATCAGGTTGCGGGGCGCGGTGCCGAAGGTTCCGATGGCGTTGGGGGCGAACGCGGCCGGGTTGAAGTACTGCGCGATCAACTCGGCGCGCGACCGGCTGGCGCTCAGGAACGGATTGCCCACCAGGTCGGCGAAGTTTGAGCCTAGGCCCGCGTAGGCGCGGTCGGAGCCCGACGAGACCGAGAACGGATAGCCGCTGCGCAGGGTGGTGATGCCGGTGAATTCCCAGCCCCCGACGGCGCCGCGCAGGAACGGGTTCTGGTCGCCGAGGCGCGGCAGCGCCCACACGTGCGAAACCACCAGCCGCTGCTTCAGGTCGAAATCCGAAACGCCGCGGTTGGCGGCGAGGTTCATGGGGATGGTCTGCGACGGGTTCTGTGGAGTCTGGTCCGCCGACGTCTCGTCAATGGACTTCGAGAACGTGTAATTGGCTTCGAACGAGAAGTTGTTGCTCACGCGCCGCTCGACGCTGAGTTGCAGGCCGTGGTAACTGGAAGTGCTGTCGGCGTACGTGGTCAGGATGCTGGCGAAGTCCTTGTAGGGCCGCCGCTGCTGGATGTCGCGCGTGCTGGCGCCGGGCGCGTAGCGCGCGTAGTTCAGGTCGTCGGTGTAGCTGAGGCGCCGCCCCAGGGTGCCGATGTAGCTGGCGCGCGCCACCAGGTTGCGGGCCACTTCCCGCTCCACGGTCAAGTTAAACGTCTCCATGTAGCTGGGCCGGAAATTGCCGGCAAAGGCTCCAAACGTTCCCAGGGGCGTAAAGAACGCCGCATCCTGGGGCGGTTTGAAGGGCGCGAAACTGGCGGGGAAGGGATTGCCCGCGGTTTCGTACGGATCTTCAAAGCGCACGCCGAAGCGCGTCACCTGCGGGCTGAACGGAGCGGCGTTGACGAAACCGTTGTAGAGCACGGTGAACTGCGGATTCCAGAACAGTCCGAAGCCGCCGCGCACCACGGTCTTGGCGCCCGGAGCGCGCCAGGCGAAGCCCAAACGCGGCGCAACCTGTCCCAGGTAGCGGTTGAAGCCGCCCGCGGGACAGCCCGGATCGCCGTCGTTCAGGTAGCCCTTGGGCGCCTTGGGGAAGAGCGTGGAACTGGCGCCGGGCACGAAGCACTGGGTCCGCCCCAGCGTGTCGTGGAAGGGGAACATGGGGTCCCAGCGCAGACCCAGGGTGAGCGTCAGGTTGGACGTCGCCCGCCAGGTGTCTTGCGCGAAAAACCCCCAGCGCGTGCCGTAGAGCTCCTTGTACTCGCCGCCGCCCTGGTCGAACTGGTAGACTTCGCCGAGCATGAAGTCGGCGAAGGCGTTGCTGGTGATGTTGCCGTTGAACACGAACAGCCCCATAGTGCGGTAGTCGTTGCGGATGTCGTTCTTCGAGCGCAGGATTTCTCCGCCGAACTTGATCTCATGACTGCCCGCCATGCGCGTGGAGACGTTCGAGAGGTGGACGTCGTAGTCCTTCTTGTCGTAGTTCCAGCCTGGGCGCGCGGTAAAGCCGCCTGACACGCTGATATAGATCGAAACCGGGTCCTTCACCGCGATGTTCTTTACTCCGGCTTCCCGGAAGCTGGTGGGCAGCTTGATGGAGGACCAGTCGTTGAAGGTCCGCCGCCAGCGCAGCGCCAGGGTCAGGCTGTTGATCCACTGCGGCGAGACGGTGTAGATGTCGCTCAGGGTGAGCTGATTGTAGGGCTGCGTCGAACGCCCCACTTCGGAGGCGAACATGGAGGCCAGATCGCCGGTCTTCCCTGTGAAGGGCCGCCCGAAGCGCTGCCGGAAGTAGCGTCCCATCAGGCGGTGCGCGCCCAGATTGGCGTCGGCTTTCGCGGTGTACTCGTCTTCCTGGGTTTTGAGCGGCACGCCCACGAAACGCTGGCCGTCGGGAGTTCCGGGGTCCGGTATGTACTGAAGCATTTTGAGCGTCACCGGGTTCAGCCGGCTGAGCGGAATCCTGCGGCCGGGAAACGGCTGCTTGGAGATCGGGTCGTTGATGTCGCGGGTGAGCGAGGTGAAGTCGCCGCCGCGCATGGCGGCGGTGGGTAGGAACTGGCGGGTCAGTTGCGGGTCGCTGCGCGTGCGCGTCCCCTGGTAGGAGCCGAAGAAGAATAACCGGTCCTTGATCAGCGGGCCGCCCAGGGTGCCGCCGAACTGCGAGCGCTTCAGCGAGTCGCGGCGGGCCGCGAAAAAGTTGCGCGCGTTGAACACGCCGTTGCGGACGAATTCGAACGCCGAGCCGTGGAACTCGTTGGTGCCGGACTTGGTGGCCACGCTCACCACGGCCCCGGTGGCGTTGGCGTATTCGGCGCTGAAATTGCTTTTCTGCACGCTGAACTCCTGCACCGCGTCCGGGTTCGGAAACACGCCGCCGTAGTTGCGGTAGGAGTCCGTATTCATGCCGCCGTCCATCAGGAAGTAAACCCCGCTCTGGCGGCTGCCGTTGACCACAAAGGCGTCGCCCTCGCTGGTTCCCGACGAGCGCTGGATCACGCCCGCCTGGATGGCCATCAACTGCGTGATCTGGCGGCCGTTGAGCGGCAGGTCGACGATGCGCTGCTGGTCCACCAGCCCGCGGATGGTGCCGGTCTGGGTTTCCAGAAGCGGCGCCGCGCCGGTCACGGTGACCGATTCCGACAGCGAACCCACCGAAAGCACCACGTCCAGAGTCGCGTTGTCGTTCACGGCCAGCGTGATGCCCGACTGCACGAAGCGCTGGAAGCCTTCCTTCTCCACCTCCAGTTGGTACTGCCCCACCGAAAGCAGTGGCAGCGAGTAAGCTCCGTCCGCGCCCGAGGCGCGCGTCTGTCGCAATCCGGTCTGCACGTTCACGGCGGTGACCTTGGCGCCGGGGACCGCGCCGCCGGACGGGTCTCGCACCGTGCCGACCACATTGGCGGTCGACTGGGCGAAAAGCAGCGTGACAGCCAGGGCGCCGATCGAAAAAGCGACGAATGCTCGCATGGATTTCCTCCGTTTCAAGTGTCCATTCTATCGGAGTCGGACCCCGGGCGTTGGGGGCAAACCAAACCCGGCTTCCCCCGTCTAAACTCGGAGGAGGATCCTATGTTTCGACGTTCCGCCATCGTTCTCGCGGGCGCCTGCCTGCTCGCCTCCGCGCAAATGCGCGACAACACCGACAAACAGCTCGACTGCAAAGGCAACCGGGGCAACCGCCAGGCCCGCTCCTGCGAGGTGCGCGAGCAGAGCATGGCCTCCGCGCCCTCTCTCAGCATCGACTCCGGCACAAACGGCGGCATCCAGGTGAAGGGCTGGTCCAAGCCCGAGATCCTGGTCCGCGCGCGGGTGGAAGCCTGGGCCGCCGGCGAAGCCCGCGCCAAATCCATCGCCGGCCAGGTGAAGGTGGTCGCGCAGTCCGGCCGCGTCTCGGCCAAGGGTCCGTCCAACCTCAACCGGGAAGGCTGGTCGGTGAGCTTCGAGATCTTCGCTCCTCACCGAACCGGCGTAACCGCCAAGGCGCACAACGGCGGGCTCACGCTCAGCGACCTGCACGGCGCCCTCGACGCCAGCACCGTGAATGGCGGCCTCCATTTCAGCCGGCTGGCGGGCAAGGTCCAGGGAACCACGCGAAACGGCGGAGTCGGCGTCGTACTGAGCGGCGACCGCTGGGAGGGCGACTCTCTCGACGTGCGCACAACCAACGGCGGCGTGGATGTCGAGATGCCCGGCGGCTACGGCGCCCAGCTTGAGGCCGGCACCGTAAACGGCGGCCTGCACATCGGTTTCCCGGTGAACGTCACGGGACGGATCGACAGGCGCGTTTCCACCAAGATCGGCGCCGGCGGCCCGCCCCTGCGCTTCCACACCACCAACGGCGGGGTACAGATCCACAAGCCCGGAGAGAAGCCCTCCACGCGAAGAGTGCGCCCGGCCTGAAACCGCGACCGTAAGGGAGCGGTAGCGGAACGTTTCGTCGGGCAGAGCACTTGCGGCAGCGGGTGTACAATCGAAAGCAGACATTTCGATTGGAGGAGCCGCGGATGGGCGCGCTCGATCAGCCCCCGGCGAGATTGTCCGGCCAGCTTGCCCAGGTCTGCGGGGCGTTTTCGTGCGCCATGGCGCTGCTGTCCTTGGCGGGCCGACTGGGCGGCTGGCAGTTCCTCGCCGGGTTGGGCACGCACTATGGACCGATCGCGCCAAGTTCGGCGCTGGGGGCGGCTGTGCTCGGCGCGGGCTTGCTGGTCCGCGCCCGGTGGCCCGTCAGCCAACCGGGCCGCCGGTTCGCCGCTTCCATGGCGGTTCTCGCGTGTGGTTTGGCGGGGCTGCACTTTGGGGCATATCCGGACAGTTTCGATTCTTACCTGAGGCGTCTTGCGGCACAGGCTCCGGAATTCCTCAGGGACATTCTCGTGGGCCGCATGTCCGCTATTGCCGCCGCCACGCTGCTCGTGGCGGCCGCCGCCTTGCTGGCACTGCTGTTTCGCCCCGCCGGGCGGGCTGCGCCCATCCTCGCGACCGGCGTGACGGCGGTAGGCTTCGTGGCCTTGCTGGGTTATGCGTATGGGACGCCGCTGCTGTACGGCGGAACCAGGATCCGGACGGCGCTGCCGTTGGCCGCGGTTCTGTCGGTGCTGGGGGTGGGTCTGGCCGCCGCCTCCGATCCTGGTGCGTGGCCCTTGCGGCTGGTGCTCGGTCCATCCGTCCGCGCCCGGCTGGTGCGGGTCTTCCTGCCGGCGGTGCTGGCGGTTGTGGTCGGATCTGGGTGGCTGGTCACGGCGCTCTTGCCGTATTTCAAAGCCAACCCCACGCTGGGGGTATCGCTGGCGGCCGTGCTCTCTCTGACGTTTGGCGGCGCCACCGTCACGGTCCTGGCGCGAAACATCGGGGGCGAGCTGGACCGGGCGGAAAGGGAACTGCGCAGGGTAAACCGTGCGCTGCTTGCGGTGCGGGACTGCACACACGCGCTGGCTCACGCCGACAGCGAGCCGGAACTGTTGCGCGAGGTCTGCCGCATCGCCGTCGAACGGGGAGGGTATCGCATGGCCTGGGTCGGCTACGCTGAGCACGATGAGGCCAAGACGGTGCGGCCGGTCGCGCAGGCGGGCTGCGAAGAAGGCTATCTCGAGAGCATCGGCCTCACCTGGGCGGAAACCGGTCGTGGCAGCGGCCCTACGGGACTGGTCATTCGCACCGGGCAGCCGTTCCTGGCGCGCGAAATCGTCAAAGAGCCCAGTCTCATCTATTGGCGCGCAAACGTGCTGCAACGGGGCCATGCTTCGGCCCTAACGCTGCCGCTTGTCGCCGACGGGAAGACCTATGGGGCCTTGAGCATCTACTCCGACGAATCGAACGCCTTCGACGCGGAGGAGATGTCATTGCTGACAGAGTTGGCGAATGATCTGGCTTTCGGCATCGACGTCTTGCGCACGCGCGGCGAGCGCCGGCGGGCGGACGAGGCCATTCGGAAATACGAAACCATCTTCCAGCTTGCCGGCTGGGGCATGATCATAGCGGACCCCGACACGCACGTCATCACCCACGCGAATCTCGCCTTTGCCCGCATGCACGGCTACGCGGTGGAGGAGGTGATTGGGATGAACCTGGCCGACACATTCGCGCCCGAATCGCTGGCCGAACTCCCCGCTGGCATCCGCCAGGTGTATGCGAAGGGACGCCACACTTACGAGTCGGTCCGCCTCCGCAAGGACGGCTCGCGCTTCCCCTGCCGGGCGGACGTGACCGCCGTCACGGACGCGACGGGCGGCATCCTGTTCTACGCGGCCACCCTGGAAGACATCACCGAGCGCAAGCGGGCGGAGGAAAAGCTGCGCGCCAGCGAAGAACGGTTCAGGCGCACGTTCCAGCATTCGGCGGCGGGCATGGTGCTCGTGTCGCCCGACTCTCGTTTTCTCCAGGTCAACGACTCGTTCCGCAAAATGCTGGGCTACACCGAATCGGAGTTGCTGGAAAGATCGTTTCAGGACGTGACCCTCCCGGAAGACCGGCCAGTTGGCGGCGAACTCACACGCCGGGTTCTATCCGGCGAAATGGAGATGTTTCAGATCGAAAAACGTTATCTGCACAAGGATGGAAGCGTGGTTTGGGGGCTGGTAAGCTCCACGTTGATTCGGGACACCCAGAACAGACCACTGCATTTCGTCTCGCAGATACAGGACATCACCGAGCGCAAGCGGGCGGAGGAGCACGTTCGCCTGCTCAATGAGGACTTGCAGCGTTACGCCGGGGAACTGGAGCAGCGCGTCGCCGAAAGAACGGCGGAGCTGGCCTCGGCCAAGGAGCGGGCCGAATCGGCCGACCGCATGAAGTCCGCCTTCCTGGCCAGCATGTCCCATGAGTTGCGCACGCCGCTCAATTCGATCATCGGCTTTACCGGAATCGTGTTGCAGGGGCTGGTCGGGCCGCTGACCGCGGAGCAAACCAAGCAGCTTGCATTTGTGAAAGGCAGCGCGCTGCATTTGCTGGCCCTGATCAACGACGTGCTGGACATCTCCAAAATCGAGGCCGGCCAGGTCGAGATGGTCCGCGCGCCGTTCGATCTGGGGGAAGCGATTCGGCGTGCCGCGCAAACCGTGGCGCCCCTGGCCGGAAAGAAGCAACTGAGGCTGGCTGTGCAGGTGGCGCCGGAGGTGGGCCGGATCGACAGCGACCGCCGGCGGGTCGAGCAAATCCTGTTGAACTTGCTGAACAATGCCATAAAGTTCACCGATCGCGGCCAGGTGCGCGTAGAATGTAACCTGGGGGACGGCGTGATAGTGACCCGCGTGACCGACACGGGCATCGGCATCCAGCCGGACGATTTGGGCAAACTGTTCCAGCCCTTCCGCCAGCTTGACGGCGGCACGGCGCGCCTGTACGAGGGGACCGGCTTGGGGCTGGCCATCTGCAAGCGGCTGGTCGAGCAGTTGGGCGGGACCATATCGGTCGAAAGCGAGTGGAGCGCCGGCAGCACGTTTCAGTTCACCCTGCCGGCCGGCCCGGAGCGGAGACCTTGACACCCACGATCCTGGTCGTCGAAGACAACGAGCAGAACCTGTACCTGACAACGTTCCTGCTGGAGAGCCGCGGCTACCGCGTCGTCCCGGCGCGAAGCGGAGCGGAAGGACTCGATCTGGCCACGCGGATCAGGCCCGAGCTGATCGTCCTCGATATCCAATTGCCCGGGATGGATGGCTATGCCGTGGCGCGGGAGCTAAGACAGAATCCGGACCTGAATGAGACGCCCATCGTGGCGGTCACCTCCTACGCCATGGCTGGCGACCGCGAGCGCGTCCTGGCGGCGGGTTGCAGCGGCTACATCGAGAAACCCATCGACCCCGGCACTTTCAGAGACGAAATCGGAAGCTACTTGAAAGCTCCCTCCGCGGACGGAGGTTCCGTGTCATGAAAATCCTCGTCGCGGACGATAACAAGCTGAACTTGTATCAATTGCAGGTCCTGCTGGGAAGCAGCGGCTACCAGGTCGTCACGGCCGCCAACGGCGCCGAGGCGCTGGAAAAGGCGCGGCAGCGCCCGCCGGACCTGATCGTCACCGACATTCTGATGCCGGTGATGGACGGGTTTGCGCTGTGCCGGGAGTGGATGCGGGACGAACGCCTGAAGCACATCCCGCTGGTTTTTTACACCGCAACCTACACCGACTCCCGGGACACGGAACTGGCGCTCGACCTCGGGGCCGCGGGGTTCATCGTGAAGCCGGCGGAGCCCGATAAGTTCCTCCAGGCGATTCGAGATGTCCTTGAGACACAAGAGCGAGGCGAGCTGCGGGCTGTGCGCCCGCCCGTGGAGGACACAGCAGTTCAACTGGAGCAATACAACGAGGCGCTGATCCGGAAACTGGAAGCCAAGATGGAGCAGTTGGCGCAGGTCAACTGTAATCTGGAGCGCGAAATCGTCGAGCGCAAGCGGGCGGCCGAGGAAATCCAGGATTTGTACGACCACGCGCCGTGCGGGTACCATTCGCTCGACAAAGACGGCGTCTTCCTTCGCGTGAACGAGACGGAGCTTTCCTGGCTCGGGTATTCACGCGAGGAGATGGTGGGAAAGATGAACATCGCCGATGTTCTCACGCCCGCGGGCCGGGATGTTTTACAGGTGAGTTTCCCCACGCTAAGAGCCAGCGGGCGGCTTCGGGACGTGGAGGCCGAGATGGTGCGCAAGGATGGCACGATCCTGCCCGTGCTCTTGAACGCCACTACAGTCAAAGACGCATCCGGCGGTTTTCTCGCCACACGGACGATGCTCATCGACCTGACCGAGCGCCGGCGGGTCGAACTCGAGCGGGCGCATCTCGAGAAGCAGGTCGAACATGCGCAGAGACTGGAAAGCATCGGCAAGCTGGCCGGCGGAGTGGCTCACGACTTCAACAACCTGCTGACCGTAATCAATGGATACAGCGATCTGATCCTCGGCCGGTTGAGAGAAGGCGATCCACTCCGGAACATGATGACCGAAATCCGCAAAGCCGGCGGGCGCGCCGCGGAGCTGACGCGGCAGTTGCTGGCGTTCAGCCGAAAACAGATTATCCAGCCGGCGCCGCTGAACCTGAACGATCTGGCCGGCGAAATGCGGAGTATGCTTCAGCGTCTGATCGGGGAAGACGTCGAACTGGTGACGAAGCTTGCCCCCGATTTGGGCCAGGTGATGGCCGACTCGGGACAATTTCACCAGGTGCTCATGAACCTGGCGGTGAACGCCAGGGATGCGATGCCCGGCGGTGGAAGGCTCATTATCGAGACGGCGAACTTCGACCTGGATGAGGGCTGCGCCGCGGTCCACCCGGATATGACGCCCGGGTCCTATGTGCTGCTGGCGGTCTCCGACACCGGAACCGGGATGGATGAGGAAACCCGGCAACACATCTTCGAGCCGTTCTTCACTACCAAGGGACTGGAAAAGGGCACCGGCCTGGGGCTCTCGACCGTCTATGGAATTGTGAAGCAGAGCCGGGGATGGATCTGGGTGTACAGCGAGCCGGGCCACGGCACGATATTCAAGATTTACCTGCCCAGGTTAGAGGGCGCCCTCGCCGCCGGCCGGGCTGCCGCGCCGGCCCCTGGCACGCTCCGCGGTTCGGAGACCGTCCTGGTCGTGGAAGACGAGGAGATCGTCCGCCGGCTGACGGTGGAGATCGTGAGGAGTTACGGCTACCGGGTGCTCGAAGCCGCGCGGGGCGGAGAGGCGTTGCTGGTGGCCGAGCGGCATCCGGAGCCGATTCACCTGCTGCTGACGGACGTGGTGATGCCGGGCATTACCGGAAAGGAACTGGCCGACCGTCTCAAGCGGTTGCGTCCGGAAATGAAGGTGCTGTACATGTCGGGCTACACCGCGGATGCGATCGCCCACCAGGGAGTGCTGGACTCCGGCGTGAATTACATTCAGAAACCACCCGTTCCCAGCGCCCTGGCCGCGAAGATTCGCGAAGTTCTCGGACCGCCGCGCGCCTAGTTTCAGAATGACCAGCACAAATCGAAGTTCCAGCGCCATGCTGCCGGCCGCCCTTCTGGCCCTGACCGCCGTCTGCGCCGCGCAGCCCGCCTACAGATCGGCGGACCCCGAGATCGCCCGGCTGATCTCGGAGATGAACGCCGGGCGAGTCGCCCGCGGCATGGAGAAACTGGGCAGCTTCGGCACCCGCGACGTCCATTCCGCCACCGATAGCGCCACCGAGGGGATCGGCGCGGCGCGCCGCTGGCTGGTCGAAGAGCTGAAGGGCTATGGCCCGCGACTGGAGGTGCGCACGGACTCCTACCGCGTGAAAAAGCAGGGCCGCGTGCAGCGCGATCTCGAGATGGTGAACGTGGTGGCGGTGCTGCCCGGCACGACGCAGAAAGAGAGGCAGGTCATCCTGGGCGCGCACTATGATTCGCTCTCGCTGGCCCGCGACACCGGCCCGGCCGCCCGCCCGGCGCCGGGAGTTAGCGACAACGCCAGCGGCGTCGCCGCGGTGCTCGAAGCGGCCCGCGTGATGAGCCGGCGCGAATGGAAGAAGACGCTGGTGTTTATCCTGTTCGCGGGCGAAGAGCAGGGTTTGTTCGGCGCCCGTCTGCACGCCGACAGCCTGCTGAAGGAAAAGACGGCGGTGGACGCCGTGCTCAACCTGGACATTATCGGAGACGAGACGGCGGGCAACGGGCGGAAGATGAGTCACCTGGTGCGCCTGTTCTCGGCCGGCCCGGACGACTCGCCCTCGCGCAGCGCGGCTTCGCGGCGGTGCGCTTCACCGAACCGAACGAGAACTACGCCCATCAGCACTCGGCCGCCGGTCGTAGCCCAGGCCTCGGGCGCCCCCATGCTCGGCCGGGGCAAGTCCGGCTACGATGCCGAACTCCGCTGGTCGCACCAGCCGGAGCCCGACCTGGCCGGGTTCGCGGTGGTGATTCGCCCGACCACCGCGCCGTTCTGGGAACACGAGATCTTCGCCGGCAACGTCCCGCGGTTTACGCTTGCAAACGTATCCATCGACGACCTGGTGATCGGCGTCAAGGCGGTGAGCACGGCCGGCCACGAGAGTCCCGTCGCCGCCTACGTCGCCCCGGAGCGCGCGGACGGAAAAATCCAGTTAGCGGAAGACGTCCGGTAGACCCCCCACCGTTGTCCCCGCCGATCCCCACATAAAGAGGAATCGACTTTATATCCATAACGGGTTACGTTTGACGTGTGACTTCCTGAGTCTCGATGCTGGCGAGGACTAGCGCAGACCTCGCCGAATCGCGCGGTCACCTCCACCACTAACCGGGTCCTCCGCCTGGAGGTGGGAATCCTCTGCCGGGCGTCCTCGAGATGCCCGGCGCCTTTTTTTCCCCAATTGCTCCGTCCGGCACCTCTCGTCGCGCATTTTCTAAGGATTCAGGGACGGCCCACTGGCCCGCATCACGTAACCGAGTTCGACGTTACGCGAAGGTCATGCGCTGGTTTGAAGATGGTCTTGAAAGGTTAGGTCAGTCAGATCTAAGTCGGTGATTTTGCGGGCACACTGATTATTGCGGTTCACAGGATGGCTATAAGGTTTGCGGCCAAGCGACCGATGGAGAAGGTACGACCCGGAATATTGAAGTCCGAAGGCCGCACACGCAGGGAGAGGAGAGTGGCTCAGTTCTGAGTCGTCCGATATGTCACTGACCATACGGCGCCTTCTGTTCTGTACAGGGATCGCTCTCATCGCCGCCGCCGGCGCCTGGAGATTCCTCCTCGCGCCCCGCTGGACCCAGCGCATCCCGCCCGGGTGGAAATGGGAGACTACCTTCATCGGGGCCGTTGGGTACGCCGACCCGGCGAGCGGCGTCTATCCGGTGAAGAATCCCACTTCGACCTACCAGCGCAGCGTGCGAGCAGCCTCGGAGCTGGGGCGGCCGGCGTCGGTCCGCATGCAAGACCGCATGACGACACTGAATCCGCGTACCGGGAAGAAGGAATGGGAGTACATCTCGGAGGCGCTGGTCAACCCGGCCAGCGGGGCGCACGCGGACCCGCGCTATCGAGGGGATTACTACCTGTTTCCCCGTCACGTGAGCAAGCGCGCGTACAGGCTCCGGCAAAACTATCTCAAAGGAACCCCGCTGGCATTCGAAGCCGAAGAGGAGATTGCGGGCCTGAACACCTACGTCTTCTCCTATCGAGGCGCGGCTGAGTACACCGAGTCCTTCGCGGGAACGGCGGACTACCCCGGAGTTCGGGTTGCTCCCGGCCAGGAGATCCGCTGCGCCGACCATCAATTCCGCTTCCGGATCTGGGTGGAGCCGGTGACCGGGGAGACACTCAAGATCGAGGAGAGCTGCTGGTCCGGCGATACCGTCTATGACGCGCGAACGCAAAGGCCGGTTCAACCAATCGTCCGCTGGGGCGGAGTCGTGGCCGGAGACGCGGTCACCGCGCTGGCGGAACGGGCCCGCGCGGCGCGAGCGAGGATTCTCGCAGCCGAGTACCTCCCGGGAGTTCTGGTCCTGCTGGGACTGACTTGCGCGGGCCTGCCTCTGGTCCGGCGCAAGCCGCGGAAGGTACCGGCGTGAAGCTGCGCCACTCCCTCGCCACCCGGGCGATGCTGTTCTTGACCGCAATCTCGGCGCTGACCTTCGCCGCCCTCGGCGTGGTGCAGGAGCGCAGCATTCGGTCGGAGCGCTACGCGGATGTCGAGACTTCCGCCGTGATCGTGATCGAGGCGCTCAAGGAAGTGATCTTGGAGAGCCCGTCGCTGTACCGCACCGAGACCCTTCAGCCGGTGGTCCAGCGCTTTGCGAACAAGATCTCCAACATCCATCGCCTGGTCGCCGTGGACGCTTTGGGCCGGGTCGTCGCCGACTCCGAGATGGAATGGATCGGCCGGCGGATCGAGGATCCATTATTGGCCGAATGTCTGGCCGGCCTTCGGCCGGTGCACCGGCGGCTTGAAACGGACGGACAGGACGTGATGCGGGTTTTGGTCCCGGTGGAAGGAGCCTACGACGCGGCCCGCAAGAGCAATATCCTGGGCGCGCTCCGAATCGACATGCACCTGATGTTCGTGGACCAGAAGAGCCGGGACGATATATGGAGAGCGGTCGCGGTGACTGGCGGGGCGCTGCTGGCGGCGCTCGGCGTGCAAGGGATGTTGCTCCGCCGGGCCATCACCCGGCCCCTGCGCCGGCTCTACCGCGCCGCGGAGCGCCTGGGGGCCGGCGACCTATCCGCGCGGGCGCCGATGCCCGGCGAGGACGAAATCGGGAGCCTGTCGCGTTCCTTCAATGCGATGGCTGAGCATGTGCAGGCGAGCAGCCGCGAACTGGAAGCCAAGGTTTGCGAACTGGAACGGGCGCGGCGCCGGCAGGGGGAACTCTTGAAGGAAGTCGAGAGCGCCAACCGCGAGCTAAACGAATTCGCCTACGTCGTGTCGCACGACCTCAAGGCGCCGCTGCGCGGGATCGCTGCGCTGGCGAGTTGGATTTCCGAGGACTACGCCGGCCGGCTGGACGAGGCGGGCCGCGAACCGTTGCGGCTGATCCTCTCCCGCACCCATCGCATGCACGACCTCATCGACGGCGTGTTGCAGTACTCCCGGGTGGGCCGCGTCCGGGAGAGCCGGGAGGCGGTCGACCTGGGGCAACTGGTCCCCGGGGTCGTCGATTTGCTCGCGCTTCCGCCGCACATCCGCGTCTCGGTGGAAAGCCCGCTGCCGACGGTGGTGGCGGAAAAGACCCGCATCGCGCAGGTGTTTCAGAATCTGCTGGGCAACGCCGCCCAGTACTCGGACAAGGAGGCCGGCGAGATCCGGATCGGCTGCTCGGATCAGGGTGGGTTCTGGCGATTGAGCGTCGCCGACAACGGGCCCGGCATTCCGGAGAAGCACTTCGAGAGGATCTTCCAGATCTTCCAGACGCTCGACGCGCGCGATCAGCGCGGGGGCGCCGGGGTCGGGCTGGCAATAGTCAAGAAGGTGATCGAGATCCACGGGGGCAGGGCGTGGGTCGAATCCCAGGTGGGGTGTGGGAGCACCTTTTTCTTTACGCTCCCCAAAGCCGACGGGCCACTCAGTCCCGAAACCTGCCAAGAACCATCGAAATGCCTAATAACATAAGAATTCTGCTGGTGGAAGACGACGTTGTGGACGTGATGACCGTCCGGCGCGCGCTCAAGGATCTCCATGTGACCAACCCCCTGGACGTTGCCGGGGACGGGGAAGAGGCGCTCAACCGCCTCCAGGACCAAGCCAACCAAAGGCCCGGTTTGATTCTGCTCGATCTGAACATGCCGAGGATGAACGGCATCGAACTCCTCAAGGAACTGAAACAGCATGAAATCCTGCGGAGGATCCCCGTGGTGGTTCTGACGACCTCGAGAGAAGACGAAGACCGGGTCGCCAGTTTCGATTTGAGCGTAGCCGGGTACATGATCAAACCCGTGGATTACATCCGGTTCGTCGAGGTGATACGGACCATCAACTTGTACTGGACTCTGAGCGAGGTCGCTTGATGGCGGGGGAGGCGGATGTGCCCCAGAGCGAGCAACCGGCGGGGAAAGGCGTCCCAGCCGCGGCGAAGTATCGGGTGCTGTTCGTGGAAGACGATCGCGTGGACCAGATGGCCTTTGAGCGTCTGGTGGAAAAGGAACGCCTTCCGTATGAGTACGCCATCGCCGCTTCGGTGAGCGAGGCGCTGAAGCACCTCCGGGCCGCGCGATTCGACGTGGTGGTCACCGATTTCAGTCTCGGTGACGGGACCGCGTTCGATCACCTCCCCTTCGCCCGCGGGGCGGCCGTGATTGTGGTCACCGCGGCGGGCAATGAAGAGGTTGCCGTGCAGGCGTTGCGGGAGGGCGCCAGCGACTACTTGACCAAGGACGCGGATCGGAACTACCTGCGCGTTCTGCCTACGACGATCGAGACGGCGGTCCGCCGCCGCCGGATCGAGGATCGCTCGCAGATGCTCTCACAAGCCCTGGAGAGCATCCACGACGGAGTCTACATCACGGACGAGGCGAACCGGATCGTTTATGCGAACGATTCGCTGTGCAGAATGTGCGGATACGTCCCGGCGGCGCTGCTGGGGCAAGACGCGAAGATCTTGGGAGAAAGCCAAACTGAGGGAGAGTTGTTTTGCAGAAGGAGCGACGGAACCCGCTTCCCGGCGTTATTGTCCCGGTCCGCCGCCGGCCCTGCCCGCGGAGGCGTCGTGCACGTGGTCCACGACATCACCCAACAGAAGCGGGCGGAAGAGGAGTTGCGGCAAGCCAACCAGGCATTGAGGCGCTCGGTGAGCGAACTCGAGAGCCGGAATCGCGACAGCGCCTTGCTGAGCGAGATGGGCGAGATGCTGCAAACCTGCCAGACGATCGAGGAAGCCTGCGCCGTGGCGGCCCATTCCGCGCAGCGACTGTTTCCCGCCCTCACCGGCGCTCTGTACCTGGCGAGCGACACGGGGGGCGGGTTCGAGCGGGCAGCCGAGTGGGGGGAATCCCCGAGCGGGCCGCGTGGCCTCGCACCCGAGCAGTGCTGGGCCCTCCGCCGGGGGAGGCCGCACGTGTCGGACACCCGGTCGCCTGGGCCGCGTTGCCAGCACCTGGACGAGGCCCCCGAGGGGTGGCACATCTGTGTTCTCCTGGCCGCCTCCGGCGAGCGGCTGAGCATTATCCATCTCCAGACCGGCGCCGGGACGCCCCTGCCCGGCGCCAAACAGCGAGTGCTCGAAACCGTTGGGGAGCACCTCGCGCTGGCAGTGGCAAATCTGCGCCTGCGCGAACACCTCCGTGGGCAGTCGATTCGCGATCCGCTCACCGGACTGTTTAACCGCCGTTACCTCGAAGAAGGGCTGACCCGGGAACTGCTCGGCGCCTCGCGCGAGGAGCATCCGTTAAGCGTGGTCATGCTGGATATCGACCACTTCAAGCGGGTCAACGACGTATTCGGTCACGACGCGGGGGATGCGGTGCTGTGCCAACTGGCCGCTTTCTTGCAGCAACAAGTGCGGAAGGGGGACTTCGTCTGCCGCTATGGAGGCGAGGAGATCGTGCTGGTGTTTCCGGGGAGTCCCTCGCAAAACACGGCGGATATGGCGGAGAAGCTGCGCGCCGGAATCCGAGCTCTCCGGATGGAGCATCGCGGCCAGGACTTGGGGGCCATTACCGTTTCGCTCGGAGTGGCCGGGTTTCCAGATCATGGCGCCACAGCCGAGGCTCTGGTGCGGTCGGCCGATACGGCGCTCTACCAAGCCAAGACACAAGGCCGGGATCGTGCGGTGGTCTGCGTGCCGGCGCCGGGACTTCGGCCCTGGGCAGAAGTGCCTCACCTATGTTCGCTCAAAGTGACCCAGACAGAGTAGCCGAAGTGGCAAACCGAGACACGGTGATTAGGAAGCATCACGATGCAGGGGCACGCCTGAGACGATCGGAGTTATAATTGGCACCAAGTGCTCTCGCGAACTGGGATTGTTCTCCTTCTGTCCTCGGCGGCCTTTCTGTGTCCCGGCGCCGGGCAACCGCCACCGGCCGCAGCTCCCGGATTCGTGGGAGGGAACGTCTGTAAGACGTGCCATCCGGATGTCTGGCTGAACTTCTACAAGAACCCGCATTACAAGAGCGTCGCTTCGGGTAAGGGGCCGCCGGAGCGCACCGGGTGCGAGGGGTGTCACGGCCCGGCCCAGGCGCACGTCGAGGCGCGCGGCGGCAAGGCCACCATCCGGGCCTTTTCGGTCCTGCCCGTCAAACAGGTTCTGGACGCCTGCCTGGCCTGCCACGCCAAGGACCTCTCGCGCGCCAACATCCGGCGGTCTTCCCACACGCTGGGCGAGGTGGCCTGCAACAGTTGCCATTCCATCCACAAGTCGCCCGAGCGGAAGTTCCTGCTGGCGAAGAAGCAGGCCGAGTTGTGTTACTCCTGCCATGGCAGCGTGCGCGCGCAGTTCGAGATGCCCTTTAAGCACCGCGTCAACGAAGGGTTTATGAACTGCACGGATTGCCACAATCCGCACGGCGCGCCGGCGCCCGCGTGGCGCATGGCCAGCCGGCCGCGCATGGTCGAAAGCGCCCTGGTGAACGAGGAAGCGTGCCTCAAGTGCCATTCCGACAAGCGCGGGCCGTTCGCCTTCGAGCACCCTGCGGTGCGGGTGGACGGCTGTGAAACGTGCCACCAGCCGCACGGCTCGCCCAACGCGCGCCTGCTGCGCCGCCCGGCGGTGTTCACCGTGTGCCTGGAGTGCCACAATGGCGCCGGCTCGTTCGGGAAGCAGGCGGATGGGATTACGGTGCAATCGGCGTCCCACAATATGGCCGAGCCGCGCTTCCGCAACTGCACCACCTGCCACGTGCGCGTTCACGGGTCCAACGCCGACCCGTACTTCTTGCGTTAGGAGGCCGCCATGAGAGTGCATCCGATTGCGATCCCGATCTGGCTGGCGGCCGCGGCGGCCGCGCAGCCCACCGCCGCGCCCACGCCCGTTCAGGTGGGCTCGGTGCGCGGGGATAACGTTGGCGACTACAACGTCACCTCGGCGTTTGAGGCCGGCTACCGCTTCCGCTCGGTGGGCGGCAACCTGGGCAAGTACCGCGGCGATGTGAACTTCGGGAACGGCATGCGGCTGCTTTCCGGATCGCTCACCGTGCATTCCCGCGAGGGGCACGGCGGGCTGTTCGACGAGATCGCCCTTTCCACCCTGGGGCTGGGCAACGACCCCTACCAGCACTCCAATCTGCGCGTGCAGAAGAACGGCCTGTATCGCTACGACCTGGTGTGGCGGCTCAGCGAGTACTACAATCCGGCTTTGCCCATCGCTTTCGGTCAGCACGCCGCCGGCACCGTCCGCCGCTTGCAGGACCACGACTTCGTGCTCTTCCCGCAGTCCGCGCTGCGTTTGTTCGCGGGTTACAGCCGCAATTCGCAGGACGGACCCGCGCTGACCACGGTGATGCCGTTCGCCTCGGCCAGCGACACGATCCCTCTGTTCGCCGATGTGCGCCGTCTGCGCAACGAATTCCGTCTGGGCGGCGAGGTGACGGTGAAGGGCGTCCGGCTGAACGTTCTGCGGGGCTGGGACCGGTTCGCGGAGAACACCACTTCGACGGGCGCTTCCTTCCGCCGCGCCGAGCCCTACCGGGGCAGCTCTCCGTACTGGCGCACCACCCTGGCCGCCGACCGCAAGCTGTGGGCCGCCAACGGACGCTTCAGCCACACCGACGGCCTGCGCCATTTCTACTTCGAGGAAATGGCCGCCGGAACGGGACGTTTTGGGGCCGCGCTGAACCGCCAGATTCTGGTCGCCGGCGACGGCCGCCGGCCGGTTACCACGGGCAACCTCAGCCTGACCCTGTTCCCCGCCTCGCGCCTCACGCTGACCAACCACACCGCCTGTCATTCCACCCGCATGGAAGGCGACTCGGTGTACCGCGAAGTGAACAACTCGACCGCGCTCGACAACCTGCTGCAATTCCGCTATCTCGGCATCCGCGCCATCTCCAATCTGACCGATGCCAGTTTCCGCGCCCATCGGTGGGTCACGCTGTACGGCGGCTACCACTTTTCAACGCGGCGCATCCGCTCGCGCGAGCGGCAGAGCGTGGGCGATTTTTCCGGCCTGGCGGCGGCCGAGCAGGACAACCGCCTGCACGCCGGGCTGGCGGGGCTGCGCTTGCAGCCGGCCAAGCCGCTGCGCATCAGCCTGGATGCCGAGGTCGGGCGCGCCGGCCGGCCCTTTTATCCCATCGGCGAGCGCAACTACCACGCCCTGGGCGGGCGCATCCAGTACAAGACCCGGAACCTGCAACTCACAGCCGCGACGCGGGCCAACTACAACACCAACTCGGTGGTCCTGTCGGCTCACAGCTCGCGGGCGCGCAATTACTCGTTCGACGGAAGCTGGACGGCGCGGAGCTGGCTGTCGCTCGACGCCGGGTATTCCAGGCTGCACCTGGACACGGTCTCCGGCCTCGCCTTTTTCGCTTTGGGTTCCTTGCAGAACCAACGCTACGCCTACCGGAGCGATCTCGGCGCCGTCCACGGCGGAGCGCGCGTGGCCTTACGCAGCCGCGCCGACCTGTGGGCGGGCTACTCGCGCGTCGAGGACCGGCGGGACTTCGCGCTCACCTTCGAATCGCCCATGGCGCGCTTCTCGCTGCGCCTGACTCCCAAGCTCCGCTGGAACGCCGCCTACCAGCACTACCGCTATGGCGAACCGCTGCTGCGCGCGCAAGACTACCGCGCGCACACCGGCTATACCAGTTTGCTGTGGGCGTTCTAAACGCAGATTTCATTCGGGTAGGGAGAGCAGGTAGGTCGTGAGGCGCTCCAGTTCGCGGGGCGGGAACTTGTAGGGGGGCATCACCGAGCCGGGCGAAAGCGCCTGGGGGTTGGCGAAGTGCGCCGCGAGCCAGTCGCGCGAGCGGCGCTTTTCCAGGCCGTTGAGCGAAGGCCCCAGTTTCATGCCCGCGCCGTTCACCTGGTGGCAGGCGGCGCATTGGTATTGCTGATAGACCATGGCGCCCTCGACGGCGAACTGCGGCGCCGAGGCGAGCGCTTGCGCGTTGCGCGGGTTGAGCTTGAGCAGAAACGCCGCCAGCGCGTTCAACTGGGCGTCGGTCAACTGAATGGGGGGCATCGATGTGCCCGGCATTAGGCGCTGGGGGGTTTTGAAGTGGGCGATCATCCAGGCGGCCGACTTGCGGGTGGCGGTCGCGGTCAGGTCCGGACCCACCGCCGTGCCGCCGCCGGTGTGACAACTGGCGCAGCTCTCTGTGCGGAAGTAGCCGATGCCGGCCAGTTCCTCGGGCGAAAGCTGCTGCCACTCCCGCGGCCCCCCGTCGCCGGAGACGGCCTCCGGGGACTTGGGCGAGGTCGCGACCGCGGCCGCCGTCAGCCCGCCCAGCCCCAGCACGGCCAGGACGAGCAGCCCTCCGGCCAGCGTGCGCTCCCGCACGCGGCGCAGCGCGCCTCGGTCGAGGAAAGGAGCCAGCACCAGCGCCAGCACGGCCAGGCCGGGCAGAACGTGGGTGCCCACCACTTCCAGCGGCCCCTCGAACACCTTCAGCAACTGGAACAGCCACAAGAAGTACCAGTCCGGGCGCGGGATGTAGCTGGTATCGGTGGGATCGGCCAGGCGATCTAGCGGCACCTGTACCAGCGCGGCCATCAGGAACAGGAGGGCGAAGGAAACGAAGATGGCCACGGTGTCGCGGAAAACCTGCTCGGGGTAGAACTTCTTCTTCGGCGCCGTGTCGCCGGCCGCCGGCGTCACCCCGTGCTTGCGAACCAGGCAGACGTGAATCCCGATTAGCAGCGCGGTGAGCGGCGGCAAAATCAGCACGTGCAAGGCGAAGAAACGCGCGAAGGTAACCACGCCAATGGCGCCCTCGCCGCCCAGCAGGCGGCTCAGGTAGGCGCCGATGCCGGGCGATTTGGCGGCGATCTGGGTGGCCACCACAGTGCCCCAATAGGCGCGATTGTCCCAGGGCAGCAGGTAGCCAGTCAGCCCGTAGCCCAGCGTGATGAGCAGCAGCACGACACCGGCGATCCAGGTGGCTTCGCGCGGCTTCTTGTAGGCGCCCCAGAGAAACACCTGCGCCATGTGCAGCGCCACCACCACGATCATGAGGCTGGCGCCCCAATGGTGCAGACCGCGGATCAGGCGCCCCCCCGCGACTTCGGTGACGATGTACTTCAGGCTGTTGTAGGCTTCGCCCGGCGTGGGCGCGTAATTGAAGGCCAGCAGAATACCGGTGAACGCCTGCACCAGGAAGCAGAATACGGCCACGCTCCCGAAAACCTGGCGCCAGCCGCTGGAAGCCGGAATCTCCTCGTATAGAAAGTTGCGGATGGCGGTCTCGACGCCGGTGCGGTGTTCGAGCCACTCGACGACGCGCCGGATCACGACTGTCTCTCCTGGACCGGCCCCAGCAGCAGCTTCCCATCCGCGATGCGGGCCTGGTAACGGTCCAGCGGGCGCGGCGCCGGTCCGCTGAGCACCTGGCCCTCGAGGGAAAACGCCGAGCTGTGGCAAGGGCAGAGGAAATGCCCGCTGCGGGCGTCCCAGTGATAGGCACACCCCAGGTGCGTGCATTGCGGGGCGTAGGCCACGACCTCCCGTTCCGACAGCCGCACCACCCAGGCGGTGGTCTTCTCGCTGGTCACCTTCCAGCCGTCGACCCGGTTGCGCCGGAACACGACCTCCTCCGGCGTGCGGGCGGAAAACCGCGCCGCCTCGCCCGCCTCGACCCATTGGTCCTGCTGGCGCTTCCGCCCCGGCACCAGAAGGTAGATCGCGGCGGGCAGCGCCAGCGCCCCCGCGATCAAGCCCCAAAGACCGTAAATAAATGTGGTGTGGAAACTCCGCCGCGACGGTTCTGTCTTCCCACTCATGGGCCCCTCGATGCCTGTATTGTATCTCGGAGCACCGGGCACAGAGTGGATTCCGAGTGTTAACTATGCCGCCGCCAGTTTGTAGCCCATCCCCCGCACGGTGAGGATAAACTCCGGGTTCTTGGGGTTGGCTTCGAGCTTCTGCCGCAGCCAGGCCATGTGCACATCCACAGTGCGCGTCGAGGGCAGCGCTTCGTAACCCCAGACGTCGGTCAGTAACTGCTCGCGGGAGACCACCGTGCCTCGCCGCTCGGCCAGGTAGCGCAAAAGCTGGAATTCGCGGGCCGTCAGGTCCACCGGCTTCCCGTCGCGGGTGACCTCGGCGCTGGGGAAGTTCACCGTGACGGCGCCGAAGCGCAAGACCGGCGGGGCCACGGCGGATTTGGGCGCCCGGCGCAGCAGGGCCTCCACGCGCGCCAGCAGTTCCATCATGTCGAAGGGCTTGGTGAGGTAGTCGTCGGCGCCAATCTGCAAACCGACCACCTTGTCCACCACCTAGCTGCGCGCGGTCAGCATCAGTATGGGCGTCTCGATTCTGCTTTGGCGCAGCTTGCGGCATACGTCGAAGCCGCTCTTGCGCGGCAGCATCACGTCCAGAAGGATGAGGTCATAGGCCCCGCCGGAAGCCGCCTCCAGCCCGGCTTCGCCGTCCGAGCGGTTCTCCACCCGGTAGCCTTCCACTTCCAACCGGTCGGTCAGAGTCATGACCAGCCCGGGTTCGTCTTCCACCAGCAGAATGCGCTTATCCATCCGGGGAGTCCTCCGGCGCCGCCGGGATGCGCAGGGTGAAGATGGTTCCCTGCCCCGGCCCGCCGCTCACTTCAATGGCGCCGGCGTGCGCCTCGACGATGCGCTGAACCAGGGCCAACCCCAGTCCGAAACCCTTGACCTGTTCCCGTTTGCTGCGGCGTCCACGGTAGAAAGGCTCGAAGATGTGCGGCAGGTCGGCCGGGTCGATGCCAGGGCCGCGATCCTCGACGCGAATCTCGATGCTCCCGGCCCCGTCCCGGCGGGCGCGGATTCCCACCCAACCCCCTCGACCTCCGTGCAGCAGAGCATTGTCCACCAGGTTGCGCAGGCCATGCGCCAGCGCTGTGGCGTCGGCCATGGCCGGGGGGAGGTCCGGCGCAATGTCCCGTTCCACCCCGCAGCCGCCGGCGCGCATCTCCGGCGCACAGGCAGCCAAGGCTTTTTCGATCACGGAGGCGACCTCGACGGGCTGCAAGTCGTACTTCACACGTCCGCTTTGAAGACCCGCAAAGCCCAGAATCTGCTCCACCATGTGCGCCAGCCGGCGCCCTTCGCCCCGGATCACCCCGCCGTAACGGGTCACCTGCCGCTCGCCGGTCACCAAGCCGTCGGCGAGGTTGTCGGCCGCCGAACAGATCACCGCGAGCGGCGTGCGCAGCTCGTGCGAAACTCCGGCCACGAACTCCATTTGCTGGCGCGCCAGGCGCTGGGCGCGCCGGGTGGTCACCAGCAGCACGGCAATGCCGCCCGCCAGCACCAACAGAACGGTCAAGCTGACCGCCAGGTTGCGGCGCCGCGCAGCCGCCGCCACGGCTTCCAACGACCGGCCCCGATGCCTGGCCAGCAGCAGCCAGGCGCCGCCCGGCCCCTCGAACTCGGGGCGCGGAGCGGCCGGGCGCAAGCGAAGCAACTCCGCGCGGGCGTCGGGCGCGTCGAAGAACCCGGGTGGCAGAGCCGCATCCGAGGTGTAGATTACCCGCCGTGGGTCGGCGCGGCTGACGACGCGCACCTCATAGCTCAACTCGCCCGACTGCCGCAGGTGACGGCCCGTCAGCTCCGGAAGAACCACGCGCTGCAAGTAGTCCAGATCCAGCACCAGGACGCACCAGCGGCTGCGTTCGGGCCGGCGGCGGCGCCCGCGAGGTCGCGGTTCGGCATCCGGACGGGACATGCCGCGCCGGGGGATCGCCAACGCCGGGATCCGCTCCAGCACAGGGTTGAACATGCGCGGCGGCCCGAATTCAGAAAACGGCGGCCGCGGCAGCGCGCGCTCCAGTTCCGGCAGCCACTGCACCGGAGCAAAGGCGCCCTGAGCGGCCTCAAAACGGTACAGGGACTCGCGACCATCCCGGCCGTCCAGCGTGACATAGAAGTCGCGCACCGCTCTGACGGTGCCGCCCGACTCGCCGAATTCCAGCCAGTGCGCGGCCAGATCCTCCAGTTCCCGCTCGGGAGGGCCGGGGGGGATCGCCTGCAAGGCGCGGAACAGACGCATCCACTCGCCGTCGAAATCCTGGGCGAAGCGGGCTACGGCCGTATCCAGGTGAACCCGCATGCGCGCCCGCTCGGCCTCCGCCACCTGGTCCACCCAGCGATATTGCAGCCAAGCCAGGGGCGCCAGGCCGGCCAGCGCGACGATGAGTACCGCCAGCCAAAGCCGGTCGTGACTTTCAAGCCAGTTGGGCGTTTTCACGGTTCATCCTTAATTATGCGCGCTGGCGGCGAGAGCCCACGTAAAGACTATACAAAGCTCTTGTTAAATTTGTAACGCTAGTTTTTTCAGCAACTTAAGAAACATCTGGCGGTTTGCGGCGTTTAACAGAGTGGGACGGCGAAAGCCGCACAAAAAACTCAATACAAGGAGATCAGAAGGGTGAAAACGAAAATTCTATTCCTGTCGTTGGCCGTGGGCGCAGTGTTCGCCCAAGGCCCCATGGGCCCGGGCCGAATGGGCCCCGGAGGACCTCAGCCGAAGCTGGACGAAGTGAAGGCGATGTTGAATCTGACCGACGGACAGATCGTCCAGATTCAGGCCGCGCAGAAGCAGGCCATGGACAAGGTGAGCGCTGTTCGAACCCAGTTGTTCGAGAAGAGCAAGGCGCTGCGGGATCTGCGCGCCAAAGGCAGCCCCGATGCCGCGGCGTTGGGCAAACTCACCCAGGAGATCGACGCCCTGCGCAAACAGATTCAGGATGCGCGGGAGGCGGGCCAAAAGGCGGCGGTGAACCTGCTGACCGGTGAACAGAAGGCCAAGCTGGCGGCGCTGGAAGCGGCGGCCAAACTCCGTCCTGCCATCCAGGAGGCCATGGCGCTGGGACTGCTGACGCCGCCCGATGCGCCGGCGGCTGGGATGCGTGGAGGCCTGGGCGGAATGGGTTCCGGCCCCGGCGGAATGGGCATGGAGATGCATGGCCGGCGTGCGGCGCCCAACCGCTAACGCGCCAACTGAGTTGAAAACCGCACGTACGGAAAGACTTCCGGGATGTGCGAGTCGTAGTGGCCGTGGCGGTTCCAGGTCCAGCCGGCGCCTTCTCCCGGCGGAAACGGATTCCCGCCACGGTCCGCGGATTGAAAGCGCGAGCAGTCGATGCGCCAGACGTCGCCGTCTTGAGGGGGCAGCGAGCGGCCATCGGCCAGAGGCCGCAATCCCTCCCAGGGAAGGGCGATTTCGGCCGTCCAGCCGCGGTCGGTGTCGGACGGATCGTTGAGGGTTCCGTCGACTCGGACGGCGTGCTTCAGCCCCGGCAGGTCCCAATCCAGGAATCCCCACCGTTCCCCGCGCGGATGGCAGTGCCCGCCCACCCCGGCCAGGGACATGACCCGGCGGCGCGCGGGATCCCACTCGCGCGGGTCGTACGGCCCGCCGGGCTTCAGGATGTCCTTCCAGATCCAGAGCACCTCGTAAATCGTGTTGAAGGCGTTGATCTCGAATTCGTAGTAGGCGTCGCGCCCCCCGACGAAAATCTCCAAATCGTTGTCGAACCAGATCTTCGAGTCGCGCTCGGTGAAGCGGGCCTGAAGGTTCGGCTCCCGGGCCCAGAAGCCGAAGTACAGGGCCTCATCGTCCCACAGCAGGGCCACGCGGGTGTCAAACCAGGCGGGCTGGCCGGTCACGATATCGACAAAGGGAGCCGATTGGGGTGCGGAAACCCAGTCCGGTTCGTCGAGGCGCCCGTCGATGAGAAGGGGGCCGCGAGCCCGATGACAGGTATATTGAGCAGGCTGGATCTGGGTTTCGTCGCTCACGGTTTGCGGATCAGCTCGACATCAATTGTAACCGCAACCTCGTCGCTGACGGCAACGCCCCCGGCTTCGATCGCGCGGTTCCAGGTCATGCCGAAATCCTTGCGGCTGATCTTCGCGGTGGCGGTGGCGCCCGAGCGCGCCCCGCCGCGGGCTTCCTTGATTTCCGGCGAGGGTCCTTCGACGTCGAAGGTCACTTCGCGGGTTACGCCGCGCATAGTCAAGTCGCCGGCCATCCGCAGCCGCCCGGCGCCCGGCGCCTCGATGCGCTTGGACTTGAACGTCATGGTTGGGAATTGCTGCACGTCGAAAAAGTCGGCGCCTTTGAGGTGGGCGTCCCGTTTGGGTTCCCGGGTGTCGATGGAGGCCACGTCCACGGTGACGTCCACTTTGGCCTGGGCGGGGTTCTTGGGGTCAAAATTGACCACTCCGGACGTTTTACCGAACTGTCCGCGCACGGTGGAAACCATCATGTGACGGACCGAGAACTGGGTCGCGGAATGGGCGGAGTCGATTTGCCAGTCGGCGGTTTGCGCGAAAAGCGGGAGAGTGGCCGAAAAGACCACCGCGAGTATCCATCTTCTGTCTCTGAGCATATACTCACAATTGTAGCGTGCGGATTACGGGCGGCCAAGGAATGGCAAAACCGGCCTGGAACGCCGAAAAGCGTCGTTTTAGGGCTTCCATGGAAAAAGTGTGGCATTTCGCGATACCCGCGGGCGGACCTCGTGCGGCTTATGGCATAATAGGACCGAATTGTCGTGTACTTTCACCCACAGGCCCGATTCGGCGCGCCCTAAGTCATTGTGTTTCAGTTTGAGAGTGCGTTGGCACGCGGAGTGCAGTTCCTGACTGGGGGTCCCTCCATGGACACACCACAGACATCGTCCGGCGCGCAGCGCCTGCTGGAGCCGGCCGCGATCGAAAAGCTGATTTCGGCCCTGGCCGGGCGCGGATACACCGTCATCGGCCCCGTTGTGCGGGACGGGGCCATCACTTACGAAGAAGTCCGCTCTGCCGCCGATCTTCCCGCGGGCTGGGGCGCGGAACAGGCCGCCGGCCGCTTCCGGCTGGTCCAGCGGGACGACGGCGCGTTATTCGGGTATGGGGTCGGGCCGCGCAGTCCCAAGAAGTATCTCCACCCTTCCGAGATCTGCCTGTTCAAGGCGGAGAGCGCAAACGGAGAGTTCCGGGTGCTGAACGACCGGCCGCCCGCGCCGAAGTACGCCTTTCTGGGCGTCCGGCCGTGCGAGCTGGCCGCCATCGCGGCGCAGGACCGGGTCCTGCTGGGCGACCGGTTCTCGGACAGCATTTACCGCGAGCGGCGCGCGCAGGCGTTCCTGGTGGCGGTCAACTGCACCGAACCGGGCGGGACTTGCTTTTGCGCCTCGATGGGAACCGGTCAGGCGGCGGCGGGCGGCTACGACAGTCTGCTGACCGAACTGGTGGAACCCGGACGCCACGTTCTGGTGGCCCAGGCCGGCACGCCGGCCGGCGAAGAACTGCTGGACGAGCTGGGGGCGGAGGAAGCGCCGGCCGGTGTCCGCCAGAGCGCCGCGGCCGCCGTCCAGGCGGCGGGCGCCCGCATGGGCCGCACGGTGGATACCAGCGGCCTGCAACAGGCGCTCTGCGATGCCTTCGAGAATCCGCGCTTCGACCTGGCCGCCGCGCGCTGCATGAGTTGCGGCAACTGCACGCTGGTCTGTCCCACCTGCTTCTGCGTCACTGTGGAGGACACCAGCGACGTCACGGTGACCAAGGCCGAGCGCTGGCGGCGCTGGGATTCCTGTTTTACGCAGAGTTTTTCTTATATCCACGGAGGCAGCGTGCGCCAGTCCCCCAAGTCGCGCTACCGTCAATGGCTCACGCACAAGTTTTCGTCCTGGGTGGACCAGTTCGGCACGCCCGGCTGCGTGGGCTGCGGGCGCTGCATCACCTGGTGCCCGGTGGGAATCGACGTAACCGAGGAGTTGGCGGCCATTCACGGCGCCTGAAACCGCGACCGTCAGGGAGCGGTAGGAACAGGATTATTTGCTGAAGAGGGAGCGATTCGCAGATGGACACACAAAAGTTCGTTGAGGTCCTCAAGTCTCATCCGTTCCTGGAGGGATTTCGCATGGAGTTCGTCGAAAAGCTGGCCGGCATGGCGTTCCAGGCGCGTTTCGACACCGACCAGATCGTCTTCCGCGAGGGAGACGAATCGAGCCTGTTCTACCTGATTCTGGAGGGCAAGGTGGCGCTGGAGATCCACGCTCCGGGCCGCACGCTGCGGATCCAGACGCTGGGGCCGGGCGACGAACTGGGCTGGAGTTCGATGCTGCGGCCGGTCCGCAAGCAGTTCCAGGTGCGCTGCCTGGAACCGGTGCGGGCGGTGGCGCTGGACGGGGCCCGGGTGCTGGAAGCCTGCGAGAACGACCACCCGTTTGGCGTCACGGTGACGCGGCGCCTGCTGGGGGTGGTGGCCGAACGTTTGCAGGCCACGCGCATGCAGCTTCTGGACATCTACAAACCGGGAGGGCCGAAGATCCCATGAACCCCGTAACCTCGATCCCGGCGCCGGAGTTGTGGCCGCCGGTAAAAGCGGCGGGCGGCCGGGAGCCGAACATCCTCGAAACGGTTCCGGCGCGGGTCACGCGCGTGGACAAGGAAACTCACGACACGTTCACCCTGCAATTGGAAGCCTCCGACCGGAGCCTGGAGCTGCCGCGCTTCGCTCCGGGCCAGTTCAACATGCTGTACGTGTTCGGTGTCGGCGAGTTGCCCATCTCGATTTCGGGCGACCCGGAGCGGCCCGGCCAGTTGGTCCACACGGTTCGCTCGGTGGGCCAGGCGACCTACGCGCTGGTGACTCGGGAGCCGGACGAATCGGTGGGCGTGCGCGGGCCCTTCGGCACCAGTTGGCCGATGGCGGCGGCGCGGGGCCGGGACGTGCTGATCGTGGCCGGCGGCATCGGCTTGGCGCCGCTGCGCCCGGCCATCTACCATGTGCTGCGCCACCGCGGCGACTTCGGCCGTCTGATTATCCTGTACGGCGCGCGCAGCCCGCGCGACCTGCTGTTCAAGAAGGAACTGGCGGCCTGGGGCTACCTGCCGGACACCCAGGTGCTCACCACCGTGGATTACGGCGGCGTGAGCTGGCGCGGCTACGTCGGAGTGGTAACCACGCTGTTCCGCTATGTCCGCCTGCAACCGCAAAACACGACCGCATTCATCTGCGGACCCGAGATCATGATGCGCTACGTGGTCCGGGAACTGGAGACTCGCGGCGTGCCGGATGCCGACACATACATCTCGATGGAGCGCAACATGAAATGCGCCGTGGGCTTCTGCGGCCATTGCCAGTTGGGCCCCCACTTCATCTGCAAGGACGGCCCCATCTTCCCGTATCGCCAGATGCGGCCCTGGTTGGACAAGTATGAGCTCTAAACGGAAAGCCAAACCGAAAGTCGCGGTCTTCAAGTTCGCCTCCTGCGACGGCTGCCAGTTGAGCCTGCTGGACGCCGAAGACAAGTTTCTGGCGGTGGTGGAAGCCGTCGACATCGTCTACTTCCCGGAAGCTTCGCGGCGCATGCTCAAGGGTCCTTACGACATCGGGCTGGTGGAAGGCTCCATCACCACCCACCACGACGCCGAGCGCATCCAGGCGGTGCGGCGGCAGTGCCGCACGCTGGTCACCATCGGCGCTTGCGCCACCTCGGGCGGCATCCAGGCCCTGCGCAACTGGCGCGACGTGAACGAGTACATCCGCTGCGTCTACGCCAAGCCCGATTTCATCAACACCCTCAAGATGTCCACCCCCATCGCCGAGCACGTGCCGGTGGACTTCGAACTGCGCGGCTGCCCCATCGGCAAGAACCAACTGGTGGAGCTGCTCAGCGCCGTGCTGGCCGGGCGCAAGCCCAACATTCCCACCTACAGCGTGTGCCTGGAGTGCAAGCGCAAAGGCAATATCTGCGTGATCGTGGCGCAGGGCACGGCCTGCCTGGGCCCGGTGACCGAAGCCGGCTGCGGCGCGCTGTGCCCGACTTTCAGCCGCGGCTGCTTCGGCTGTTTTGGGCCCATGGAAAGCCCGAACACGGCCTCGCTGGCCAATCAGTTCCGCATGCAGGGGCAGAGCGAGCCGGAATTGCAGCGGTTGTTCCGCAACTTCAACGCGTGGAGCTGGCAGTTCCGCCAGGTCAGTGAGGAGAAGGGCCGGAAATGAGCACCGAAGTCAGTAGCACATCCAAGGGCCTGACCAGCATCAAGGTCGATTACCTGGCGCGGGTCGAGGGCGAGGGATCGATTCTGATCAAGCTCAAAGGCGGCCGCGTGCAGGACGTCAAGTTCAAGATTTTCGAGCCGCCGCGCTTCTTCGAGGCATTCCTGCGCGGCCGGCACTTCCAGGAAGTGCCGGACATCACCGCGCGCATCTGCGGCATCTGCCCCATCGCTTACCAGATGAGCTCGGTGCACGCCATCGAGCGGGCTTTCGGGGTCCAGACGGACCCGGCCATCCGCCTGCTGCGGCGCCTGTTCTATTGCGGCGAGTGGATCGAAAGCCACGTGCTGCACGTGGCCTGCCTGCACGCCCCGGACTTCCTGGGCTACCAGGACGTCATCGAGATGGCGCGCGACCACAAGCCCGCCGTCGAGATGGCGCTGCGGATGAAGAAGATCGGCAACCACATCGTCACGGTGATGGGCGCGCGCGAGATCCATCCGCTGACCGTCTGCGTGGGCGGCTTCTACCGGGTGCCCGCCAAGGCCGAGCTGCGGGCCATGAAGGACGACTTGCAGTGGGCGCTGGAAAGCTCCATCGGCTTGGCCAAGCTGGTGGCCGGCTTCGAGTTTCCGGACTTCGAGCAGGACTACGAGTTCGTGGCCCTGTCGCACCCCGACGAGTACCCCTTCAATGAGGGCCGGCTGGTTTCCAACAAGGGCCTGGACATCGACGTCTCCGAGTAAGAACACCACTACGTCGAACAGCACGACAAGCCCACCAACGCCCTGCACTCGCAGTTGCGCGCGCGCGGCTCCTACCTGGTGGGGCCGCTGGCGCGCTTCAACCTGAACTACGACAAACTCACGCCGGTGGCGCGGCGAACGGCCGGGGAAGTGGGGCTGAGCGCGCCCTGCCTGAACCAGTTCAAGAGCATCGTGGTGCGGGCCATCGAGACCATTTGCGCCATCGAGGAAGCGCTGCGCATCATCGACATCTACGAGCCGCCGGCCCACCCGCGCGCCGAAGTGCAGCCGCGCGCGGCCACCGGCCAGGCGGTGACCGAGGCGCCGCGCGGCATCCTCTACCACCGCTACATCCTCGACGACCGCGGCCT
Organism: Acidobacteriota bacterium; assembly: GCA_016213755.1. Taxonomy (GTDB): domain Bacteria; phylum Acidobacteriota; class Terriglobia; order Bryobacterales; family Bryobacteraceae; genus JACQZT01. The sequence continues at coordinate 6,930 of JACQZT010000402.1, read as the reverse complement.
GGTTCTTTCGGCCAAGATCGTGCCGCCCACCTCGCAGAACCAGAAGCGGATGGAGGACGATTTGTGGCGTTTCGTGCCCTCGATTCTGAACCTCCCGGTGGACGACATCACCTGGAAGTGTGAGCAGGCGGTGCGCAACTACGACCCGTGCATCTCCTGCGCCACGCACTTCCTCAAAGTCAGCGTCGAGCGCGAAGAGTGAGAACCCGAGTCATCGGGATCGGCAATCCGGACCGCGGCGACGACGCCGCCGGACTGCTGGTGGCGCGCCGGCTGCACGCCGCCGGCGTGGAGGCCCGCGAGCAGCCGGGGGAGGCCGGCGCGCTGATGGACGCCTGGCACGATTTCGAGCACGTGATCCTGGTGGATGCGGTGGTCACCGGCGCCGAACCCGGCAGCACCCGGGTGTGGGACGCCCGCCACGAACGCCTGCCGCGGGAAGCGTTTCGCTGCTCAACCCACAGTTTCGGCATCGCGGACGCGGTGGAACTGGGCCGCATTCTGGACCGCCTGCCGCCGGTGCTCGAGATTTACGGCATCGAGGGCGCCGTTTTCGAGATGGGCGCGGAACCGAGCGCGACCGTGGTGGCGGCGGTGGAGCGCGTCGCCGGTGAGATCGCCGGCCGGCTCCGGCATGAACGTGTCCGAGTTACTCTGTGCGGCGCGGTCCAGGGCGTGGGTTTCCGCCCCTTTGTTTACCGGCTGGCCGCCGATCTCGGGCTGAGCGGCTGGGTGCTCAATTCCAGCGCCGGTTTGGTGGTGGAAGTGGAAGGCGCCCTGCCGGCTCTGGATTCGTTTCTGGTTCGCCTGGAGCGCGAAAAGCCGCCCGCGGCGGTGGTGCTGGCCCGCGAGGTCAGCCGCCTGGCGCCGGCCGGTTACAGCGGCTTTGAGATCCTGGCCAGCGACGCGACCGAAGAAAAGTCCGCCGCGGTGCTGCCCGACCTGGCCACCTGCGACGACTGCCGGCGCGAGATCTTCGACCCGGCCGACCGGCGCCATCTCTACCCCTTCACGAACTGCACCCACTGCGGGCCGCGCTACACCATCGTCCTGGACATCCCCTACGACCGGCCGCGCACCACCATGCGCGAGTTCGAGATGTGCGCCGCCTGCCGGCGCGAGTACACCGACCCGCTCGACCGGCGCTTCCACGCCCAGCCCAACGCGTGCCCGGTGTGCGGGCCGAAGCTGAACCGTTCGATTCGCGAGGCCTCCGATGCGCTGGCGGCGGGCCGCATCGTGGCGCTGAAAGGCATCGGCGGGTTCCAGCTTCTGGCGGACGCGCGCAGCGAAGAGGCCGTCGCCCGCCTGCGCCGGCGCAAGCATCGCGAGGAAAAGCCCTTCGCGCTGATGATGCCCTCGCTCGAGGCCGTGCGCCGCGCCTGCCACGTTTCCGAGGCCGAGGCGGCGGCGCTGCTCTCGTCCGCGGCGCCCATCGTTCTGCTGCGGCCGCGCGAAGCCACGGACCTCGCGCCCAACATAGCCCCGAGTTCGCCGTTTCTGGGCGTCATGCTGCCTTACTCGCCGCCGCATCATCTCTTGATGCGCGAATTCCCCCACCCGGTGGTGGCCACCAGCGGCAACCTGAGCGACGAGCCCATCGCAATCTCAAACCAGGAAGCGCACGAGCGGCTGGGCGAAATCGCCGACCTGCTTGTGACCCACGACCGGCCCATCGCGCGGCCCGCCGACGACTCGCTGGTGCGCATTTCGCGCGGCCACGAGAGCGTTCTGCGCCGCGCGCGCGGCTACGCTCCCCTGCCCGTCCTGGTCCGGCGGGAGCTGCCCGCCGTACTGGCCGTGGGCGGGCATCTGAAAAACACCGTCGCCATCGCGCGCGGCCGCCAGGTGATCGTCAGCCAGCACATCGGCGACCTGGACACGCTGGAAGCCCGGCGCGCGTTCGAGCGCGCCATCGACGACCTGTGCCGCCTCTACGAGTTCAAACCGGAGATCGTGGCCTGCGACTTGCATCCCGACTACGCCTCGACGCGGTGGGCCCGGCGCTCGGGGTTGCCCGTCGTCGCCGTGCAGCACCACCAGGCGCACGCGGCGTCCTGCGCGGCCGAAAACGACGTGACTGGGCCTTACCTCGGCGCCGGCTGGGACGGCACCGGATTCGGGCTGGACGGCGCCATCTGGGGCGGCGAGATCTTCTTCGGTGAAGGCGCGCATTTCGAGCGCATCGCCCATCTGCGCACGTTCCGCCTGCCGGGAGGAGAAGCCGCGATTCGCGAGGGCTGGCGCAGCGCCGCCGGCATTCTCTGGGAGCTAGGCCTGGAGACCGACCGGCAATTGGTTCCCTTGCTCGAACGGGGGCTGAATGCACCGCTGACCTCCAGCGCCGGCCGGCTCTTCGACGCCGTCTCTTCGCTGGCCGGAGTGGCGCGCGAGAGCCGCTTCGAGGGGCAGGCGGCCATGCTGCTGGAGCGCGCGATCGGTTCGCTCGAAACCGACGAGCGGTACGAATTGGCCGGGGGCGACTGGGAGCCGCTGATTCGCGCCCTGCTCGATGACGTGCGCCGCCGCGCGCCGGCGCCGCTGATCGCGGCCCGCTTCCACAACGCGCTGGCGCACTGGATCGTCGAAGAAGCCGTGCGCGCCGGCGTCCGCCAGGTGGTTCTCTCGGGCGGCGTGTTTCAGAACCGCTATCTAACCGAGCGCGCGGCGGCGCAACTGGAAGCGCGCGGCTTCGTCGTCCACACCCACCAGCGCGTTCCGGCCAACGACGGCGGCATCGCGCTGGGCCAGGCGGTGCTGGCGGCGGCTATGCGGTGAGCGCGGCCTGGAGCCGCTCGGCGAAGTTGCCGCCCGATTCCGACCACAGCAAACGCCGCTCGACCGGCAAGGAGTCGCCGATCTCGCGCACCAGGTGCAACAGACTGCGGATGTTGGAGCGGATCATGGCCAGGGAACCGGCGAGCTCCGGCTGCGGCAGGAAGAGATCCTCCAGGCCGAAGTCGATGCACAGTTGCTCGTCCGCTTCCCGTTCGAAGCGCGGGCCGAACCAGGTGAGCCGGGCGCGGGCGGGCGCGAGTTTCCATTCGCCGTCGTACTGCCACAGGTCCCAGGCGGCCTCGACTTCCACCGCGCAGTCGTCGGAGCGGAAGTCCTGGGCCGCGGCCAGGAGTTCGGAGACCTCGGGTGTCTCCGGGAACGCGCGCTCGAACACCGCCGGTTCGGAGATCTCCACCGCGCAGACGGTCAGCAGGGCGCCGGGCCTCAGCCGCGAGAAGGGAAACAGCCGCAGCACCTTGCCGAAATGGCGCAGCATGGCGGCGTCCTCGGAGCCGCGCAGCCAGTAGGAAACGTAGAGTCGATCGGACACCAGACGCCTGCTCCTCAAGTTGAGTGTACCCTGGTAGAAGGATGCTGACCGACCTGGTTGAAATCCGCCGCCTGGGCGAGAAGAAGCGCGAAGAGAACCTGCGTTTCCGCCGCCATTTGAAGACCCACGGCCTGCACGAGCGGCGGTTCCGGCACATCGCCCAGGAGATCGAAGACCAGATCGACTGCACGGTGTGCGCCAACTGCTGCAAGGTCGCCACGGCGCGCGTGACCGAGCGCGACGCCGAGCGGCTGGCGCGCCACCTGCGCGTCAAGAAGGCCGTCTTCCTGCGCGACTATTGCGAAGAGAGCGGGGAGGAAGGGATCATCCTGCGCCGCAACGAGGCCGGCTGCGTCTTTCTCAGCGGGACCGAGTGCACGGTGTACGACGAACGGCCGGCCAGTTGCCGCGACTTCCCCCACCTGGTGCGCGGAGCCGCCTCCTTCGTCGCCCGCATGTGGGAGATGCCCGACCGCGCCTGCTACTGCCCGATCGTGTACAACGCCCTCGAGAGGCTCAAAGTCGAGGCGGAGTTCGGAATCTAGCGCAGCGTGCGCAGTTCCGGGGCGGCCAGATGCGGCGTGGCGTTGAAGGTCACCAGGTCCAGGTGGCCGTCTTGCAGGCGGAGGACGGTCATGGCGGAGTTGTAAACCGCGCCGGTCAGGCGCATGATCTTGTGCTGGCCGGCTTCGAGCGCCGAGGCCACCCACACCGACATGGGCGTGGCCGAAGTGAAAATGGCGATGGCCTCGCCGTCGCTGGTGACGGGAATACGCTGCCGGTTGCCCCGCACGCGCTCCAGAAACGCGGGCCAGGACTCGATTTCCACCTGGTAGCGGTTGTCCAGCCAGGCGTGCAGGAGGGCCGAGTCGCAGGCGGTCCACTGGCGGTGGATGCGGGAGTCCGGCGACTGGGCGATTTGCCGTTCCTTTTCGAACGCCTCGCGAAAGGCCGGGTCTTCGGCGCACATGCGCGGCGCCACCTGGGCGTAGATGCCGAACAGGTCGAACTCGTCCCAGCCCGCGTCGATGGCCGGCGCCGGCAGTTCGATGCCCGCGCGCGCGTAGGCCTCGGCCACGCCCTCCATCGTTTCGCGCTGCCGCCGCAGGCCGCCGCTCAGCACCGCCGAAAAGCGCACCGGCTGGGCGGCCAGGTACTCGCCCAGGCAGCGCGCCTGCGCGCGGCCGGTGTCGGAAAGCGTGTCGTAATCGTCGCGCGGGCCCGCCTGGCCATGCCGGAAGAAGTAAAGAAAACTCACGGAAGAAGTCCTGCTTCTTCCATGATAGAGAATCCGCCCCGGCTCAGGCGGCCGTGCGTTCTTTGAGCGGGACGTCTTCTTGCCGCCGGCGCCGAAAGAAGCGGGCACGACAGGATCGGCAGCGGAAAGCCACAAACCTCAGCGTGTGCCAGAAACCATCCAGCAGGCCGGCGCTCACCGAGCGACGGGTGTCGCGCGAGCCGCACTTCGGACACTCCATGCCCATCGGTTGTTGTTTGCCTCTTCACTAAGTAGAGCGCCGGGAGGGGGATTCCTCTCAGGTTCTTTTGGCCGCGGTCACCGCCGCGGACAGATCAGCTACAACCCGCGCAAGTTCCGCGGCGAGCAGTCCCGTGTTGGCCGCCTGGAACGCCGCCGCAAGTTCGCCATAATACCACAACTGGTCAGCCGCACTGCCGGTTCGGAAGCTTCCCCACACTTGGTCCCCGGCCTCCCGGAAATCGGCCAGCAGGCAGCGGGCGTTGTGCAGATTGTCGGCGCAGGAGACGCGGCGGGCAGCGGCGCCGATCGCCGGAATGTGGTCCAAGTGGGCCTGCTTGCGCGGCCGCCATGCGCCCGCGTCGGACTTGTCCTCGCAAGCGTCGTCGTCAGTGCAGGCGTTCACCAACTCCAACACCGCGGTCCCAAACCGCCGTTCGATCTCCTGGCGCAGGCCGGCGCGCCCGCCGGGATACTGGTTGCCCTGATCTTCGATGGCGTCGTGCAGCAGGGCGGCAATGGCCTGGTCCTCGGCGCCGCCGTCCTCGATCACCAGGGACGCAACGCCGAGCAGGTGAGAGACGTACGGGACGGAACGCCCCTTGCGACTCTGCGCGCGGTGCAAGCGCGCCGCAAAAGACAGGGCTTCTTCGAAGCGAGACGTGAACATGGCTGGAGCGTGAATGGAAGATTGTATCAGCTATACTCTCAGCATGTTCAGCCTCCTGCTGTCCGCGGCACTTGCCCTGGCCCTGGCCCCCGAATCCCTGGAGGTCGGCGGCGAACTCAAAGACATGACCGACCGGCACCTGACCGGGATGGCGATGAAGATGCTGGAAACCCGCGCCCGCGAGGTGGCTGCGAGTCGCTCTAAGCCGGAGGTCCTGCGGCGCCAGGAGCACATTCGCGCCCGCGTGCTGGCGGCCCTGGGCGGGTTCCCCGAGCGGACGCCGCTGAACGCCCGCGTCACCGGCGTGCTGGAGCGCTCCGATTACCGCGTGGAAAAACTCATCTTCGAGAGCCAGCCGGATTTTCCCGTCACGGCCAGCGTCTTCGTGCCCACAGGACCCGCGCCGCCCTGGCCGGCGGTGCTGGGCGTGGCCGGACACAGCAACAACGGCAAGGCGTCCGAGCCCTATCAGCGGGTGTGGATCTCGCTGGCCAAGCGCGGCATCCTGGTCATCGCCTGGGACCCGCCCGGACAGGGCGAGCGCTCCGAGTACATCGACCGGGCCACCGGCAAGACGCTGGTGGGCATCGGCACGACGCAGCACACCATGGCTGGCCTGCAATGCCTGCTGACGGGCACTAACTTCGCGCGCTACGAGCTGTGGGACGGCGTGCGCGCCTTCGACTACCTGCTGACGCGGAAGGACGTGGATCCCAAACGGATCGGCGTGGCCGGCAACTCCGGCGGCGGCACGCAGTCGGCCTACCTGGCGGTGGTGGAGCCGCGCCTGGCCGCGGCCGCGCCGTCCTGCTACATCACCTCGTGGGAGAAGCTGTGGATCGAGCCCGGCCCGCAGGACGCCGAGCAAGTCTTCGTCGATTTCCTCAGCGACGGCCTCAAGTTCTCCGACTTCCTGATCTCCGTCGCGCCACGCCCCATGCAGATGGCCACCGCCTTTCGGGACTTGTTTCCGATGGACGGCGCACGGGCGGCCTACGCCGAAGCCAAGCGCATTTTCGAGGTGATGGACGCTCCGGGCCGCGCCGGCTATTTCGAGTTCGACGACACGCACGGTTGGACCAAGCCCCGGCGCGAGGCCACCTACCGGTGGTTCGAGAAGTGGCTCAAGGGGCGCGACGACGAGGGCCTCGAGCCGGAGTTCGAAATCGAAAAGGACGAAGCGCTGCTGGCGACCTCCACCGGACAGGTGGCCACGTCGATGAAGGCCGAAACCGTGTTCACTCTCAACCGCGCCCTGGCCGAGCGGCTGCACGCCGCGCGCGCCGCGGCCAAGGGCGGCGATGTCCGCCAGTTGCTGGCGCGGCGCCTGCGCCTGGAGCGTCCCGGCGCCCGGCCGCCCGCGGCCGCCGCGCGCGGCGTTGTGCAGCGCGAGGGCTATCGGATCGAGAAAGTGGCGCTCGAACCCGAGCGGGGCATCACGCTCCCGGCGCTGGT
>JACQZT010000401.1 GCA_016213755.1 Acidobacteriota bacterium | reverse complement strand
GGGCGAGTCTTCGGGCCGCACTCGGCGGCAGGCATCTCAAACAGGGTTTCCTGATCCGGCATCTCTACCAGGATAAACCAAAACATAATCCTATAAAAATGTTTTAGGCCGAATTTTTGACAGCTCCTGAGGGAGCGGTTGCGTGGCTCCAATAGCGGCGCACTACTCGATGCAGGCTACGGCGCCGGCGTCAACCCCGCCGACTCGGCCGCCGAGCGAAGCCGCGCGTCGAAGCAGGCGAACCGCGGCCGGCCGATCCACAGCGCCGCGCACAGATGAACGGCGTCGAAACCGCGCAGACCGTGGCTCTCGATCAGCCGTTCGGCGGGCGCGAGCACCCTCTCGTCCAAACCGACGACGTGAAGGGCCGGCCAGTCCGCCAGGAAGGCGCGCTTCGCCGCGCGGTAGGCGCCGTCGGCCATCCGGCGCTCCTTGCGGCAGCGCGCGAGAACGGCGAGCGCTTCGGCACAGGTCACGATGCTGGTGAAGACCAGTCCGCGGCTGGCGTCCACAAGCCCGCGCACCTCCTCCGTCCCGGCCTCCTGGATATAGAGTTTGGCGAGCGCCGAAGTATCCAGGTACAGCATCACCGTCTCTGCTCCGCGACCATTTCGGAGACCGTCCGGCCGGGCCGAAGCGTGGCGCCCTTCCGGCGCCGCGGCATCCTGCCGGTTCCCACCCGGACCGCGCCCTTGGCGGCCACCCGGGCGAGGACCCGCGCGGCCTGCGGGAGGTCTTCTCCGGCCGGCACCAGGCAGGCGACCAGCTTGCCCCGATCCGTCACCTGGACGTGCTCTCCCGTCCGCACCACCGCGAGATAGCGTCCCAGCCGGTTTTTCAATTCCTTGCTTGCGACGGTGATCATAGTAGCTACTTGGATTGTATGTAGCTACTGCGCGCGAGTCAACCGCCCGGCGGGCACTGAACTGGTCACGAACATCCTCGACAGCCTCGCGGAAGGCGCCAAGCGCCAAGAGAAACCCTTACCGTTGAAGGCAGGATGAAGGTGCAACTGCGCAGGGGATTTCGCAGCCAAAACCTGGCGGAAAAACATGAAGGGGCGGGTTGCCCGATGCCATGGAAACCCCGGATCGCGTGGACGCCTTCACGGTGCGCATCAGCGCGGCGTGTTTCAAACGCCTTCTATTCGGACGTGCGCGATCTTCCGACTGCCGGTTTCCGTGGCCGGGACACCCGCCCCTCACTCTTGTAGGGCTCTATAGGCGCCTCCACACCCTCATGTTACTCCCGTTCCGCGGGTTGTCAATAGTCCATTGGTTTGGATTTCGCCTCTCCCGACCAGCGCCGCCGGCTCTCTTCCGTCAGCGCGTCCAACCCGCAGGCGGCCAGCAGCGAAAGCCTCAGTCCGGCCAGCTTCCCGTACTCGAGGGAGGGCGACAGTCGTGGCGCCCCGGCCAGGAACGCGGAGCGGCGAACAGCGCGGCGATGGTTGCGAAGCGCCGCACCGTTGGCGCCTTGGCGCCCTCGCCGCGGTCAGAACACAATCACCTTGTCCGCCTCCCGGGTCCAGCCGGTCAGTTCCTCCAGCGAACTTCGCTGGGCGCCATTCGCAAGCGCCTCGGGCTTGAGACCGCGAGCGTCCATGCAGGTGCCGCAGACGCCGATCTTGCCGCCCTTGGACGCGAGAATTTTCAGCATCCGTTCGATGCTGTAATAGCCGTTCGGAGTGATCTGACCCGCGGCCGCGCACGCCGCCGCATCCCCCATCAGAAACACCGAGACGCTTGTTCGTTCGCCCTTGGCCAGGGAGTTCGCCAGGCGAAGACCGTTGTAGCTCCGCTCGGAGCCGTAGGGAGGATCGTTCAGAATAATGAGGTAGTTCATCGCTGTTCCTTCGACGGAGAAACGCCTAGAGTGTCATCGGTATGCCGTAGATCCGGGCTCCGGCCTTCATAACCCAGCCAATCGAGGTGCGCCGCAAGCCGGGCGGAGCCAGCCACCATTTTTCGAACAGCACCTTGCCCAAGTGCCACGCCTTGCCGATCTCCCGCAGCCGCACATCCGGCGAGGGCTGGGCGAAGAAGTTGCCGAATGCAAAACCGGCCCGATCTCCCCCTGCCTCCAGCATGCAGTAGCCGTCTCCGCAAAACGCCGCCCGGCTCGGCCGGCCGGCGATTTCGGCCGCGATGTTTTCAGCGACGACGATCGCCTGCGCGTGCGCGAACACGCCGGCCTTGGGCAGCATCAGCGGCACATCCGGTTTCCATCGCCCCGGAAGCGGAATCGCGGCGATATCCCCGATTGCATAGATTCCGCCCTGATTCGCGGCCAGCGTATGCGGGTCCACGGGGACCCATCCGGTCTGGTTCGTCAAACCTGCCTCTACGACGGTCTTCGGCGCCCGGTGGGGCGGTATCGCCACCAGCAGGTCATAACCGAACTGCAGCCCGTTGTCGAAGGTCAGCTTGCGTGTGCCCGCATCGACCGCACTGAGCTTGTGAAGCGGGTGAAACTCAATCCCTTTGGACTGGAGCATGCCTCGAACGGCCTCTCCAAGCCGCGGCCCGGCCACGGGCATGGGCTGTGTCTCGGGCGTGAACAGGTGGATCCGCACTTTGTCGGACAGGCCTCGCCGGCGGAAGTGTTCCGCGATCAGCATGGCTCCCTCGTGAGGGGCCCCGGGACACTTGTACGGCATCGCGGAAACCACCACGGCGATGCATCCGCCGGGGAAGGTGGCCAGAGCGTCGCGAAGCTTGGCCGCGCCTTCGAAAGTGAAAAACGTGTGCGCAGCGCCGGCTAGGCCGGGGATGGCATCTGGGGCGAGGTCGGCGCCCAGCGCCACGATCAGGTAGTCGTAGCCGATCTCGCGCGCGGACGTGCTCACCTTTCGAAGCGCAGGAGCGATTCCCAGAACCTCCGCCTGGACCAGTTCGACGCCTCGCCGCGGCAATCCGGCCAGGGGCCGGCAAATCTGGTTTGGTTCACGATCGCCGGTCATCAGCCACAAGAACGAAGGAGCAAACGCGTGCTGTGCGCCCTTCTCCACCAGCACCACCCGGTGAGCGGCCGGCAGCCGCCTGCGCAGTTCGTTGGCGGCCGTCAAACCTCCCACGCCGCCGCCCAGCACTGCGATTGTTCTGGATCGCATCTCCCCTCCTCTTGTGTTCACGCGCCCTCTCGCCGAAGCCGGGCGGCAGTGCCGGCGATGACCGTGAGAGCGGTGTCGATCTCCGCCTCGCTGGTCATTGCCCCAGTCGAGAACCGGAGTGTCCCCCGCGCCCACTCCTCCGGTACCTGCATGGCCCGGAGCACGTGCGACATATGGACCTGCCCTGAATGGCACGCGGCGCCCGCCGACGCCGCGACCTGCCCCTCCATCGCCGCCAGCAATGCGTTCGCGTCCACACCGTGCACGCTGACGCTGAGGGTGTTCGGAAGCCGCCGCTCCGGATGGCCGTTCACCCTTATCCGCGGCACCCGTTCCCGGAGTCCCGTCTCCAGCCTCTGCCGCATGCGTTGCATGTGCTCGCCGTTTGCCGCCAGGCGCTGAAGCGCAAGCTGGCACGCCTTGCCTAGGCCCACGATCTCGAGGACATTCTCGGTGCCCGGCCGCCTTCCGCCCTCCTGGCCGGCGCCGTCCATCAACCTCTCCAGCGCCAGTCCTTCTCGCACGCAGAGCGCTCCCACTCCCTTCGGCGCATAGAGCTTGTGTCCGGCGATCGAGAGCAGGTCCGCCCCCAGTCCGCGGACGTCGGTAGGGATCTTGCCGGCCGACTGTGCCGCGTCGGTGTGAAAGACAATGCCCCGCGACTTCGCCAGCCGGGCCGCTTCCTCGACCGGCTGGATGGTCCCCACCTCGTTGTTCGCATGCATCAGCGTGATGAGAATCGTCTCCGGTCGAATGGCCCTTTCGACGTCGCACGCGCTCACCAGGCCATGCTCATCCACGGGGAGGCAGGTGACATCGAATCCTTCCCCCTGCAGCCGTCCGCAGACCGCGGTCACGGCCGGATGTTCGATCTGGCTGGTGATGATATGCGCGCCCGGGCGGCGCCGCGCGAGCGCAATCCCCCGGATCGCGTAATTGTTCGACTCGGTGCCGCCGCTGGTGAAGACGATCTCGCGAGGCTCGCAGTTCAACAGGGCGGCCACTTGGGCGCGCGCGGTTTCGACCGCCTCGTGCGTTTTCCGCCCGTACCAGTGCGAACTGGAAGGGTTGCCGAAGTGCGCTTCCAGGTAGGGGCGCATCGCCTCGATCACTTCGGGGTCGTGCGGCGTTGTCGCGTTGTAGTCCAGGTAAATCGGCCGTTTGTGTTCGTCCATAAAAGCTTTGCTCCTCGCCGCCGGCTATCCCTTTTCTTCAGCCACGGCGACCGGAAACCCCCGAGCTTGCCAGTCCGGAACCCCATCCTCCAGACGAAACGCGGTGAACCCCCGCCTTCTGAGCACTTCCACCGCTTCCATCGCAAGCACGCAATACGGTCCGCGGCAGTAAGCCACAACTTCCCGGCCGGGCGGCAATTCCGAAAGCCGGCGTTCGAGTTCCTTCAGCGGGATGGACAAGGCTCCTGGCAGATGGCCGGCCCGGTATTCTTCGGGCGGTCGCACATCCAGGACGGTCACGGCGCCATCCCGAACCTTGGCCAGCAACTGCTCGCGGCCGACCGGCTGCAATCCCTGGCGCGCTTGGAGGAACTGGCGGGTGATCTCCCGGATCTCGGTCAGCCGCATCTCGGCCAGCGATCGCAAGGACCGGAAAAACCGGCACACGTCTTCGTCCGCGAGGCGATAGGTCACATACAGACCGGCCTTCTCGGCCTCCACCAGCCGGGCCGCGCGGAGTGTTTTCAGGTGCTGCGACGCGTTGGCCAGGCCGAGGTTGGCTTCTTTCGCCAAAGCCTCCACGGTCCGCGGTCCCTGGCACAGCAGGTCGAGCAATTCCAGCCGGCTGGGATTCGATATCGCCTTTCCGATGCGAGCAAACTGTTCGTAGATGGCGGTCTTGAAGCGGCGGCTTTGGGTGGCCATGAGTAGTTTAGTAGTTAACAATATACTGAAATATTCTGCTCTTGTCAAGCTCCGAAGAGCTCCGAAGAGCCAATGCACCCGTTCCGCTCCCTTATTTGGCCGCGGTCTCGTCTGCCCATGCCCGATAACAAACTCGAAGCAGAGACGGTTCGGGCGTACAATCGGTTCTGGCCGGGATGGCATGACGGAAATCCCGGCCAAGGCGGAGTCAATAATTAACATTTACATCTACCACCCTGAAGTGTTATCACGTTGGGCATGGATGCCGATGCCCAACTCGTCCAGTACTTCGCTGGCATGTGGCCGCATCTGGACGAACGCGCCCGCCGCCTGGTGGCCGCCAGCAAAGCTGTGGAACTGGGTTATGGCGGCATTTCGCGGGTCAGCCGCGCCTGCGGCCTGTCGCGCGTCACGCTGACCAAGGGCGTTGAGGAATTGCAGGCCGCGCCGCTGGCTCCGGGCCGGATTCGCCGTAAGGGCGGCGGACGACACGCGTTGACTTGCAACGATCCCGGCCTGGTGGCGCCCGCCTTGGACGGCACGGTCGAGCCCACGGCGACCCGCAGTCGCCCCTGCGCTGGACCTCGAAGAGCGCCCGCACGCTGGCGGCGGAACTGACGGCCCGGCGCCACCCGGTCAGCCACACCAAAGTCACAGAAGAAGGAACTGATCGGCAACTACCAGAACCCGGGCCGCCAGTGGCGCAAAACGGGGACGGCGGACAAGGTCAACGGGCATGATTTTCCCGGTCCCGAAGTGCCCCGCGCCTATCCCTACGGGATCTGCGACCTGGGGCGCAACACCGGCTTCGTCAACGTGGGCACGGACCACGACACGGGCGCGTTTGCGGTGGCTTCGATCCGCGGCTGGTGGCGCGCCGAGGGCTGCCGCCTGTATCCGCGGGCGCGGCGGCTGCTGATCACCGCCGATGGCGGTGGCGGCAACGGCTGGCGCCTGCGGCTGTGGAAATGGGAGTTGCAGCGCCTGGCCGACCAGACGGGGCTGACGCTGACGGTCTGCCATTTCCCGCCGGGCACGAGCAAATGGAACAAGGTGGAGCACCGGTTGTTTTCCTTCATCTCGTCCAACTGGCGCGGCGAGCCGCT
>JACQZT010000400.1 GCA_016213755.1 Acidobacteriota bacterium | reverse complement strand
GGGCGAGTCTTCGGGCCGCACTCGGCGGCAGGCATCTCAAACAGGGTTTCCTGATCCGGCATCTCTACCAGGATAAACCAAAACATAATCCTATAAAAATGTTTTAGGCCGAATTTTTGACAGCTCCTGAGGGAGCGGTTGGAACAGTTGTTTCATGACGGGCCCTTAGCGGGTTTTCCAGTATTCCAGGGCGCCGCCGCGGATGGTGTCGAACTTGCCGCTGGCCGCGCGGGCACGCAGTTTCGCCATCTCCTCGGCCGCCAGGGGTTTGAAGTTCTGCGCGATGCGCACGTCGTCCTCGAGTTGGCCGATGGTGCAGAAGCCCAGCGCCGCGGCGGTGATGGGCAGGCTCAGGGTGTAGCGCAGGCAGTCGCCAACGCTGAACGGCCGCAGCAGGAAGGCGTTTCCAAAAACCTTGATGGCGAAGATGCCCACGCCGCGCTCCTTGGCCGCGGGCAGGGCGGTCTGCTCGAAGCTCATCTCGGGTCCTTCTGAAAACGCATTGTCGGCCACGTGCAGGGGCATGAGCGCGGTGTCAAAGCGTTCGGCGTGCTTGAGCATCTCGACGTGCACCAGCGGGTCGCGGCAGCCGGTATAGCCGATATAGCGGCACTTGCCGGTCTTCTTGGCCCCCTCGAACGCCTCGATGGCGCCGCCGGGCCCGAAGATGCGCTCGACGTCCTGCATCTTCGCCACTCCGTGCATCTGCCACAGGTCCACGTGATCGGTCTTCATCCGCTTGAGCGAGGTCTCCAGTTCCGCCTCGGCGCCTTTGCGCGTGCGCTGGCCGCTCTTGGTGGTCAGGAAGATCTCCTTGCGGAAGGCCGGGATCACCGCGCCGTAAACGTCTTCGGCGTTGCCCTCGGAGTAGCTGCGCGCCATGTCGAAGTAGTTGATGCCCAGCTCATAAGCGCGCCGCACCACCGCCTTGCCCTCTTCGAACGGGACCAGGTGAAAGCGGGCCCCGCCCTCGCCGATGATGGTCAGCTTCTCGCCGGTGCGGCCCAGCAAACGCGTGGGAATGCCGCCCGCTTTCGGCTTCGCCGGCCGGGGCGCCGCCAGGCCGGAAAAGACCGCGCCAAAAAATGATCGCCGTTGCATGAGTCTCCTTTCCACGTCTCTCCATGCTACTTGATATTCTCGATAGTTGGGATGACGCTGCCGACAACCGTCGCGGTGGTGGCCGAGAAGCCCTCCGTTGCGCGTGACATTGCGAATGTACTGAAGGCGACCGCGCGGGGCCAGGGCTACCTGCACGGCAACGGCTACGTGGTCACCTGGGCCATCGGCCACCTGGTGGCGCTGGCGCAACCGCACGAGATCCGCCCCGAATGGCGTCACTGGCGCCGCGACCAGTTGCCCATGCTGCCCGCCACCTGGCCGCTGGTGGTTTCCGAACAGACCAAGGACCAGTTCGAAGTGGTGCGCAAGATTCTTACCTCGCCGCGCATATCGAGCCTGGTGTGCGCCACCGACGCCGGCCGCGAGGGCGAACTGATCTTCCGCTACATCTACGAAGCCGCCGGCTGCGACAAGCCGGTCCAGCGGCTGTGGATCTCCTCGCTTACCCCCGAGGCCATCCGCGACGGTTTCGCCAAGCTCCGCGCGGGCGCCGACTACGACCATCTGGCCGACGCCGCCCGCGGCCGCAGCCGCGCCGACTGGCTGGTGGGTATGAACCTCTCGCGCGCCTACACACTGGCCAGCCGGGACGAACAGCTCTCCGTCGGCCGCGTGCAGACGCCCACACTGGCCATGCTGGTGGAGCGTGAACTTGCCATCCGCGCCTTCGTGCCCGAGGACTACATCAACGTGGTCGCGGCGTTTTCGCCCGCTCCGGAGCAAACCTACAAGGGAACCTGGTTCCGCCCGGGCGTCGAACCCCTGGACGCGGGCATGCGGCTGGCGGCCGACGGCGAGGAGGCCCGCGCCATCGTGGCGCGCACGCTGGCGGGCGAGGCGCGCATCGAAAAGCTCGACTCGCAAACCAAGCGCATGGCGCCGCCGCTGCTCTACGATCTCACCGAACTCCAGCGCCACGCCAATCGCCTGTTCGGCTTCAGCGCCCAGCGCACTTTGGACGTGGCCCAGGCGCTGTACGAAAAGCACAAACTCATCAGCTACCCGCGCACCGACAGCCGCCACCTATCGCAAGACGTGGCCCGCACGCTTCCGCGCATCGTGGATGCCGTCTCGGGCGGCTACCAGGGCCT
>JACQZT010000404.1 GCA_016213755.1 Acidobacteriota bacterium | reverse complement strand
GTCCGGTGATTCACGTAAGCCTCGAATACGAAATCGTTCCAGTACGTGCGCGACGGTCCGTACTTCATGTGGCGCTCATAGTCGCCGGGGCGCGCCCCGGGCAAGGCGCGGCCAAAGTACGCCAGCCAGTCGCGCAACCCCGGCCGCAGTAGGATATACGGCGTCGTGAAGACGACGTGCTCCGGGCGGCCGGGAGTTGGCGGCGGGAGGACCCGGACGTACCAAATCTCGCCCTTTTGGCCGCGATATCCGGCCGGCACGATGGCGCGGTACTCGGCGCCGGTGACGATTTCCCGCAGGGTGACCAGGCTGCCCCGCGTGCCCTCGTGTGTGTAGAGGCCCATCCTCGAGTCCTGCATGGACCGGATGAGGCCAAACAGCCCGGGGTACATGCCGAAGGCAGCGCCCAGCTCCAGAATGGTGGTGCCGATGGTTTCGTTGCTTGGCCCGGCGCAGGCATCGAAGAAGGCCCAGCAGGTGAAATAGGATGTCGTAAGGGGGCTTATCGGCGGCCCGCCCGGCATGTGGAGATCCTCAGCCTTCGACACGATGTCCACGAAGGGCGCCATCTCGTCCAGGAGGGAGAGCTGCTCCGACATCACCGACACCTGGTTCTGGGCATAAACCCAGGCGGCGTGCGCCGGATGCAGGTCCGCAAGCTCCTCCTTGGTCAGCACGGTCCCCCGCACTTCTTCCGCGGCGGCTTGGCCGGCGATGAGGTTCTTGACGTGGACGAGACGGCCGCGCACCGCCCGCTCCATCTTCCAGACGAGTTTAGCGGCGATCGGATTGCCGCCGCCGTCCTGCCTCTGCTTGCCCACTTGACTCGCTCCTCCGCCTGTTCCGCTTGAGGTTCCGGGACCATACTACCCGAATCGGCGGGAGCATGCCAGTGTGAAGTCGCTTGCTGCGGCGGGAGGAGTCCGGGCGCTATCCTGGACACGAGCGACCCGGAAGAGGAGGGTAAACCAGATGCATGGATTCCTGAAAGGACAGTTGGCGCGCCGCGAGCTGTTCCGCGGCGGCGGCCTGGCGATTCTGCCGGCTTGGTTTCGAAGCCGGGCGGCGGCCGCGCCGGCGGCGGGATTGCGGCTCGGCGCGGACCTGTATCAGTCCATCGGCGTGCGGCCGCTGATCAACGCCCGCGGCACGTTCACCATCATCAGCGGATCGCTGATGCTGCCGGAAGTCCGCGCCGCCATGACCGAAGCGGCGCAACACCACGTGCACATCGACGAGCTGATGGAGGCCATCGGCGGGAGACTGGCGGAGCTGACCGGCGCGGAGTTCGGCCTGGTCTCCTGCGGTTGCGCCGCCGCCCTGACCCACGCCACGGCGGCCTGCGTGGCCGGCGGAAATCCCGATCTCCACGTGCGCATCCCCAACCTGCAAGGGTTTCCCAAGGACGAAGTCGTCATTCCGGGGTACTCGCGCAACGTGTACGACGCGGCGGTGCGCGCGGTGGGCGTGCGGGTGGTGGAAGCCTCCACCGCCGAAGAGCTGGAGTCCGCCTTCGGCCCGCGCACGGCCATGGTCTACATTCTGGCCGGCCCGCGGGCCAACGACGGTCCGCTTTCCACTCGCGCCATCGCGCAATTGGCCGCGCAAAAGAAAGTCCCCGTCCTGGTGGACGCCGCGGCCGAGATCCTCACCGTCCCCAACGTTCATCTCGAAAAGGGCGCCACCCTGGTGGCCTACAGCGGCGGCAAGTGCATTCGCGGCCCGCAAACCGCCGGCCTGCTGCTGGGCCGCAAGGACCTGGTGCGCGCCGCCTGGGTGCACAGCTCGCCGCACCACGGTTTCGCGCGCTCGATGAAGATCGGCAAGGAAGAGGCCATCGGGATGCTGATGGCGGTGGAGCAGTGGATGAAGCGGGACCACAAGGCGGAATGGAACGAGTGGCTCGCCCGGCTGGACCACATCGCTAAACGCGTCTCCGTCATCGACGGCGTTACGACGTCAGTCTCGAGCCCCGACGATCTCTCCAACCGCACTCCCTCGCTCTCCATTCGCTGGGATGCCGCCCGTCTGGGTCTCACCGGCGCGGCCGTTTCGAGACTCCTCCTCACCACCGAACCGCGCATTGCGGTGCCACCGGGCGGAATGAGGGGCAGCGGCACGCAGACCGGCGTCTCGGTGGTCCCCTACCAGATGGCGCCGGGCGACGAGCGCGTCGTGGCCGAGCGCCTCCACGCCGTGCTCTCGAATCCGCCCCGCCAGGAACCGGTCCGAAGCGAGGCGCCCGCGGCCGACCTCACCGGCCGCTGGGACGTGCGCATCGAGTACCTGGCCTCGGCCTCCAACCACGTGCTGCACCTGCGGCAGCAGGGCGACCGCATCGAGGGAACCCACCAGGGCGACTTCGTCTCTCGCGACCTGGCCGGCTCGATCACCGGCGACCAGGTGCGCCTGCAAAGCTCCTACACCGAACGGCACGGCGACTCCCTCATGTTCGAGTTCACCGGCCGGCTGGCCGGCGACGAGATCGCCGGCACGCTCGGCATGGGCGAGTACCTGGAAGCCCGCTGGACCGCCCGGCGGCACGCTTTCCGCAGAGGATAGCCTACTGCCCGCGGACCAGCAGCGGGAAGGGGGTTGAAATCCGGCCGTCGAGAGAAACCAGCACGGGCTGCGCGCCGGCCGGAACGGCTGGATTGAGGAAGAAGGCCACTTGATACATGCCGGGCTGGCCGGACGCCGGAACGACCAGGGCGATCTGGTGATCGATGCCGGCCACCATCAGGCGCATGCGCGCCGCGGAGGGGCTGTCACCCAGATTGCCCACCACCAGCGTCACCAGTTCGGCCGGGCGCACCGGGCGTGTGGCATCCACCGCCAGGCCGCTGGTCAGCGCCGAAACCACAACCGGGGAGGGTGGATCGACGGTGATCGCAATCGGCAGACTGGCCTCGGCGCCCGCCTGGAGTCGCAACACCACCGGCCCGGACGAAGCGCCGGCCGGAACCACGAAGGCCACCTGGCCGGGGGCCGCGTTTACAATCTGCACCGGCGCGCCATTGAAGGTCAGCGTCAGGCCGGCCGCAATCTGCGCCTGGGTCAGCGACGGCGCCGCGACCAGTGCGATCTGGCCGGACTGCACGCCGGCCTGGCCGGTGGCGGCGTTCATCACCTGGGAGCTTAACGTGAGCTGGCGCGGATTGGCGGGCTGCACCTGGAAGGCAAAGGGCTGCGCCACCATTTGCAAACCGCTGGTCACAGTGACCGTGCCGGGCAGAGCCAGCGCCTGCGGGCTTACGTACACATTGGCCAGAATACGCGTGGGGCTAACCACCCACAGGCGGCGCACGACCACGTCGGTGGAGCCGAAGCCGATTTGCACCTGGCCGTCGGCGAAGTTCGCGCCCGGCGCGTTGATTTCCACCAGACCCTCGGAACCAGCCGGCAGGGCCGCGGGACTCAGCGCCGCCAGCGGGCTGTCGCCGGATTCATACTGATACATCGCTGGCCCGGTCTGGATCTGGAGCGAGTTTTGCCCGTCCGGGTTCACCGCCACCAGGGCCGCGCGATAACCCGCGGCCGCCGAAGGAGGCGTCAGCAGGAAGTGCCCGGCATCTTCGACCACCCGCACCGCGGGCTGCCCGTCGAACAGGAAGCGGGTCTCGGCGGTCAGGTTCGTCCCCGTGACCGCCACCACGCGCGCGCCCGTGGCATCCGTGACCGCCGCGAGCGTGGCCAGCACCGGCGCCGGCCGCGAGGCCACCTGGAACGCCGAGGGCAATACATAGATGTCGCCCCCCAGCGAGAAAACCATGTGGTAGTACCCTTCCGAAGAGAAGGGGGTCAAACTGACATCGAACTGCACGTAGGCCGGGGCCGGAGCATAAGGCCGGCCGGGCTGCACTCCCGCGGCGCCGCCCAGCACGCTGACGCTCAACCCCGGCGCCGGCGCGTTGTTCACGCTCAGGCCCGCGCCCGCCGCCACCAGGAACGAGCGCGTCGAATTGCGATTCAATGTCGCCGGCCTTACCGCCACCTGGCCCGGAAAACTATAGGTCTGCACGGCGTACAGCGGCAGCGAAGTGCGGCGCTGCACCGAGAGATTCACGTTGTCCAGTGTCTGACCGGCCGCCACCGAGAAAACGAACGCCTGGGCGGGATTCTTGGTCCCCGGGAAGAAGATCGTGTCGAAGTAGGCCGGGCCGGGCTGGATCGCCCGTCCGGTAGCATCCAGCGGCAGAACGATGTTGGCCGGGCTGACCTCGCCGGACAGGGCCGGGGGCAGGGGATGGACGTATACCCAATACTGAATCCCCGCCGGCAGGCCCTCGATGCGGTAGCTTCCGTCCGGGTTGGTCAGCGCGCTGACCGCCAGCCCGTTGGGCGAAATGGCCACCACCGAAGCCAGCGTTACCGCCTCGCCGCCCATGGTCACGCGCCCGGTGATCACGCCCGTCGAGGCCGCGAAGCCCGGGGTGGGATAGAGCAAGGACAGAGCTGCCACGTCGTCGGCCGCCAGAGGTTTCGACTTGGAAGCGGCGCGCGTCGGCTGGGTCGACATCACGCTCGAGGTCAGCGTATGCTGCAAACCCAGCGTGTGCCCGAACTCGTGCACCAGCGTCAGGAAGAAAGTCTCGCTGTAACTTGGCTGCGTGGACAGGTCGCGCCTCACCACCAGCAGGCTGCGCGCGATGGGCACAAAGGCGCCGGCCGGACCCGGCACGGCGTCGGCTCTCAGCGTCGGGCCGCCCATCGCCACCAGTCCCGGCGGGACCTCGTCGAACACCACGTCGATGCCCGGCGTGGCCTGCGGCGTGCTGGTGTTGCCGAGGCCGCCGAAGGCGATGCGCAGATCCGAACTCTCGACGCCGTTCCACACCTTGGCGGCCGCGCGGATCTGGCTCACCACGGCCTGGAAACTGTCGCTGGGAGCAAACTGCGCGGGAGCCTGGTCCGAGACGTTGAATTGGACGGTCCGGTTGGGAAGCGCGTTCAGATCGAACTTCTCGTACGAGGGAACGAACGGGCCGGTGCGGTTCAAGTAGTGCACGAAGTGGTAATAGCCGAACGACGCGCTGGAGAGCAGCAGGCCCGCTGCCGCCGCCAGTCCGATCTGTCGCATCGCCCGCCGCATGTTCTACCTCACCGCCGCGGCCATCGCGCGCCGGATGCGGCCGTCCAGCTCCGAGAGCCTCATCCGCACCGCCTCGTCGCCCACTTCCCGGCCGGTCTTCGGATCCAGCATCACTTCCGCGGACGCCGTCCGGCTCACCATCGGGTTGCCCGCTGCGTCCGCCTTGAGATCGAACAGCCCCTGGCTCAGACCGATGACGTGGGTCCGGTTGCTCTTGCCGGTCCACAGGAACATCACGTACTCGGATCCGGCCTCCAGCGCCGGTACGCCGGGGAATACCTGTCGCATCCCGCCCAGGACGCCGCCCGGGGTCACCACTTCCACTTCGCCGGCCACCGGGCCCTTCCAGCGCTCGCCGACCTGCACCTTCCAGTGCGTGTAGATCAGCGGGCCGCTCTGCGTCACGCGCGCCATCCCCAGCACCTTGCCGCGCACGATGGCAGTGGATTTCTCCACCATGTCGTCCAGCGTCAGCTTCTCGAGTGTCGCCGCCGGGGAAGGGAAGGCGGCTAGCGTCAAGATCAGGACTGGCAACAGACGTCGCATAGCAGGGTCCGCCCAGGGTTATGCACCTGACGTTCCACAGCTAAATCATTGATTCTAAGGAAAGCGGAAAGGTTCGGATGGGTAGTCGGGACACAATGGCGGGACAGGATGTCCCAATTTCATCCATCCTGCCGCACAATCAACACGGGAAGGCCCAAATCATGACGTACTCCATCAATTGTTGTCCCGAAGATGATGTCGGCAAAGCCTTTATGGCCATGCGCGCCCATCACCCCCACGCCCGGCCGGATCTCCCGCGCACCGCGCACGATGGCCCGCGCCGGATCGGCCGAGTGCACCACGCTGTAGCCCGCCTCAACCCCCTGCTCGTGCAAGGAGGCGGCGATCCCGTTCAGGTATTCCTGGCCGGCTTCGACCTCTTCGGTGGACGCCTCGGCGCCGTACACCTGGCTGGTCACCCCCTCTTCGACGTGCAGCAGATGGAGCCGTGCGCCGTGGAGCCGGGCCAGGGCGGCGGCGTGGCTAACCGCTTTGACATCCTGCGCGGTGTGATCCAGAGGCACCAGGATGGTCTTGTAGCGGGGCAAAACGATCTCGGCCCCGGAGGGCAGCACCACCGGCGGCCGGCCCAGTCGGCGGATGCGTGCGGGCAGCCACGGCTCGATGGTCACCCAGCCCAGCAGAATGCCAAGCCCGGCCGCCAGGGGAACGGTGACCAGCATTAGCCAGGGTCCGATCGAACGGTGCCACTCGGCCAGTTGGGTCCAGGCCAGCCGCAGGTTGAGCCCCACGATCACCGCGGCGACGGTCCAAGCCAGCCAGCGCACCCAGTTGGGGTTGGCGAAGGCGCCCATGCGGCGGCGGTCGCTGGTGAGATGGATCAGGGGAATCACGGCAAACGGCAGTTGCAGGCTCAGAATCACTTGGCTCAGGATCAGCAGCTTGTAGGCGCCCGCCTCGCCCGCGACGTAAATGGTGGCCGCGGCCGGGATCACCGCCACCATGCGCGTCAGGAAGCGGCGCAGCCAGGGGCGCATGCGGAAGTTGAGAAAACCCTCCATGACGATCTGGCCCGCCATGGTGCCGGTGATGGTGGAGGACTGCCCGGCGGCCAGCAGCGCGACGGCGAACAGAATGCCGGCCAGGGTGGTGCCCACCAGCGGTTCCAGCAGCAGGTGCGCCTGCTGGATTTCGGTCACCACCAGGCCGCGCTGGAAGAACAGCGCCGCGGCCAGGATCAGGATGGCGGCGTTGACAAACAGAGCGCCATTCAGCGCCACCACCGAATCGATCAGGTTAAACCGGCAGGCGGCGCGCTTGTCGAGGTCGGTGGCTCCGATGCGGCGGGTCTGCACCAGGGACGAGTGCAGGTACAGGTTGTGCGGCATCACCGTGGCGCCCAGGATGCCGATGGCGATGTACAGGCTCTGGTCGTTGAGCCGCGGGATCAGCCCCGCAAGAATCTGGCCCGCGTCGGGCTTCACCAAGAAGATCACCACCGCGAAACAGCCGGCGATGATGGTGATCAGCGACAGCACGATGCTCTCGATGATCCGGATGCCGAACTTGGTGAACCACAGGATGAGCAGCGTGTCGCAAGCGGTAATGGCCACGCCCGCCAGCAGCGGAATTTTGAACAGCAGGTTGAAGCCGATGGCCGCGCCCAGGATCTCGGCCAGGTCGCAGGCGGCGATGGCCACTTCGCACAGCGCCCACAAGGCCCGGGAAACCGGCTTGGGGTAGGTTTCGCGGCAGGCCTGCGCCAGGTCGCGGCGCGAGACGATGCCCAGTCGCGCGCTGAGCGTCTGGAGCAGGATGGCCATGGCGTTGGACATCACCAGCACCCACATCAGCTCGTAGCCGAAGCGCGCCCCGCCCTCCAGGTCCGTGGCCCAGTTGCCCGGGTCCATGTAGCCCACGCTGACCAAGTAGGCCGGCCCTGCGAAGGCGAACATGCGCTTCCAAAGCGAAGGCGAACCGATGGTGACGCTGGAGTGGACTTCGGGCAGCGACCTCTTCATGATCGGCGGACCGTGACTCCCCAGTATCGGTTGTGGCGCGAGCGAGCGTCAACCGGTGGTTGGGGGATCGCGCGCCGCCCCTGGGCGCCGATGCCGCGCTCGGAACTGGGCGAGATCAATGATCCAGGGAGCCGGTAACGCAGTTCACTTCAGGACCAGCATCTGTAGTTAGATTATCGCGCAAACACGCCGAGCCGCACCGGCACCTTCGCCGCCGGGTCATGGTTCGTTGGATTCCTGTGCTTTGCCCCCGGCGGGGAAGTCGGCCAGTGGACGAAGCAGCGTCCCCGGCATTCCGGTTTTCAAAAACCCGGGTAGATCAGGCTGACGAGGTTTTTGGCGGGGGCGGAGAGGGGTCATTCCAGCGGGTTGGTCCAGCGCAATCCGGGGAAGCGGGCGAAGTCGCGGTCGGTGGTGCACAGCACACCGCCGTGTTCGATGGCCAGCGCGGCGAGTTGAGCATCGGTAACCAGCGGGCCCCGGGCCTGGCCGCCGGTCAGCATCCGGCGCAGAAGGGGCCAGTGGTTTTCTCCCGGCGCAAGCAGCCGGACGTTGGGCTGCGCCAGCCACTCGCCGACCAGCTCCGCGGCCTCTTCGACGGTGAACCACTGGCCGGGAAGCCTCGGGTTGGTCGCAATCCGCAGAAAGGCCGCGACGGTCTGCCACGGCAGCCCGACCGGAGTTGTTTCCGAGAAGACGCGTTCAACCCAGGCGCGTGCCTGAAGGTGGTGGCGCGAGGTTGAATCGTAGGCGTAAAGCAGGAGGTTCGCGTCGAGAACCATCATTTGTGCGTGGCGCCCTCCAGGGCCTCGATCAGGTCCTCCACCTTGTCGTAGCTCATGCCCGGAAGGAGGCCCAGCGGGCGCGGAGCGACGGTGAACGGTTTCCGGTTCTCCCGATCGGATGCCAGCAAGCCTTGGCGCAGGAAATGGTTCACGGTTTCCTTGAACGAGGCGCCGGAGCGGCGCATCTTCCGATGGAGGAGATTGGCGACGTCGTCATCCAGCGAGAGAGTGGTCCTCACACCATGATGCTATTCCAGAGGACATCATGATGTCAACAGGGTCCGCGAGCCCACAGCAGTTTCGGAAAGTTGGGGCCAGACACCTCCGGACCCCGCTGAGCGAGCCGACCGGCAGGGGGCGCGTCGCAGAATGGCGAACAACAGCGACGACGAGGGGCACGCCGTTTTGCCGGGCGGAGTTCAACCGAAGGATTGTCAAAGATCGGTGCGGCATCCTGCGCGGGCCGCGTCCGGCGTCAACTGGTGTCGGCGCGGGCGGGCCGGAGGTTAAGCCAAAGAGTGTCTTTGAGTTGCATCGCAGTCGGGAGGGGGTGCGTGCCGCGATGCAGATAGCGGATGCGGTAGAGCCGTTCGATCATCAAGGCCAGC
>JACQZT010000056.1 GCA_016213755.1 Acidobacteriota bacterium | reverse complement strand
TACACGGTCATGGAATCCGACGTGACCGGGAAAATCGAACGCGGCAGCGACGGCGACGGCGAGGTGGAGGGCAAAGCCTGCCGGAAGGTGGAACTGACTTCGCATGGCCTGAAGCCCCAGGTGCTGTGCTTTGACGAAGAATCCGGGCTGCTGGCCGGCGTGGAGATGAAGACCACGACGCCGATGGGCGAGATCCCTGTGGTCGGCACCGTCGGCGGCTACCGCGAAGTCGACGGAGTGAAACCGCCGTTCGTCCTCAAAACCAAGCTGCCCGGCCAGGAGCGCGTCACAACGGTCGAACGAATCGCCTACAACCAGGACGTGCCGGACAGCCGGTTCGCGGCCCCGGCGGCGCTGGCGGGCGGCAAATAGGGAAGGACACTCGTGCAAATCCACGTCAATCCAGGCGACGAACTGCCCATCTACCGGCAGATCGTGCGCCAGATCACGGACGGGATCGCGGGCGGCTGGCTGAAGCCCGGCGAACAGCTCCCGTCGCACCGCGACCTGGCGATGCAGCTTGTCATCGCCCCGCTGACGGTGAAGAAAGCGTACGACGAGCTCGAGCGGGTCGGGCTGATCCTGACCCAGCGGGGGCGGGGGACGTTCGTCGGCGAGCGTCCTCCGCAGCCGAGCCGGGAGGAGCGCAAGGAGCGGCTGCGCGAAGCGGCGCGGCGGCTGCTGTCGCAGGCATCGCTCACGGGAAGCTCGTTTGAAGAAGTGGCGGAGCTGCTCGCCGAGATGCGAGAGGAGATGGGGCAATGAAAGCGATGGAGTTTGAGAACGTGCGCCGGGCCTAGGTTCGGGAAGCTGACGTGCTGCGGAGTGTGAGCTTCTCGGTGGAGCCGGGCGAGGTGGTGGGCCTGCTGGGACGCAACGGCGCGGGCAAGACGACGCTGATCCGCATCGCGATGAGTCTGCTCGAAGCGCAGGAAGGCCGGGTGCGGGCGCTGGGCTTGGACCCGCGCCAGGACGCGGTAGCGATGAAGAGACGGGTGGGCTACGGCAGCGAGGAGCAGATCCTGCCGCCGAACCTGCGCGTGGACGAGATGATTGGTTTCCACCGCGCCCTGTTCCCCACCTGGGACGCGGAGTTGGAGCGGCAGGTGAGAGAGCGGTTCGCGCTGCCGGCCCAGGCGCGAATCTCGAGGCTCAGCAAAGGCCAGGCGCGGCAAGTGGCACTGCTGTGCGCGGTGGCGCACCGCCCGGAAGTCTTGATCCTCGACGAGCCCGCGGGGGGCTGGATCCGGCGGCGCGCCGGGAGTTTTTGGAGACGTCGATCCAGTTGCTGAACGAAGCCGGATCGACAATTCTCTTCTCGTCCCACTACATGAGCGATGTGGAGCGGATGGCGGGACGCATCCTGATGCTGGAAGAGGGGCGCATCCTAATCGACCAGGCGCTGGACGCGCTGCGCGAGAACTACGCGCTGGCGCTGCTCGAAAGCGGCGACGAGGCGCTCGTGGAAAGGCTGCGCTCACTTCAGCCTTGCATCTGCGTGCGCCGGCGCAACGGCGGAACACGCGCCGTGTTCCGGTTGGGGCCGGACGAGTGCCGGGCGCTGCTGACCGGCGCGCTGGTGGCCGCGCGCACCGAACCCGGCCGGGACTTGCTTCGGGAGGCGGCCCGGCCGGCCACGGCGGCGCTCCAGTGGGGAGCGATCGCGGTGCAACTGCTGCTCCCAGCGGCGCGGACGAGGGCCGGAGAGCTGGCCCTGACGTTACCCGTGAGCGGGCGGCGGCTTTGGCTGACTTCGCTGCTGGCGTCGTTGCTGTCCACGAATGCCGTGGCGGCGGTGATGATTCTGGTCATGGCGGGAGGGGATCGGCTGCTTGGCTACCGCCTGGGTGGAGCGGTCTTCGCTCCAGGCGCTCTGCCGAGCCTGGCGATGCAGACGTGCGCCGCCGTCTTGCTGGCGGCTGCGCTTCTGGAGTTGCCGCGGCCGGGACACCGGCGCTGGCCCCTGCGCGGCTGGCTGGCACTTTACGGCGCGGGCGCCGCGATCATGCCCGGCGTTCTGCTGATCGTGCTTCGCAACCGGCCGCTCGAGTTCGCCCTGGCTTGCCTCGCCTGCGCCGCGGCATGCCTCTTCCGGGGTCTCCGGCGGCAACCGGATGCGCTCCTGCTGGAGGTGAGCAGCCCGTCGCCGGCCGAATCCTCCGCATCCTGGATGCCGGCCTGGACCTGGCTGAGCGCGCTGCGCTGGACCATCGGACTGCCCACTCTGTCGGCGGCGGCGGCCACGGTGATGGTGTTCGGAACCTTGCAGGGGATCTTGAAAAGCGCCATCGGCGAGGAGGACGAGACCGGTCTCCTCATGGCGCCCATGCTGGGCTGGCCGGCTACGGACTTGGAATTGGCCTGGATGCTTTCGGGTCGCAGGCCATGATGGTGGAATTCCAGACCCAGCCGGGGCACGGTTTCCCGATGCAGATCTGGCGAAGGGCCTGCGGGACTTGCTGCCGGCGGGAGCGAAACCGCGCTCGCCGCTGCCCGGAGCCGTGCCGCCGCTGACCGTCGCTTTCTGCGGCGCGGCGTACCTGCTGCTGGCCGGAGTACTGTTCGGCTTGCGGCGAGCCGATTCGCCGCGGTGGAAGCGGAGCGGCGCGGCCGGCGTGATCATGACCGGGCTGATGGCGCTCTACATGATCCGCGCGCCGCTTTCGATCGGCGGCGTAACGCGGGGCTGGATCCTGGGCGGCGCATGGTCCTCCATGGTTCGGACCGCCGTGGATGCGATCCCTGGAGGAACGGCGACGCTTTGGCTGTTGTGCGCGGCGTCACTGTGGTTCGCGTTCCAGTTCGCCGCCGCGCGGCTGGCCAGGGCGAAGATCCTCCCCGAGCCATCGAGGAAAATCGGGTTCTAGCCCGAGCCGCTCAATAGAACAGATACTTCCGCCACTTATCGTCGCTGCGCGCGAGCATGCGCATCAGGTGGCGGCTGGTGTGCTGGCTGAAGGGGCGCGGCACGCGCACCAGCTTCATGCCGGCTTCCTCCGGGGTGCGGTTCCCTTTGCGGTTATTGCAGTCCA
This sequence comes from Acidobacteriota bacterium, assembly GCA_016213755.1. Classification (GTDB taxonomy): domain Bacteria; phylum Acidobacteriota; class Terriglobia; order Bryobacterales; family Bryobacteraceae; genus JACQZT01. The sequence goes on along the minus strand of JACQZT010000056.1, from coordinate 16,720 downwards.
CGCACGAGGCGACCAGGTTTTCCCAGCTCGAATCGCCCGAACGCGAGCGCGGCACCACGTGGTCCAGCGTCAGCTCCGACGAGGGCAGTGTGCGCTGGCAGTACTGGCAGGTGTAGCGGTCGCGCAGCAGGATGTTCTTGCGCGACAGCGAACGCGATTGCAGCGGGATGCGCCGGTACTCCAGCAGGCGGATCACCGACGGCAGCAGGAACGTGTGAAAGGTCGAATGCACGTGCCCGGCCGCGTGCTCCTCGGCCGAGGCCACTCCCTTCAGCACCAGCACGATCGCGCGCCGCGCCGCGCACACGTTGATGGGCTCGTAACTGGCGTTCAGCACCAGCACTGGCTTGTGCAGCCGCTCCAGGTTTGTCATCCGGAAACCCCTCCACTCAAATCGGCCGCGCTCCGCCGGTCGACCCGCGCCAGCGTCAATACCGTCACCCTCCGCGCCCCGGCGCGCTTCAACGCCGCCGCGCAGGCGTTGGCTGTTGCCCCCGTGGTCAGGACATCGTCCACCAGCGCCACCCGCAACCCGCGCACAGCGTCCGGCCGCCGCACCTCGAACGCCCCCGCCACGTTCTTGCGCCGGCGCGAATTGCTCAACCCCGCCTGCGTCGCCGTGGCCCGCACCCGCCGCACCGCCGGCGTCACTTCCAGACCGCAGCGCCGCGCCACTTCCCGCGCCAGCAGCTCCGACTGGTTGAATCCCCGCCGCCACCGCCGCCACCAGTGCAGCGGCATCGGAACCACCGCGTCGAAGGTTTCTCCCGCCGCCAGCGTCAATGCCAGCAGCCGTCCCAGGGGCGCCGCCAGCGTGCGGATGCGCCCGTACTTGAACAGGTGAATCAGCTTGCGCAGCGTTCCGTCGTAAGCCCCGAACGAGTACACCGCGTCGAAGCGATTCACCCCCAGCCGGCACAACCCGCACCGTCCCGTCTCATCCAGCGGGAACGCGTTCGCAAACGCCGTGCGGCAGCACACGCAGAAATGCTCCGCCTCCAGCGGCGCCGGCTCGGCCAGGCACTTGCGGCACACCGGCACGCGGGAAATCTCTTTGAGAGGGGCGCCGCACACGCGGCAGTCGTCGGGAAAAACGAGCGCAAAAATCTCAGCGGGGAACTTCAGTGCGGCGGACGGCACGACAAACGGCGAAACTCGTTGTAGCCATCTACTGTGGAAGACACACCTCCACCTTACAAAATAGTGTACAACAACAGAGGAGGAGATGTCTCAATGCCAGCCAACCTCAATCGCCGCGAATTTCTAGCTTCCGCCGCCGGCGCACTCGCCGCCCCCACCCGTCCTCCCAACGTGGTGCTTATCTACTGCGACGATCTGGGCTACGGTGATCTGGGCTGCTACGGCTCCAACCTCCGCACTCCGCACCTCGACCGCATGGCCCGCGAAGGCATGCGCTTCACCCACTTCTACTCCGCCAACCCCGTGTGCTCGCCTTCCCGCGCCGCTCTTCTTACCGGCCGCTACCCCACCCGCGTGGGCGTGCCCCGCGTGCTCTTCCCCACCGACACCACCGGCCTGCCCGATTCGGAGACCACCCTGGCCCAGACGCTCAAGCCGCGCGGCTACAAAACCATGTGCGTTGGCAAATGGCACCTCGGCCATCTGCCCCAGTTCCTCCCCACCAGCCGCGGTTTCGACGAGTATTTCGGCATCCCCTACTCGAACGACATGTCCCCCCGCCTGCTGCTGCACAACACCGAGGTCGTCGAGCAGACCGCCACCCTCGAAACCCTCACCCCCCGCTACACCGAACAGGCTGTCCAGTTCATCGAGCGCTCCCGCAACTCGCCCTTCTTCCTTTACCTCCCTCACACCTACCCCCACATCCCACTCGGCGCCTCGCCCCGTTTCCGCGGGAAATCTCCCGCCGGCCTGTACGGCGACGTCATCGAGGAACTCGACTGGAGCACGGGCGAGATTTTCGCGGCGCTGAAGAAACACGGCCTCGACGACAACACCCTGATGCTGTTCTCCTCGGACAACGGTCCCTGGTTCCAGGGCTCCCCCGGCCGCCTGCGCGGCCGCAAGGGCATGACCTGGGAGGGCGGCATCCGCGAACCCTTCCTGGCCCGCTTTCCCGGCCGCATTCCCGCCGGCAAAACCTGCTCCTCCATCGCTTCCACGCTCGACGTCCTGCCCACCCTCGCCCGCCTGTGCGGCGCACCGCTCCCCGCCAACCCCGTCGACGGCATCGATATCTGGCCCCTGCTTTCGGGCGCCCAGACCGCTCTCTCTCGCGAAGCTCTGCTTTGCTTCGACGACGTTTACCTCCAGTGCGCCCGCTGGGACCGCTGGAAGCTCCATCTCGCCCGCTACAACAACGTCACCTACAGCCCCGCCCCCGCCGGCGGCCGCGTGAACTTCCCCCTGCGCGCCCCCGAACTGTACGACCTTCTCAGCGACCCCGACGAGAGCTACGACGTGGCTCCCGAAAACCCCAAAATCGTGGCCGAAATCCGCGCCCGGGTCGACCGCCTCATGACCACCTTCCCTGCCGGCATCCGCCAGGCTTACGCGGAAACCATGAGCCGCCCGGTCGGCAGCCACGCCGTCGGAGCCGTCACCCGTCCCGCTCCCAAAAAGTGAAATCTATGAAAACCATACTTGCGTTTCTTACGCTGACACTCCTGGCTTCCGCGGCCGAAGAGGGCTTCATTCCCCTGTTTGATGGAAAAACCCTGGAGGGATGGACTCTGGTTCAGAAATCCAAGTCCGGCCGGGGCTACATCGTCGAAAACGGCCTCCTCGTCTGCCCCAAGGACGGCGGCGGCAACCTTCTCACCGAGCGCGAATTCTCCGACTTCGTCTTCCGCTTCGACTTCCGCATGGAGCCCGGCGGCAACAACGGCGTTGGCATCCGCGCCCCCCTGGCCGGCGACATCGCCTACTCGGGCATGGAAATCCAGATCCTCGACCACAACCACGAGAAGTACCGCGAGTGGCTCAAACCCACCCAGCGTCACGGCGCGGTCTACGACCTCATTCCTCCCATCGCCGAGGCCCTCAAGCCCGCCGGCGAGTGGAACTCGGAGGAGATCCACGTCCAGGGCCGCCGCGTCCGCGTCACCCTCAACGGCGTCCTCATCACCGACGCCGACCTGGCCACCATCACCGACCCCGCGGCTCTAAAGAAACATCCCGGCGCCGCCCGCACCTCCGGCCACATCGGCTTTCTGGGTCACGGCAGCCTGATCGAGTTCCGGAACATCCGGGTCAAGCCGCTCTGAAGAAGTTGCCTTATTTCAGGTCCACCACCTTCGCCGCCGACGTTCCCTGAGCGTTGCCCATGGTCACCGACACGCTTTGGATCGCGTCGGCGAGGGCCGTTCCCGCTTTGGTCTTGCCCTCGATCAAGACCGGTATGGTGGCCGTGAACAGGCTGCCGAACTGCTGCGATTGGGCGTTCTGATACCACGACAGGAACGCCGACTCGACGTTCAGCGTCAGCTTGGGGTTGTTGATGGTCTCCCCGGTCACGCCGTTCACGGTCAGTTCGACCTGCGTAATCGAGCGTCCCGTCGCATAGCCGGTCAGCAGCAGAGTGAAGCTGTTGGCGGTCTTGCCGCCCGACTGGACGGAAACGATTTGGGGGGCGGACTGCGAAATCGTCAGCTTCAGAGTCGGGGGATCGGCCGGGGTCAGATCGACGCCGGTGCGGGTCACAACGGACGGCGTGAGCGTAATGGTGCCCGCCACGCTGCCGGTTTGCAGCCGGACCTGTTGTTCGTTGTTCGAAAACACCGCGCGCCGGGTTCCCGCCGCGATGGTGAATCTCACGGTGCGCCCGCCGGATGCGAACTGCACCGTGGCGTCGTTGGTAAACACTTCGGAGTTAAACGTCAGCGTCAGGGTGCCTTCCAGATCCAGCGGGTAGACGTCCGCCAGAGAAAGTGTATAACTGGGCTGCTGCAACGGCGCCTGCACTCCCCGCGGCCCCTCCATGGCGATGGCCGACAGCGGGGTCGGCGCGGTAGCCGAACCCACCAGCGCAAAGCCCTGCGCCCCCACGCGCAGCACGCCCTCCGCCACGCCCACGGCTGTGGGCGCCAAGGTGATGAGGAACGAAACCGATTTCCCGGCGTCGAGATTCAGCGGCAGATCGGGCAGCCCGGACAGCTTGAAGGTCGTGCTCCCGGTGACGAAGATGCTGCTGACCGACGCCGCCTGGGTTCCGGTGTTGGCCACCTGGAAGCGGGCCGCCGATTCGCGGCCCACCTGGATGGGGCTGAACAGGACCGCCCCGCCGGCCAGAACCGGGGTCGTCGTGTCGCCGATGACGTACGCGTAGGTCAAGTTGGCGCCCAGGCCGCTGGCGGTGAGTTCGAAGGTGTCGTCGCCGATGCGCAGCCGGCCAGACGCCCGGCCCGGCAGGGTGGGAGCGAACGTCAGGCTGAAGGTGACCGAGTTTCCGGGCACCAGCTTCAAGGGCAGAAACGGCAGTTCGCCAAGCTGGTACGCCGATCCCAGAACCGTAATGCTGTTGATGGTTCCGTCGATGTTGCCGCTGTTCTTCACCCGCAGGAGCAGGGTGCTCTTTTCACCCACTTGCGCGTCCGCCAGCGTGACGGTCTGCTCCGGCAGGAGCCGTGTCTCGCCCGCGTCGCGAATCACGGTGTACTCGTAGACGGCGCTGGCGCCGCTGCCCTGAATGGCGAACGCGATCGTCCGGCCGCCGGACTCGATGGTCAGCGCTCCGGTCTGCTGCTCGCGCTGTGTGGGGGCAAACGAAACCGTGAAGCGCAAATCCTTGCCGGGGTCGATCTGCACCGGCAGCAGCGGCAGGCCGCCCAGTTGGAAGACCGCGGACCCGGAGGCGGCGATGCGGTCGACGACCCCGGACGCTGAACCGCGATTGGAAAGGGTGATGGTGGCCACCGCGGGCGTCGTGGGGTTTAGCGGAGTGGGTGGAAAAACGATTGCGCCGCCGGCCGCGATGGGGTTCGTGTTCCCGGTTCCAATCGCATACCCGTAGGCGAACTCTGGAGAAAACCCGTTCACCGCGAAAGTGAACGAACCGGTGCGGATGGATCCGCTCTTCTGAGCCTCCGAATAATAGAAGGTGATCCGCCCCAGTGCCCGGATTCCCGAGGTCGCGGTGTAGCGAAGGTTCCCCAGGCTGGTGGTTTCGTTCACGCCGAGGTTGATGGGGAGCGCGTTGCCCTGAAACGAGAAGTCGTTCGAGCCGGTGCGATCCACCAGAGTGATCGACAAGCTGCCATCTCCGCGGTAGGAAACCGAGAGGACGGCGGTGTCGGTCCTTCCGATGGCGGGCGCAACCATGTTCAGCGTGCCGTTGTCGGGAACGTTATTGACCGCTGTGCCCTGGTCGGCCAGCACCACCAGCGAGGCTTGAGCCATCAAACCGGCCGGCAACAACGAGAGAGCCAGCAGGGCCGCCGCGGCGAAGACTGAGGAACTCGGCCGTGCGATCATTAGCGCGGACCTCCGACGGAAACCGGACCCGGCACCAAAGTGATCGATGGCGGCGCCTGGGCCGGCCCAGACGAGGCGCCGCTCTTGCCGCCACGGGCCAGAAGCGCCGCGGCCGTTCCACCGCCGGCGAGGATCAGTATCCACAGGGGCTTGTTGCTTCTCTTGGCGTCCGCCTCGGTGCGGGCGACATTGGCCTGGGCCACCACCACGGAGGCCGTCTCGGCGCCCGAAGTCGCGGTGACCTTGATGTTAAAGCGGCCCTCCTGGTCGTTGGGGATAAAGCCGTTCGTGGCGGCCCGCCCCTGCGAGTTGGCGTTGGCGCGCTGCATAAGGCGGCCGCCCGGGAAGGCACCCCCGGGTCCGCTGGCGGGCAACTGGAAGACCACCTGGGCGCCGGGCAGCGGCTTGTCATTGGCGTCCCGCACCTCGACGAGTACCGGAGTGGCGGCCCGGCTGCGAATGCTGTTCTTCGACCCCTCCCCCTCGAGCACGAGCACTTTCAGCCGCTCGGAACCCGCCGGAGGAGCAGCCGGGTTTTGTGCTGCGGCCCCCGGCGGGAACAGAATCCGCGCGGAGAGCAGGACACTTAACAGTGCCGCGGAGTTTCTGGCTGTCATATAGATTGGCGCCTTTACCGAAGGAGTCGCTGTGCCGGGGACGATCACAGCCGAAACGGAACGACCACGCACCCCAGAGTCCATTTTATCCCGATCCAGGCTGCGGCCCAAGAGGAACTTCAAATTCCTCAACGTCCTGCAAGGCAATACTTAGAGACGCGGGGCATGATGTTCGATGAGATTCTGTGATATCTTCACGCTTGGCGATGGCGACGTCCAATCCCTGGAAAACGCTGGCCCGCCGGGTGGTGTATGAGAACCGGTGGATCCGCGTGCGGGAAGATGACGTGCTCCGTCCAGACGGCGGACGGGGCATTTACGGAGTGGTCGAGCTGCGGCCCTCGGTGGCCGTCGTGGCGCTAAACGAGCGCGGCGAGGTGGCTCTAGTTGGCCAATGGCGCTACACCCTGGAGCGCTATTCCTGGGAGCTTCCCCGGGGCGGCTCGGCCCCCGGCGAGACCGACCTGCTGGCGGTGGCGCGGCGCGAACTGCGCGAGGAAACCGGCCTGGAAGCCAGGACCTGGAGTTCGCTGGGCGCCGTGGACCTGAACAACGGCGTCACCACCGACGCCGAGCACCTCTTCCTGGCCCGGGACCTGGCCGGCGGGGCCACCCAGCAAGACCCGGAGGAACAGCTCGTGACCCGCTGGGTCCCTCTGGCCGCCGCCGTGGAGATGGCCATGAACGGCGAGATCACCGAGGTGTGCAGCGTGGCGGCGATCCTCAAGACCGGCATGCTGGCGGGTTCTTAACCTAAGCGGCGCACGTAGGCGTAGTAGGCGCCGCAGAGGTCGGCTCCGGCGGCGTCCTGAAACCAGCCGTGGAGGTGGGTTTTGACACCACCCTTGAGCCGGACGCGGAACAAGGTCGCTTTCTCGCCGGTGGCGGCGCTGGCGGTTAAGTCCTGCCCGGCGATTTTGAGGCGTGCGCCGGCGATGGGGAAGGCCTTGCCGGCCGGGAGCGCCGCCACCGTCAGTTTCTTCGCCGGGCAAGGGGCGTTAAGGGGCAGGTCGCCTTCCACGGGCCAGCGGCGCAGCGCGATTTCGTACTCGCCGTCGCGCTCGACGAAGACGCTCCAGGGTCCGCCTTGCGGGCCGCCGGCCCCGCTGAGGAGGTTGTTCATGTTGTCGCAGTAGACCTCCTCCCAGTCCGAGGAGGTCAAGGTCACGGGGTTGGCCTGCGCGGCGCCGATGCTGATGGGCGCGAACTCGCGCAGCCCGGGTTCGACGCGGTCCCACCACTGCTCGTAGTGATCGCGCATCTTCTTCACCACGCCGGCGTTGCCGGCCGCCACGTCGTTTTTCTGCCCCGGGTCGGCGTGGATGTCGTGGAGCTCCGTGCCGTTGACCAGCCGCCACTGGTTCCAGATGACGCAGGATTCCCACTTCTTGAGGATCTGGCCGTACTGCACCACCATCATCCGGTCGGCGAGTTTGTCGGCCGAGCCTTTCAGCAGCCCGGCCAGGCTCGTGCCGTCGAACTGGGCCCGGTCGGGCCGTTTGAGCCCGCACAGGTCGATCAGGGTGGGCAGCAGATCTTGGATTTGCGCGGGGACGCAGATGCCGCCGGGCTTGCGCAAGCGGCCCGCGGGCCAGCGCACGAAACACGGCACACGGTGGCCGCCCTCCCAGAGCTGCGTCTTGCGGCCGCGCATGCCGGCGTTGAAAACCGGCACGCCGCCGGTGCCGCCGTTATCGGTCATGTAGATGAGCAGCGTGTTCTCGCGCAGGCCGGAGGTCCGGAGAAACGCTTCCAGCTTGCCCACGTTTTCATCCAGGTTGGCGATCATGCCGAAGAAGGCCGCCGGCAGGCCGGGTTTGCGGTACGGCGCGGCGTACTTCTCGTCTACCCAGGTGGGGCCGTGCGGGATGTTGGTGGGCAGGTAGCAGAAGAAAGGTTCCCGCCGGCTCTGGCGCGCGCGCATCCACTCGATGGCCTGGCCGAACCAGAAGTCGGTGCAATAGCCGGAGAAGCGTTGTGAGATGCCGTTGTGGCGGTAGCGGCCGTTGAAGTAGTCGTTGTCGAACTCGGGCACCGAACTCATGCCGAAGCCGTGGAAGTAGTTCGCTTCCTGGAAGCCGCGCTCCATAGGCCGGTAGGGGTAGCAATCGCCGACGTGCCACTTGCCGAACAGGCCGGTGGAGTAGCCGCCGGCGGAGAAAACGTCGGCCATGGTGGGCAGGCCGCGCCGGAGCAGGGCGCGGCCCGCGGTGACCGAAGTGGCGCCGTTGTGCAGCGCGTCCTGCCCGGAGAGAAGCTGGCCGCGCGTGGGGGTGCACATGGGCGCGACGTGGAAGTCGGTGAAGCGGATACTCTCGCCGTGCAACTTGTCGAGTTCCGGCGATTTGAGCACCGGATTGCCGTGGCAGGACAGATCGCCGTAGCCCTGATCGTCGGTCAGCAAGACAATCACGTTGGGCCGGCCCTGGAACGAAGCCAGGGGCGCCATCGCCGCCGCTCCCATGAACTCTCGCCTGTTCATCCTCATAACCCTCCCCCAATACCGGGACAGGTCAGGCTGTCCCCATTCTTCTAATCCAGGTGGAAGACTTCTTCCATTTCGGCCCACCACTCGCCGGGTCTTCGCGTGGCGAGGGGCTCTTGCATGGGGCCCATGATGGCCCACCATTCCTGCGTCTTCGGGTCGGCGGCCATCCTGGCCATGTCCGCCGAGTGATCGGTTCCGTGGTATTCGTAATAGCCGAACATTATGTTGTCCTTGAGGTAAATCGAGTAATTCCGAATATTACACTTGCGGATCATCTCCAGGACTTCGGGCCACACCGCGGCGTGGTAAGCCTTGTACTGTTGCATCGCTTCGGCTTTCAGCCCGATGGTCCATCCGTAGCGTTTCATAGCGTGTAGTCGCGGAAGTGAAGATTCTACCAGAATCCCGCGTTCTTGACAGCCTCCGGAACGGTCCTGTCGATCTATGCCTTCCCGGCTGCTGTCGCTCACCCCGGTGGACCTGTCGATCATCGCGATCTGCTTCGTCGTGGTCCTGGCCATCGGTTTCTATCTGAAGCGGTTCGCCACCACGGGCGAGGACTTCTTCATGGCCGGCCGCGGCATGACCGCCTGGATCGCGGGCCTGAGTTTCATCTCCGCCAACCTGGGGTCGCTGGAAACCATGGGCTGGGCGGCCATCGCATACCAGTACGGTATGCTGGGCGCGCACGCCTACCTGATCGGCGCCATCCCGGCCATCCTGGTGCTGGCCATCGTGATGATGCCTTTTTACTACATCTGCAAGACGCATTCGGTGCCGGGCTACCTGGCGTTGCGCTTCGGCGAGCCGACGCGCGCGCTGTCGGGCATTTCGTTCGCGGTGATGACGGTGGCCATCTATGTGGCGGCGGGAGGGCTGCTGTCGGCCATCTTCAACGAGGTGCTGCAATTCTTCCTCATCTAGCTGGGTTCGCTGTTGATTCCGATTTTGGGCCTGATCGAAGCCGGCGGCTGGAACAACATGATCGCGCGCATCAACGAGCGCACCTCGGGCCAGGACTACACCCACCTGTGGCGCACGCTGGGATCGTTCACCGACAACCCCATGGGCATCCACTGGACGGGGATGGTCTTCGGCCTGGGCCTGGCGGTTTCGTTCGGCTACTGGACCACCGACTTCCTGGTGGTGCAGCGCGTGATGACGGCCAAGGATCTGCGCTCGGCCAAGATGGGCACGGTGATCGGCGCGTTCTTAAAGATGATGGTTCCGCTCATCGTCACGCTGCCCGGATTACTGGGCCTGGCGCTTCTGCCCATGAAACTGGTGGGCGAAGGGCAGGCGGTGGCCAGCGGCGCGCACAGCTACAACGAAGTGCTGCCGCTGATGATGGCCCGCTACCTGTGCCCCGGGCTGCTGGGGCTGGGCGTCACGTCGCTGATCGCCGGTTTCATGAGCGGCATGGCGGGCAACGTGAGCGCCTTCGCCACGGTGTGGACCTACGAGATCTACCGGCCGCTGATCCGCAAGGCCGCCAGCGACCGGCACTATGTGAGCATGGGACGCTGGTGCACGCTGCTGGGCGTGTTCATTTCCATCGGCACGGCGTACCTGGTCATGAATTTCTCGAGCATCATCATCTACGTGCAGGTGCTGGTCACCTTCTTCATCGTGCCGCTGTTTGGAACCGTGATTCTGGGCATGCTGTGGAAGCGGGCCACGCCGGCGGGCGGCTTCTGGGGTCTGATGGCCGGAACGGGGTCCTCGGTGGCGATCTTCCTGTGGGTGAAGTTCGATCCCGCGGCGCTGCGCTACGTGGCGCTGTCGCCGCACGCCAAGGACATGGCCGAGAACATGTACCGGGGCCTGTGGTCGATGATCGCCTGTCTGCTGGTCACGGTGGTGGTGAGCCTGGCGACCAAACCCAAACCGGAGTGCGAACTGAAGAACCTGGTTTACGGGCTGACGCCGCTGCCGGGCGAAGGGCACTTTGCCTGGTGGCAGCGCCCGGTGTTCTGGGCCGGGGTCTGCGCGATCGTGCTGATTGCCGTGAACGTCATCTTCTGGTAGCGCGCGGTATACTCGGAATTCGTACCCAAAGGAGATTTGCGTGAAGATTGCCACCCTGATCACCGTGGCGGCCTTGCTGCCGATGGTTTGCGCCCAGGCGCAGGACAAGTCCAGCCCCGAGTTCCGCAAGACGTTTCTAGAGCAGTTCAAACGGACCGGGTTGAGCACGACGCCGGAAGATGCCATGATGCTGCGCATCCTGGTGGAGAGCATGAAGGCCAAGCGCGGCATCGAGGTCGGCGTCGCGGCCGGCTTCGGCGCCATCAACATGGGCATCGGTTTCGAGCGCAACGGCGGGCATTTGTTCTCGCTGGAAATCGATCCCAAGCGGGCGGAAGATTCCCGGCAGAACGTTGCCAAGGTGGGACTGGAGAAGACCGTCACGGTCATGCTGGGAGACGCCGTGCAGGTCATCCCCACGCTGAAGGGCGAGTTCGACTTCATCTTCATCGACGCCAACAAGCCCGACTACCTGAAGTACCTCAAGGCGGTTGAGCCCAAGCTCAAGGTCGGTGCGGCGGTGGTTGCCGACAACGTGGTCAAGTCCGCGAAAGCGATGGCGGACTACCTGGAGTACGTTAAGACCAGCCCCAACTATGACACCGTCATCATCCGCGCCTCGGACGAAAAGGGCGACGGGATGTCCATCAGCTACAAAATTCGGTAAATTCGGTGACAGGCTACTCTTTCCCCAATTTCGGCGCATGGACATGTTGATTCTATTGAGCTTAGAAATCCCGGATTTTGAAAAGTGTTGCCTGTCGACGAGTTCCAATTGGGGAAAGAGTAGCCTGTCACCGAATTAGGTGGGCGATTTCGGCGGGGGTGTAGCGGTCGGCGGCGCGCCAGGCTTGTTTCTGTTGTTCGCTGGCGGAGGGGTCGAACATCCAGAGCCACCGGCGGTAGCCTTGGGGACTTGACTCGGCGGGGAAGACGCGGGCGTCCCAGAGGGCGCCGGCGCCCAGCCAGGGCGGCAGCGGCCGTCCGCAAAAGGTGTCGTCCTTGAACGGGTCGTCCGTGCCGTAGCAGCGCACGAACCAGCAGGGCGTGCCGTCGCGGCGGATTCCGGCCAGCGACTCCAGGCAGGCGCGCGGGGGCAGCGCCAGAGGTTCGTCCACATCCACGCCGACCACCACGTTGCCGCCGCCCAGAGTGAGCGGAGCGCGCAGCCGACAGCCTTCAATCCAGGCGTCGGAGCCGGTGATTGTCGCGCCCTCGCGGACCTCGCTGTTCAGCACCAGGATGCCCGATTCCGGCACCGGCCGCCGGTCGTAGGCCATCAGAGCCAGCCCGCTTTCCACCAACTGGCGCGTGGCGCCGAAGTGCAGGAACAAGCAATCCGGCGCCACGCGGGCCTCGGCCGGGACTGCGTGCAGGGCGGGGAACCAGGCGGCCAGCGTGGCCTCGTCCCACGGGGAGCCGCTCGATTTCGCCGCCGCCACGTAATGCTCGCAAGTGGCCTCGCCGCCCATGGCGCAACAGATCTCGCGGTACAGGTCGATTTCGCGTTCCAGGTACGCTTCGCCGAACGTGTCCAGCCATACGCCGGCCGCGGCGGCGTCGAAGCTCATCAGGCCCAGGTCGAGCAGCGTGCGGCTTTCGGCGTTCACCCCCCCCAGACGCTGCTGCTCGGCGAGCGAAGGTTTTTGCAGATAGATGCGCAGCGAACCGTCGGCGGCTACGCAGTACACTCCGTGCCGGCTGGCCTCCTCCGGCGAGGTGTAGTGGCCCAGCGCGGTGACGCCTTCGGGCGCCAGCGCGAAGGCGGCCGGGTCGAAGAGCAATAGCGCGTCGCCCGAGGCGGCCACGATCTGCCCGGCGTCGCCGGCCGGAGCCGGGAGCGCGAGGAGGTTCGCCGCCAGGCGGTCGAACAAAGTCCCGCCGCCCGGCAGCGGCACGAAGATCTTGCCGCGGGGCGCGTAGGCCGGCAGGCGCTTGGAATCCCCGCCGGCGTGAACGATCAGGATGCGCCGCCCGCGCAGCGACCCGCCGATGCGCGACAGGCAGTACAACGTGCTGCCCCCGCTGCCCACGCGCCGGCCGCCGGGGTCGGCCACCACCAGCACCTCGCGCGCCTGAGCCAGCAGGCCCTGTTTGCGGCGTGCACGAAGCTGGGATTCGTAAGCGCGGGCCTGGGCCTGGTTGGAAGCGGTGACGATGAGATAATCCCAGGCCTGTGGCATCCAGCTTATGGCCTCGGGATCTTGCGTTCCACCTGAGCGGTTCGGCCGGTGGGGCGCACTTCAATGCCCTCTTCCAGCAGCCGGAAGCGCCGCCAGTTGCCTTCGCCGTAACCGAAGGCGGCCGTGCGCACCTGCACCAGGCGCCGGCCGTTGACCTCGAGATCCTCGATGCCGTCGGAGTGGCGGTGGCCGGCGATCGACAGCATGACGCGGTCCGAGCCGGCCAGGGCGCTCTTCAGTTCCGCCGAGTAAGCGTCCTCGCCCAGCGGGACGTGCATCACCAGGATCAGCGTGGCATCGCGCTGGGCGGCGACCTGTTTCCGGAGCCAGGTCAGTTGCGCGGCGCTGAACACGGAATCCTTCGCCAGGCGGCGCTCGCCATTGTCCAGCACCAGGAAGACGTAACGGGCGCGGCCCGCCCGGCGCTCAAAACTGTAGTAGGTTCCGTCGCGGAAGCACTCGGCCGCGGCGGCCCACTCCTGGCGCGCCCGCGGGGCCACCGCGTAGTCGGCGGCCGGTTTGCCTTCCACCTGGCGGTACGTTTGGATGTCGTGGTTGCCCAGCGCCAGGAACGCCGGGACGGGGATCTGCTTCAGGAGGGGTTTGAACACCGCCACTCCTTCACAGACCGGAGGGCCGGAGGCGCGGTCGAAGCAGAACGCGTCGGTGAGATCCCCGGTGTGAAGCAGGAAATCGGGCTTGGGCGCCTCGGCGGCGCGGCTCAGGAAGGCGCTCAGCGCCGTGCCGGTCTGGGCGAAATGCGCGCGCGCCCCGGCCAGCGCCGGGTGGACGCCGGCCAGGTTCACCACGTGCGTGTCGGTGACCAGGAGGAACTCGACCGACGGGTCGGCGCCCAGCAAAGCGGTCGCGATCAAGAGGAGGAAATGTCGTCGCATGGGGTTACCTCTGGACCTTGAGTTTATAGGTGTAGTGCTCGAAGTCGAAATCGTAGTCGTTGCGCACGGGCTTGGGCGGCGCGCAGGTCTTGGGCATAAAGGCGGCCAGTTCGCGCTTGAGGCCGGCGTGGCGCGGGTCGGAGGCCAGGTTGCGGTACTCGTTCGGGTCGGCCGCGCAATCGTACAACTCCTCGCCGCCGTCGCGGTAGCGGATGTAGCGCCAGCGTTCGGTGCGGACGGCGTGGTTGTTGGGAAGGAAAGTGCAAACGGCGGGTCTGCGGGGGGCGCGCGGGTCTTTGAGCAGCGGCGCGAGGCTTTCGCCGTCCAGGTCCGTTTTGCTCGGCAGGCCGCACAACTCAACCATGGTGGGATACAGGTCCAGCAGGCTCACCGGCTGCGGGCGGGCGCGGCCGGCGGCGCGCATACCGGGCGCGCTCACAATCAGCGGCACGTGCGTGGAGCGCTGCCACAGCGTGGACTTGTGCCAGTGGCTCTTTTCGCCCAGGTGCCAGCCGTTGTCGGAGAAAAACGCGATCACGGTGTTTTTGCTGTGCGGGCTGCGGTCCAGGGCCGCCAGGAGCCGGCCGATCATGGCGTCGGCGAACGAGATCGAGGCCAGGTAGGCGCGCACGGCTTCCTTCCACTTGCCTTCGCGCAGGATGCGGTCGCCTTCCGCGCGCCGCGCGGCGGCCAGTTGCCGGCCGATGGCGGGGACGTCGTCCAGGTCGCCGGCGGGATTCTCGGGCAGTTTCACCTGGCTTTCCGGATAGAGGTCGAAGTAGTGCTGGGGAGCGAACATCGGAATGTGCGGATGCCACAGCCCAATGGCCAGAAAGAACGGATCGGTCTGCCGCCGGTTGAGGAAGTCGATGCCGAAGTCGACAGCGCGCTGGTCGCCGTACTCGCCTTCGCTTTTGGGCAGCACCCCCCAGTCGAATTCGCCCGGGAAGTCGTTCAAGCCGTTGAAGGGGTGGCCGGCAGGCGCGGAGATCTTCTGGTTCCATGGATACCATTCCGCGCGCCGGTACCACGGGTCGTCGAAGACCTGGAGTTTGAACTCGTGCCACTGGTCGGGCGGGTTGAAGCCGGAGGTATGATGCAGCACCTTGCCCGCTCCCGCGACGCGGTAGCCGTTGTTCTTGAAATAGTGCGGCAGGGTGACCACGCCGGGCAGGGCGGGGCGCCAGAACTGGTCGTTGTTGTAGATGCCGCTGGTGGCCGGGCTGAGGCCGGTGTACAGCGCCGTGCGCGAGGGGTTGCACAAGGGCGAGGCGCAATGGGCGTTAGCAAACAGCACGCCGCGCCGCGCCAGCCGGTCGATGTGGGGAGTGTGGACGCCGGGATAGCCGCGCAGGCAGCCGGCCCAGTCGTTCATGTCGTCCACCGAGATGAACAGGACGTTGGGCCGGCTGGGGCGCGCGGCGGCGCCGCCGGCCGCCGAGGAGAGGAACTCTCTGCGATTCATGACCTGACAATTATCTCTCGCCCGGCGCGCGCGCGGCGACGGTAACTCGACATCGCTTATAATTGTGGTTTGAACGGAAATCCATTGATGAGATCCCAGCGCCGTATCTTGATTGTTTTCCTGGCCCTTGCCGGTTCGATTTTGCCCGCGGCTTTCGCCTCTTCGCGGGTGGAAGCGGAACGGGCTCTGGCATCCGTGCCGGCTTGGTTCGAGGCTAGCGCCGGGCGGTACGCGCCGGGCGTGAAGTACGTCTCTCATCACGGGTCCGGAACCCTCCTGGTCGGCGCCTCGGGCGCGACGTTCCGCGACCGGCAGGGAACTCTCTCCTTCGCGTTTCTCGGCGCGAACTCCCACGGCCGGGTGGAAGGAGTCGAAGCGACCGGATCGCGCAGTTCGTACCTGCTGGGCAACGACCGGCGGCAGTGGAAGCACGGCATTGCGCACTACGCCAAGGTCCGCGCTAGCGCGGTCTATCCGGGCGTCGATGTGATCTATTACCTGAGCGGCCGGCACTTGGAATTCGACCTGCTGGTGGCGCCGGGAGCCGACGCCGGCCAGATCCGCCTGGCTTTCGAGGGAGCGGGGAAGCCGAAACTCGACCGCGACGGCAACCTGGAGTTTGCCAACGGCATGCGCCAGCAGCGGCCGGTGGCGTATCAGGACGGTGAGGCGGGCAAGCAGGCGGTGGACGCCCGTTATGTGCTGGCCCGAAACGGAGAAATCCGGCTGGCGCTGGGGTCGTACGATACGCGTCGCGCGCTGGTAATCGATCCCATCCTCCACGTCGGCTATTTGGGCGGGGACCTGGGCGACATCGCCAAGGCCATCGCGGTGGACCGGCAGGGCAACGTGTGGGTCACCGGGTCGAGCGGCTCGACCCTCGAATTGCCGGCCCAAGTAGAGCCTATCCAGGAGCGGCCGGCGGGCGGCAAAGACGTTTTCGTGGCCAAGTTCAAACCCGACGCCGCGGGCAAGCTGACCCTGGCCTATTGGACCCAACTGGGCGGCTCGGCCGAGGATGTGGCCGAGGCGATTACCGTGGATAGCGCCGGTTTCGTGTATCTGGCCGGATCCACGGCTTCGAGCGACTTTCCGGGCGCGGGCGCCAAGCTCCAGGATGCGCACAAAGGCAACCTGGATGCCTTCGTGGTGAAGATCTGGCCCGGCGATGCCGGGACGGCGGCCCTGTGGTTCAGCCAGGTGTACGGCGGCACGGGATTGGACGTCGCTTATGCCATCGCGGTCGATTCGGCGAACAATATCTACTTTGCCGGCTACACACTCTCCATCGATCTTCCGCTGGCCGCGGCGACGCCGGCGCAAGCCGCCAACCGGGATGGTTACGAGGGTTTCCTGGTCCAGGTGAACCCCGCGGCTTCGACGCCACTGGCCTACGCCACCTATCTGGGCGGCCGTGGCACGGACGTGATTACGGCCATCGCGGTCGCCGCGCCGGGAGATGTGTACCTGGCCGGGTACACCGCGTCCGATAACTTCCCCGTGACCGACGACGCGTACCAGTGGAACATGCGCTCCACTCTCGACGCGTTCCTGGTGCGGCTGGATCTCAACCGGACCGGGCAGGATGC
>JACQZT010000399.1 GCA_016213755.1 Acidobacteriota bacterium | reverse complement strand
GCCAACGCCGAAGACCTCGGGCTGGTCTCGCAGTGGATGGATCGGCACGCCAACATGCTGGTCGAGATCGGCGCGCGCATCGGCGAGCTGGGACGCCAGCCCCGCGCCGCGCGCAAGTTCTTCGACCGCTACCAGGACCGCATCCTGTTCGGGACCGACGCCATTCCCAAGGGCGACGAAACTCCCCAGCAGGTTTTCGGAGACGCTCTGTACGAGATCTACTACCGTTTCCTGGAAACCGAGGACGAGTATTTCGACTACGCCCCGGCCCGCAAACCCCCGCAGGGCCGCTGGCGCATTTCCGGCCTGGGCCTGTCCGAAGCCATCCTCAAAAAGGTCTACTACGCCAACGCCGACCGCGAAATGAGGTGACAGACGGAACGATCCCCGTGTTTTGTGGAAAAAAACCACATGTGCGTTCCTTGCTGGTGTCGAGTTTTGTGCTCGAGAATGGGGAGCGTTCCGTCTGTCACCGGGTTTGCAGGGTTTTGTGGAAGAATTCGACCATGCGCTTCAGGGTGGGCTCGAACCAGGGGGGGCGGTTGAAGAAGCCGTGCCCGGCGCCTTCGGCGGTGAAGATCTCGGCCGCCACGCCCGCCGCTTTGAGCTTGTTCAGCATGTCCACCGACTGCTGATACGGCACCGTCGTATCCCCCGTTCCATGCAGAAACAGGAAAGGAGCCGACTTCTTGCTCACGTGCGTCAGGGGCGTGGCTTCGGCCCACACTTGCGGCTTCTCGGCGTAGGTCGCGCCAATAAACTCGGCCACGGAGTTGCCCGCGCTGGAGGGCGCGCGTTTGCCGAAGCTCACCAGGTCCACCGCCGGGTTGAAGGCCGCCACCGCCTGAACCTCGCCGGTCGCGCCGAGCAGGGCGACCAAGTGGCCGCCCGCCGAGCCTCCGGCCGCACCGATGCGACTGGCATCGATCCCGTACTTGGCCGCATTGGCCTTCACCCACGCCACGGCGGCCTTGGAATCCTCGAGCGCCGCCGGGTACTTGGCCTCGCCCGAAAGGCGGTACTGGATGCATGCGCCCGCAAACCCAAGGGTGGCCATGTGCGCCGCCTGGCGGCGGAAGGCGTTCTTGTTTCCGCCCTTCCAACCGCCACCGTGGATGTAGACCACCGCCGGAAAGAGGCCGCGGCCGGCGCCGGGCAGGTAAAGATCCAGATGCAGGTCCCGCCCGCCGGGTGAAGAATACACCAGGTTCTGCTCCGCGCGCACACCGGCGGGCAATTGGAAGGGAGGCTGCTCCTGCTGCTGCGCCAGCAGCGCGGCGAAAGGCAATAGTGCGATGAACAGTTTCATGTCTCAGGCTTTCCTCCGGTAATTATCGTTTATCAGCCAGGGGTCCTTGGTCTTGCGGCGGTACTCGGCCACCTGCAAGCGCATCTTCTCGAGCGTGCCGCGGTGCTCGGCGGAAGCAGCCAGGTTGTTCACTTCATCCGGATCCTGGCCGATGTCGTACAGCTCCTCGGGCGCCCGGTGCAAATAGTCCCGCACGGGCCGCCGGCCCACCTTGCCCTGCTCGCCCTGTTTGAGAATCGCCTGCCAGGCGGGCGAGGCCCACAGGTCGCTGGCGAACGGGAACTCGAGTTCGGGAAAGAGATTCCGGATGTACTTGAACCGCCGGGTGCGCATGCCGCGCATGGGGTAGTACATCGTAATCTCGTGGAACGTGTGCGAGAAGTGGATCTCCTCCCATCCGGCGGGGTTTTCGCGCTCCAGGATGGGCAACACGCTGCGGCCGTGCAGCGGGTATTCGGGCCCCCGGACGCCGGCCCATTCCAGAAACGTGGGGAGGATGTCCACGAAGCTGACCATGGCGTTGTTCACCAGTCCGCGCCGCGCCTGCTCCGGCAAGCGCAGGATAAAGGGCAGATGCAGGCCGGCATCGTAGGCGGTGGTCTTGGCGTTGGGGAACGGCATGCCGTTGTCGCCCGCGTACAGGATCAGCGTGTTGTCGTACTGCCCGGACGCCTGCAACACATCCAGCATCATGCCGATGCCCTGGTCCAGCCGGTTGGTCGCTTCGTAATACTGGGCCACGTCCTGGCGCACTTCGGCCAGATCGGGCAGGAACGCGGGCACGCGAATCTTGGCCGGGTCGAAGGGCGTGCGCCGAATGCCGGGGTAGTCCTTATTGCCGAACTCGTCGGTGCCCGCGGCGCGGCCCCGGTGCGGGTCGGTGTAGCCCGCGTGCAGGTACCAGGGCTTCGAGCCTGCGCCCTGGATGAACTTGCGCGCCGACTCGGCCATGGCCTGGCCGTCGCGCCCGCCGCCGGCGGTGAAGTCCCAGCCGAAGGCCGAAGCGGGGCCGACGTGGAACTTGCCGACAATGCCCGAGAGATACCCGGCGTCCTTCAGCAGCGCCGGCGCCGGCCGCACGAACGGCAGATAAGAGAAATGGTGCTCGCCATGCTCGTGCCCGTATTGTCCGTTGGCGTGATTTTGCAGCCCGCTCAGCATCACGGACCGGCTGGCGCTGCATGACGCCGTGGCGCCAAAGGCGTTGGCGAAACGCACGCCCTCGCCGGCCAGGCGGTCCAGGTTCGGGGTGCGCGCCTGCGCGTCGCCGTAAGCTCCGGTGTGGCGCCCGTGATCGTCGCCGATGAGGAAAAGGATGTTCTTCGGGCGCCGGGAACCCTGCGCGAGAATCGCCGGAGCGCCGCTCAAAAACTGCCTGCGGTCCATCACACCTGCAATGTTACTACCCCGGCCGCGAAAATGCTCCAATGGAGATGCCGGAGCCGCTATGTCGCTCATCCTGCGCGCCGCGGGTCAATTCGCCGCATCGATGGCGCAGCCGGAAACGTGTACGTGGCAGGATTCACCGCCTCGCGCAAACTGCCGAGGGCCAACGCGTTCCAATCCACCCTGTGCGAGGGCCATTGCTCCATCATGCCCTCGAAGTCGTTCCATGCCTGCGACGATGCCTTTGTCGCCAAGTGTGCAGCCGGCGACACCGATTCCGGCGACTTGCCAGGCTCCGACCCCGCCGGAAGCGTACTTCGAGTTGCTCCGCGAGGGAGTGGTTCGCCAGACGCGTCGCGCTCTGCTGACGCCGAGCGCTCCAGGCGTGTTCACGCTCTCCGGCGACGGGCGGGGCGCGGGCGTCGTGATGCATGCCTCGGACTTTCGGTTCGTCACCCCCGAGAATCCCGCGGCTCCGGGCGAGATGCCGGCCGTGTACGCCACCGGACCGGGCTCGGTGTGGCCGGAAGTGCCTGCGGGAGAGGACACTTCCCTGGCGCTGGGGATGGCGGGCGTGCACCCGGTGAACTTCGCGTTCGATCCGTCCTCGGGGCCGGGCGCAAAAGACCTTTCCGTCGCCGGCAGTAACGTTGTGACGGTCTTCTCGCGCTGAACGGCTACACCGACGAGCGCGCCTGCTGCCAGCGGCCGCGGGTGAAGTCGGGGAACTGCATGGGCGCGCTGCCCTTGGCCACCGACATCTCGCTCAGTCCGGCCGGGGCGCTCCAGGCCGCTGCGTCGTAGACGTCCATGTCCGGAACCGCTCCTTCCCGCAGGCGCTGGATCAGGCGGTAGCATTCCAGAAAGTCCATGCCGCCGTGGCCGCCGCTGCGGCGCGCCAGTTCTCCCATCTTGGTCCACAACGGGTGCTCGTATTGGGCTTTGTAGCTGTCGATGGACTCGAACTCGTGCTGCTTCTTCGACACGCCCTCGATGTAGATGCGCGGCGGGTAATCGCGGAAGATACCCTTGGTACCGGCGATGAGGTTGATGCGGTCGTATGGCTGCGGCGTTACGACGTTGTGCTCCAGGGTGATGATCAGCCCTTTGGCGGTCTGGATGAGACTGGTGTTTTGGTCGCCGCCGGCGTAGGTCTCTTTGCGCATGGGATCGCCGGCGGGCAGGGTCTTATCGCGATATTCGTACAGCGCCTTGGCCGGCGAGCTCATCGAGACCAGGGTTGCGAAGCGGTCGCCGCGGTTGATGTTCATGTAGTTGGCCACCGGCCCCAAGCCGTGAGTGGGATACAGGTTACCGTTGCGTTTGATGCGCTCGGCCCGGCGCCACAGGCCCTCGCCCCGATAGGAGGCCAGTTGGGAGCGCAGGTCGTGGTTGTAGGCGGCGGCGCCGTGGGTCAGTTCGCCCAGCAAGCCGGCGCGCACCATGTTCAGCACCATCAGCTCGTTGTAGCCGTAGCAGCAGTTTTCGAGCATGACGCAGTGCCGCCGGGTCTGCTCGGAAGTGCTGACCAATTCCCAGCACTCGTCGATGCTGTTGGCGGCGGGCACCTCCACGGCCACGTGCTTGCCGTGCTTCATGGCGTAGACGGCCATGGGCGTGTGCCACTTCCAGGGCGTGGCGACGACGACGAGATCGAGGTCCTCGCGCTGGCACAGCTTTTCGAATGCGCGCTCGCTGCCCGAGTACGCTTCGGGGGCCTTCTGGCCTGACTTCTCGACCACGGCTTTGGCCTTCGCCGCTCTCTCGTCGACCAGGTCGCAGACCGCATTGACCTGCATGTTGTCCACGCCCAGGAAATTCCGCAGCAGCCCGGAGCCGCGGCCTCCCTGGCCGATGAAACCGACGCGCGCGGTCATGGCCGGCTGGAACCGTACTCCGATCATGGTTTCGGCCGGGGCAGCCGAGACCGTCCCCAGACCCGCCGCCAGCGGGATGGCCCGGAACAGGTCGCGGCGGCCAATTCGCAGTTTCTCGTGGTTGTCGCTCATGATTGGCTAGTCTACACGAATCCGCTCCTCAGGGAGCGGCTGGAATAGTAGAATTGTGTGGGGCCGTGTTCGACGTCTTTGTTTGCCATTCTCCCGCTGAGCGGGAGATCGCCGAGCGGATTGCAGCTCGCCTGGAGCGCGGAGCGGAAGCCCGCGCACGGCTGGAAGAGTGCGATTCCATTCCCAACGCCTGGGAGGGCGGCTCGGATTGCGGCGCGATTCTGCTGCTGCTGTCCGCCGACGCGGTTCCCGCGCGACCGAGCCGGGAGGCTTGGGAATCCGTGCTGCGGCACGTCGAACGGAACGCGCTCCCGCCGCTGGGCACGATCCTGGTCCGAGTCTGCGCCTATCCAAAACTGCTCGAGCAGAGGCCGTTTTTCCGCTGGAGCGACAACCCGGCCGAGACGCTGCGGACTATCGAACGATGGATTCTCAGCCTCCAACCAGCGGACGAGCCGCCAACGTTCGAACCCGCCCGCCTGCCCTGGTTCCGCGGGCGGCAAACCGAATTGCAGCAGCTTTGGAGACACCTGGTCGACGGTTCCGGCACGGTCGTACTGAGCAATCCCGCGCCCGCCAGCGGCAAGACCTGCCTGGCGCAGGAATTCGCCCGCTCGGCTGCTGAGCATTTTCGGGACGTCTGTTGGATCGACTGTGCCGGCCGCCCGGCCGCCTCGGTTCTGGGCGAGATGGCCTCCTGCCTGCGTGGGTTCGGCTCGCGCCGGCTTCTGCTGGTGCTGGACGGCGTCACCGGCGAATTGCCCGTGACGGCCTCGCCGGACGATCGCAGCTCGCTATTGATCACCAGCCACTCCCGCGACCTCCAACTGCCTGAACATGCCGTCGTGCTGGAGATCGAGAGCGCGCCCGGCTCCGGGCCCGGCCAGGCGCCCGCCGATCCCGCCGAACTGCGACTCTGGCGCTCCATGTCGGTCTGCCGGCCGAACAGCGTTCCGCTGGAACTGGCCGCCTGCATCGCGGAAATCGAAGTGCGAGAAGCGCGCACGGCCTGCGCGCGGCTGGTCGAACGGCGGCTGGCCGATCCCCTGGATGCCGCCGGCGCGCGGTTCCGGATGCGTCCCCCTTTGCCCGACAACGACCTCGACGTGTTTCGCCGCCGGCACGCGGAAGAACTGATCGGGAGCTTTGCGGCGCGCTGCAGCCAGTGGATCTCCGAATTCGACCTGGCGTACCCGCGGACGCTGCGGGAAGATTGGGGCCTCGCTACCCGGCTGGCGAGACACGCCTTTACGATGCTGCGGGAACACGGCCGGTTCCGGGAGGCAGCGCCGGTATACGAGAGGTTGCGCGCGGCCGCCCTCCAGCGGCAGGACGCGGAGGTGGTCAAGGAGTGCTCGTGGGAACTCTCCTGGCTCCAGGATGAGACGGGCGAAATCCGCCGCCCGCCCACCCAAGGCGATCAGTTGGCCTTGGACTTCTCCTGAACGCCGGCCGCCTTGAGCGCCACCAGGTAGTCGATGAAATGCGGCGTCACGCGGGTCTGCTGCGTGAAGCCCTTGCCGAAACCGCCCATGCTCGCTACCGCCGGGTCGGTGCCGGCCAGCAGCACTTCGCGCAGCTTGGGGTCGTGGGTGCGCTGATGGGCGAACACGATGCCGTCGAAGAGCCGGAAGTTATAGCTCGGTCCGGCGTTCGATTTTGGACAGGAGGTGTAATGGAATCCCTTCACCTCCGGGGCCCACATCGAGTCGATGAGAAAATGCGCGCCCTTCACGATGGAGCCGGCCACACGCTCGTCGCCGGTGGCCTGGTAATAGCGCTTGAGTCCCGTCAGCAGCACGCCGACCATGAAGCCCGCGTTGCCCTGGTGGCGCGGCGTGCAGAAGCAGTGGCCGGGGACGAGCTGCCGCTTCCAGCCGCCGTCGGCGGTCTGCCGTTCCAGCACGCGCTCCACGATGAGCTTGGCCCCGTTGAGGTAGAAGGGATCGTTGGTGGCCTGGTACATGGCCAGGGACATGATAAGGTGCCAGCCCGGCTGCCGGCAGTTATTGAAGTCGTAATTGCGCGTGAAGAGGCTGTCGTAGCGGTCCACGATGGCCTGGGCGGTCTCGAACGAACGCCGGTCGCCGGTCAGGAACCAGTAGTCCAGATGCCCCTCGACGAAGGTGTGGTCGGCGGCCATGTGGCTGCGCGGGCTGCCCTCCTTGAAGCCGGGCGGGCGTTCGCGATAGTAGTCTCCGCTGTGGCCGATGGCGTGGGCATAAACTCCGCCCAGCAGAGCCGGGTCGGAGCTGTAGTGGACCGCGTCCACGTCGCGGTTGTGCCATTCCGCCTCTTCGCCCGCGCGGAAGTAGCGCGCATGGCCGGTGCGCAGGAATTCGAGCAGGAAGGAATGCTGGGTATCGTATTCGCTGTTGCCCCAGTTGATGACGCGCTCGCCCCACCAGTCGCCGAAGTTCAGCATGCCGTATTCGCGGTTGCGCTCGCGGTTGGCGAGGAACTCCGCGTAGCCGCGGTCGAAAGCGGCATCGTAGCGCGCCACGAGCCCCTCGGGTTTCGGAACCGCCAGTGCGCCGAAAACGCCGCTGGCCGCGACCCACTCGGGAGGCGCCACCGCCACC
Source organism: Acidobacteriota bacterium (assembly GCA_016213755.1). Taxonomy (GTDB): domain Bacteria; phylum Acidobacteriota; class Terriglobia; order Bryobacterales; family Bryobacteraceae; genus JACQZT01. The sequence goes on along the minus strand of JACQZT010000399.1, from coordinate 2,748 downwards.
AGCGGAGCGCGGCGCGCGCGCACCGGCGATGGCTGCGCGCCGGCGGCGAAATCCAGCCACAGGTCGTGCGTCTTGCTCATGCCCTGGTGCAGCTTGTAGGCGCCGCCTTGCAGGTAGTAGAACAGCCGATGCTCGTCGAGCGCGCCTTTGGCGAAGGCGTATTCGTCCGGCGCCAGGTCCGGGCACAGGCCCAGTTCGAAGCCGTCGGCGCTGACGGCCAGGTCCTTGGGGTAGTTCTGCCAGAAATCGCGCAACGCCAGCGTCACCGTGCGCTTGCCGTCGCTCCACTCGGCCCACCCGGCCGCGCGTTTGCCGGCGGCCGGCTGGGTGCCGCCCGCGAGGGTGTACCGATCGCCGGTATGCTGCTTCAATTGCACCCGGGTGCGGTCGGTCAGAGCGCCCGCGCCCTCGGCCACAGCCCAGCGCAGCGGACCGCCGGCGGCGTCCAGGGGCAGCCGCAGCTTCAGGCTCTTCACGGTTGTGAACTCGCTATCGGTCGCGTTGTTGCCGACGGTGTGCTGGATGCGCAGGAACGAGCGTCCGGCATAGGCGTGGATGCGCAACGTATAGGCGAAGAGTTTGCGCCGGTCGGCGGACCGCAAATGCTGCCCGCTCACGCGAATCACGGCGCGCAGCGGCCCCCGCTCCTCGGCCACCACTTCGTCCGGCCGGCCGAGCGTCGAGTAGGACGCGCCATCGGGCCCGGTCAGGTAGAACGCGCCCGGCCGCTCGGGAGAGACGATCGGAACGCCATCGATCTCTACCGAACTCAGGAACCCAAACCGCGTCTTGTCCACCGTGAACCTGAGCGGCCCGGTTTCGACACGGACGGATTCGGAAGTCTCGGCCACTCTGAGCGGGGAGTCCCGGCGCGCGCGCGATACCTCGGGGCCGTATTCGATGGACTGAACGCCGAAGCCCGGGGCCTGCCAGTCCAGCAGCGCCCACTTCACGCTGCCGTCCTCCCAGCGCGCCAGCGTCCGGGTTTGCAGCGGCGCTTCGCCCGCGCCGGGCGCCAGCAGGCGCAAACGCTCGTCGCTCGCCAGGACACCTTTGGGGAACGGGACGCCCACCGTCGCGGGGAAACCGGCGCCGGTCTCCATCGTCGTGAGCGGGAAACTGCCGTGCCCGCGGCCGGCCGGCGGCGCCGGAGGCGTGGTCTCAAAATCCTGCCAGTTGCTGGCTACTGTGCTCCCCTCCCGGGACTTGGCGGTGAGGCGGAGTCCGTAGCGCAGGCCCGGACGGAGACCGGTGAGCGCCACCCGGTGGTTATTGACCGCCGATTCTTCGGTCAGCGTTCCGCCTGCCGATCCGCGCCACTCGAGTGTGCAGGCGGCCGGCCAGTTGGTGATCCAGGTGACCGAGGCGCCTTCACCCTTCTCCAGCGGCCGCACGCGGATGTCGCTGAAGGCGTAGCTGTGCGCCCGGGCCTCCGGCTTCCGCTTCAGCAGGAACAGGTTCTCGGTGCGATACAGGCCGGTGTCGGTGAGCGCCCGCAGTTCGATCTTCTCGCCGCCTTTGAACTCCCGCGGGCTGGAAAGGAAGAACAGGTACTGCCGGTTGTCGTTGGCGTTGGCCACCGCCGTGCCGCGCTCGGCGCCGTCGATGAAGATGCCGATGCGCTCGTCGGCCGCGCTGTCGTAGAAGATAAACGCGGGATAATACGTGCCCGCGGCCGGCACGGTGGCCACGATGCGCCCCCGCGGCGCGCGGCGCCGCACGGCCGGGGCGCGGTATTCGGAAACATCCTCGGCGAACCCATCCAGGCTGCATTGAAGCACCGGGATGGTCAAGTTCTGGGGGTCGGCTGCGATGCGCTCCAGCCGGTCCAGCCCCCAGGTCGCTTCGACGCCTTGGGAAACATCCGGGCGGCCGCCGCATCCGCCCAGGGCCGCCAGGGCCAGGGCCGCCGCCACCGCTGCCGCGCCGCGCATGCCGTTACCACTCGATGCGGAAACTGGTCCGAAGACTGCGCGCGCCGGAGGCGTCCAACTGAGAGGGTTCACCGGTACCGCTGATGACTCCCACCTGGGCCAGCGAGGTAATGCTCATCGCCGGGTTCGACCAGTTCGGATGGTTGAAAGCGTTGGTGGCCGTTACCTCCCAGCGCAGGCGCGCCCGCTCGCCGAAGGAGAAGTTCTTGGCGATTCCGGTGTTGAAGACACTCGATCCCGGGCCTTTGACCACTCCCTTGGCCGAGGTGCCGAAGCGCCCCGCGGCCGGCGCGGCGAAAGCGCCCGGATCGAACCAGCGGTTCACCGAGCGCTGGCCACCCGGCAGATTGGCGTCGCGCAGGTGATCCGGCCGCAGCGTGACGTTGGGCGCGGTCCGGCTGGTGGTGTAGCGTGTGCCGGTGGGGTCCGGGCCCGACCATGTGGGGGTCAGGAACTGTCCCGAGTAGAGGCTGTAGACTCCGCTCAGCTCCCAACCGCCGGCGATGGCCGCGGCCACCCGGTTGGCGCCGCTCAAAAACCGCTTCCCTTTGCCGAAGGGCAGCTCGCAGATGAAATTTCCCGTCACCCGGTGGGTGGGAATGTCGAGCCACACGCTGCGCTCGCGCGCCCGGTTGTAGGCGTCTTCCGGATTCTCGCCGCGCTCCAGGTCTCCAATGTCCCGCGCCAGCACGTAGGAGAACTGGTACGAGACGCCCTTCCGGAAGTGGCGTTCCATTTCGGCGGTCAGCGAATGATACTGGTGCCCGGCGCCGTTGGTGTAGTAGTAGATGTCCGGATAGCGCGGGAACATGCG
>JACQZT010000055.1 GCA_016213755.1 Acidobacteriota bacterium | reverse complement strand
GGCTGCGGCGCTGAGGCGCTCCGGCGGGACTGGCATCGCCGAGACGATTGCCGCCTGCCAGTCGGCGGAGCGGATTCCGGTCCGCGCCGCGCTGCTGGAGGTGATGGGGCAGGTCTCGGCCGGCGAAGCCCTTCCGGTGCTGCGCGGCAGCCTGAAAGACAGCCGGCCCGAGATTTCCCGCGCGGCGATTCTGGCGCTCTCCGAGTGGCTCACACCCGCGCCGCTGCCGGACTTGCTCGAGGTTGCCAGAACCGGCTCGAATCCCGCGCAGCGCATTCTCGCGCTACGCGGCTTTGTGAGGCTGATCGCCGCGCCCTCGGAACGCTCGGTGAGCGAAACCGTGGACCTGCTGGCCCAGGCCATGCGCCTGGCGAGCCAGCCTGAAGAGAAGCGAGCCATCCTGTCGTCGCTCTCCAACTACGCCACCCGGGAGTCGCTGAAGCTCGCCGACGAGGCAGCCGCCGACAGCGCGATCGCGCGCGAAGCCAAGGCCGCCGCCGGGCGCATCCGTCTGTCGCTCGGCGCCCAGAGGTAGGGTCATGTTGTAAAGTGGTAGCGATGAACCGCAGAGAACTCCTCACTGCGGCCGCCACGGCCGCGTTTCTTCCCGGGCCTCGCGCCGTCGCGCAGGGCAAGAAGCTCCCCAACGTTCTCTGGCTCACCGCGGAGGATAACGGCCCGCAGTGGGGCTGCTACGGCTATCCGCTGGTGCGTACGCCGAACGTGGACCGCCTGGCGGCCCAGGGGATCCGCTTCACGCGCGCCTTCTCGCCCGCGCCGGTCTGCTCGTCGAGCCGTTCGAGTTTCATGACCGGCATGTATTCCATCGCCACCGGCGCGCACCATCACCGCAGCCACCGCGGCGACGGATTTCATCTGCCCAAGGGCGTGCGCCTGGTGACCGATTATTTCCGCGACAAGGGTTACTTCACCTGCAACATCGGCCGGGACTTCCTGCCCGAGCTGGGTGGCCAAGGCAAGACCGATTTCAACTTCGCCGTGGATGGCAAGCCGTTCGACGGCGACCAATGGAGCCAGCGCAAATCGGGCCAGCCCTTCTTCGCCCATTTCAACTTCCAGGCGACGCACAAAGGCCCCGCCTTTCCGGCGGCGCGCAAACAGAAGCGCCTGATCGACCCGAGGAAGGTCGACCTGCCGCCCTACTACGCCGACCACCCGGTGATCCGCGACGAGTTCGCCAACTACCTGGACTGTGTCAACCTGCTGGACCACCAGGTGGGCCTGGTGCTGAAGAAACTGGAGGCGGACGGCCTGGCCGATAACACCGTCGTGTTCTTCTTCGGAGACAACGGCCGCTGTCTGCTGCGCGGCAAGCAGTGGTGCTACGACGCCGGCGTCCACGTGCCGCTGGTGGTGCGCTGGCCGGGCGGCCCCGTCTCGCCGGGCTCGATCCGCGAGGATCCCGTGACCCTGCTCGACGTGATGGCCGCCTCCATCGCGGCCGCCGGCGTAGAAATCCCGCGCAACATGCACGGGCAGCCCATGTTCGGCCCCGAGGCCAAGGAGCGCGACTATATTTTCACCCAGCGCGACCGCTGCGACATGACGCTCGACCGCCTCCGCGCGGTCCGCACGCGCAACTACAACTACATCCGCAACTTCATGCCGGAGAAACCCTACACCCAGCACAACGACTACATCAAGGCCTCCTACCCGGCCTACTCGGTGATGATGGACCTGCACGCGCAGGGCAAGCTGCAAGGGTCCGAGCTGGTCTTCATGGCCGCCCGCAAGCCCGGCGAGGAATTGTACGACGTGCTGGCAGACCCGCACGAGGTGAACAACCTGGCCTCCTCCTCCGAGCACGCGCACATCCTGCGCGCCATGCGGGAGAAGGTGAACGGGTGGATCGAAGCGGTCAACGACCAGGGCCGCATCCCCGAGCCGCGGCCGCCCGAGGAGATGGACAAACTGGTCCGCGGCGCGGGCCAGGGTGGCGGGAAGAAAAAACAGAAGAAATAGAGCCGTTCGCCATCAAGCTAAACCGGAGACAGTGGGGCCGGCCTCCGGCCTGCCGGCAGGCGTGGACGCCTGCCCCGCCGAGGATCATCTCATAACAGACTGCCCCAGGTTTCTTGTGAACCCGGCGCCGAAAGTCTGGCCAGTGCGGAGCGCATGGACTGAATGCCCAGCTTCTCCGGATCGGGGTCAATCGATACGGTTCGGGAAGGAAACCAGTGATACAGGGCGCCAACGCCGGCGACGCACGCCGACGGGGAGCGATGGAGCGGAAGCAGACTCCGCTCCCACCGGTTAAACTCGGCCCATTGCCGGCGCCGCGCCGCAAGAAGTTCCTTGGTCATGTGGCGTTCATGATTGTACCGCCGGCCCCGTTCCGCCGCGTGACGTAAACCAGCGCCAGCGCCGCCAGGTACAGCGCGCCGCCGATGAGCAGCGTGCCGCGCAGGCCAAGGTACAGCGCCAGGAAGATGGCCGATCCCGAACCGAGCACGCTGGAAGCGGCGTTCAGCGACCAGGCCCAGCGCACCGAGGGTTTGTGCCAGGCTTCCAGGCGTGCCAGCCCGGTGGGGAAAGGCATGCCCATCAGGAAGCCGGGCGGGAAAATCAGCAGGACCACCACCAGGAATTTCAAGCCCAGCGGCCAGCCGGCGCCGGCGCTGGAGACCGGTCCCGCGGCGAACGCCAGCAGGGCCACCAGCGCCGCCACACCCGCCAGCACGCTCCGCAAGCGCGCTTCCGATCCGGCCAGAATACGGCGGCTGAAGTAGGAGCCCAGGCCGCTGGACACCAGCATCGAGAAGACAATCACCGTGAGCGCGTACGTGGGATGGCCCAGCAGCAGCACGAACTTCTGGATGAGCGCCACCTGGATCAAAATGTAGCCCGCGCCGATGGCCACGAAGTAGAGCAGAAACAGCGGCACGCCCGGCTCGCGCGGCAGCCGACTCCCCAGCAGCAGCGGCGGCAGCGCCAGCACGATGAGGGTCGCCCCCAGGCTCACCGCCAGCAGGGTGAACAGCATCGGAACCGCGCGGTTCACTTTGTAATCGGCGCTGGCCCGGGAGGCGCTGGTCACAAACTCCCACAGGTCTCGCGGTTGCACCGAATAGAAGAAAAACGGACGGTTGTCGTTCACCGGCGAGATGTCGAACTGGTAGCCGCGCTGGTAGGCCTTCGGATCGCGCGCGCGCAGAAGCTCGGCGAACGGGTTGCCGCCGCGGTCGCCCGGATAGTAGACCGGCTGCATGCGGGCCACGAACATGCCCGCGCGCGCCCGGGAGATGGATTCGTTCGACAGCGGCTTGCGCGAGACGATCACGGTGTCGGTGGCGCCCCAGCCGGCGATCTTCTCGGCGTTCTCGCGCACCACGCTGAAGTGGCGCCAGGGCTCGGTTTCGCCCAGCCGCTCCAGCGCGGCCATTCCCAGCGAGATCAGCCGCAGCGACTCGCGCGGCGGGTCGAAGCCCCAGCGGGTGAAGGCCAGAATCCCGTCGCCGGTGAGGCAGCGCAGGTAGTCTTCGAAGGCTTCGACGGTATAGAGGTTGTTCTCCGAGAGTGCGAATGCGCCGGCGGCGGTGGAAGCCCACGTATCCACCAGAGTCGCCTGCAACACCTCGTATTTTTCGCCCGTGCGGCGGACGAAACTGCGCCCGTCCTCCACCACCAGGCGGAACTCGGGCCGGAAGTAGATGCGGCGGCTCAGCTCGGGAAAGCGCTCGCGCATAATTGTGTTGGCAATGATGGGATTGATCTCGACTCCGGTGATGTCGCGCGCGCCGGAAGCCAGCACGCGTGCGACGTCCCATCCCCCGCCCGGTCCGATCACCAGCGTCTTGGCGCCGGGACGGATCACGTACGGGAAACCGGGGCCCTGGTAAAGCAGCCCCTTGCGCTCCTGGCCGGTCAAATGCTCGAAGTCGAAATTGGCCACGCCGGTGGAGGCGTCGGCGTCGATCACGATCAGCAGCGTCCCGCTGTCCTTCTCCGGGGCCAGGGCGATGCGCGAGAAGCTGTTCCACTTGACGAAGCGTTCGCCCTCCAGCTTCTGGCCCTTGGCGTACTTCAGGTCGATGAAGCCCTGTTTGAAGTTGAACATCACCAGGCCCACCAGCGCCAGCGCCGCGGCCACTCCCGCCACGCGTCCCGCCGAGCTGCCCGCCTGGTTGAACCAGATGGCCGAGGAAACCGCATAGAGCGCGCCCGCGATGATCACCGTGTTGGGCCCGCCGAACACGTTGAGGAACGGAATCAGCAGCAGACAGCCCGCGGCGGCGCCCAGCAGATCGTAGAAATAGACTCGCTCGACGCGCTGGATGGTCTCCGAAATAGCCAGCGAGATCACCGCGCCCGCCAGAAAGAACGGCAGCGCGCTGGCGAAGTAGACCGTGGCCAGGGTCCAGCCGGTGGGGTCTGCCCGGCGGCTGAGAATGAAGACCAGCGACAGCGTCACCAGCACGCCGTTGACGGCCGCCAGTGCTCCCAGCTTTGCAAACAGGTTGCCGCGCCAGCCGGCCACGACATAGGAGAACACGCCGCCCGCACCCAGACCGAACAACGCGATCGAGATGGCCAGGAAGGCGAAATGGTAGTAAAAGACCACCGAAAAGATCCGGGTCAGGGAGAGCTCGAGAATCAGAGTGGCCAGCGTGGTGAGCGCCACGCCAAGGTACACCTGCGGCCAGCTCACGGTTTTCTGGTTCATCGGGATGGGACCAAGAGGCAAACTACTATCCTAAGCCAGCCGGCCCTGCCGCCGCCCTCCACGCTTCCACAAAAGTGCAGCGCCGTGGCGCGGTGCGCCATCCAATGAGGAACAGGAGGTGCATTTTGGCGAACAAGAGGACAATTCTGGTGAGCGGCGCAACCGGGGCGCAAGGAGGCGGTGTTGCGCGGCACCTGCTCAAAAGCGGGAAGTTCGACGTCCGGGCCCTGACCCGCAACCCGAACTCCGATCGGGCGCAAGCGCTGCGGGCCGCCGGAGCGCAACTGGCGCAGGGAAATCTCGAAGACGCAGCCAGCCTGCGGACGGCTATCAACGGATGCCACGGCGTCTTCGGCGTCACTAATTTCTGGGAGCACTTCGACCGGGAGTTCCAGCACGGCAAGAACCTGATCGACGCCGTGGCTGCCTCGCCGGTCGAACACTTCGTTTTCAGCAGCCTTCCCCACGCCCGCGAGATCAGCCAGGGCGCGCTGGCGGTTCCGCACTTCGACCTGAAAGCCAGGCTGGAGGAGTACGCGCGGCGTGTGAAGCCCGGCTCGACGTTCGTGCACGTGGCGTTTTACTACGAGAACTTCCTCACTTTCTTCCCGCCCAAGGACCAGGGCGACGGGACCTTCGCCTTCGGCTTTCCGCAGGGCGACACGCCGCTGGCCGCGGTGGGGGTGGAAGATGTGGGAGGAGTCGTAGCCGCCATCTTCGACCGCCCCGGCGAGTTCCGGGACAACGTGATAGGCGTGGTGGGCGACGACCAGCCCCCCGCGGCTTACGCCGGCATGCTGTCCCGGGCGTTGGGACAAAAGGTGGTTTACAACCGCATTCCCAGGGAAGTGTTCGCCTCGTTCGGCTTCCCGGGCGCGGAGGACCTGGCCAACATGTTCGAGTTCAACCGGCTGCACATCCCCAACCGCGCGGCGGACCTGGCTCTGAGCCGCCGCCTCTTTCCAGGCATGCGCACCTTCGAGGCCTGGCTCCAGACCAACAAGGACAAATTCCGTTTGGAGCGAGCGGCCGCGGCCGGCTCGCGCTCATAGCCGGCCGCCCTCCGGAGTAGCGCGGCGGCCGGCCCTCTTCCCTCGCTGGAGTAGACGCACGCCAGGCTCGTCGTGTTTCAGACCTTCGCCGGCGCGGGCGCGACAGGCGATGTCGTTTCGGCGCGCGAGCCCGCTTTGAAACGCTCCCCCTCCGTCCGGCCAGGCGCGTTGGACGCCTGGCGCCCTTTTCCGGTACAGCCTTCTGAAAAGAAGAGAAATTCGGCCCGTTGCGCTCACTTCCTTAGAAAGCCATGTGCACACGCGCAAGATTCGGGCTCTCCCTTTTCCTCTATTCCTGCCTCTCCGCCGCAGGCGCCGAACCGGGCTCGCCGCGGCCGCTGCTGGTTTTCGAACCCAACCTCGGGCAGAGCCGCGAGGGGACGCTGTTTGTGGCCCGGGCGGCGAACTACGCGGCGCACTTGAGCGCGGGGGGGAAGGTGGACTATCGGCTACCCTCGGGAGGCGCACGCCCGCCGGTCCGCATGACGATCCCGGGCGGCCGCCCCGACGCCGCGCCCGCGCCGGAGATGAGAGTGCCTTCCTGGACCCACTATTACCAGGGGTCGGCTCCGTTTCTGCGCGGTCTGGAGATCCCTCACTACGCGCAGGTGCGCTATGCGGCCATCTACCCCGGCATCGACCTGGTCTGCCGCGGGCAGGCCGGCGCCATGGAGCTGGCCTTCGAACTCTCGCCCGGCGGGGACCTCGGCCAGATCGCCCTGCGCTTTCACGGCGTCAAGCAGGCGCGCGTGGATCGCGAGGGGGCCCTGCTGTTGCGCGGCGCCGCCGGGGTTCTGCGGTTCCGGCCGCCGGTCGCGTACCAGCCCGGGCCGGACGGGGCCGGCGCCGCCGTGCGGGCCCGCTATCGCGTGACCGGCGAGGAGGTGCGCTTTGCGGTTTCGGGCCACGATCCCCGCCGGCCCCTGGTGATCGACCCGGTCCTGGACTACTCGTCCTACTTCGGCGGGTCGGGGTTCGATGCCGCCAACGGCATAGCGGTGGACGCGAGCGGCAACGTCTACATCACGGGCGAGACCGCGTCTTCGGACTTCCCCGTTCCCGCCGGCGGCAAGGCCGGCACACGGCGCAACCGCGACGCATTCGTGACCAAAATCAACTCCGCCGGCAGCGCGGTCCTGTACACGACCATAGTCTCGGGCAGCGGGAACGACGCCGGCAAGGCCGTCGCGGTGGACGCGCAAGGCCAGGCTTACGTGGCCGGAGTGGCCGGCGGCGATGGTTTTCCCGCCACCCAGGGCGCCCTGCGCACATCCCCGGCCGGCGGCGGCGACGGATTCCTGGCGCGCCTGGACTCGAGCGGGAAGCTGGTGTTTTCCACCTACCTGGGCGCGAGCGGAGCGGACTACGCCACCGGAGTCGCGCTTAGCTCCGACGGAAGCGTGTTCGTATCCGGATACACCAACTCGGTGAAATTCCCCACCACGGCCGGAGCGCCCCAGAGCGTCTATGCCGGAGGCGGTTACGACGCCTTTCTGCTGAAAACCAGCGCGGACGGCAAGACCCTGCTCTCCTCCACCCTTCTCGGCGGATCGGATACCGACCTGGCGGCCGCGGTGGCCGCCGACGGCCTGGGAGGGGCCTGTCTGGCGGGGTACACCGCTTCGCGCAACTTGGCCGTCCGGAACGCGGTGCAATCCAGCCCGGGCGGAGGAGGAGACGCCCTGGTGGCGTGCCTCAACGCCAGCGGCACGGCCTGGAATTTCGTGACTTACCTGGGCGGAGCGAGTTTCGACCAGGCGCAGGGGCTGGCCCGAGGCTCGGACGGGTCGCTGTACGTGACCGGCGCGACTTCGTCGGGCGACTTTCCGGTTTCCTCCGGCGCCTACAAGCCGGCCTCGCGCGGCGGCTACGACGTTTTCGTGACCAAACTGGCGTCTTCCGGGAGTTCGATTCTGTATTCCGCACTGGCGGGCGGAACGGGCAGCGACACGGGCATGACCATCGCGGTGGATGCCAGCGGCCGGGCGTGGACCGGCGGTTACACCCAATCCAGCAACTTCCCCTCGCTGAACGGCTGGCAGAGCGGGTTTGGCGGGGCGACGGACGGATTCGTGTTCGCTCTTGGAAGTCAGGGGACCGCGCTGGAATCCTCCGGATTCCTGGGCGGCGCCGGGGACGACCGGGTCCTTTCCCTGGCCCTGGGATCTTCCGGCGCCGTGTGGGTGACCGGACAGACTTCTTCCACCAGCTTCCCGGCCAAGGGAGCGCCGGTGCAAACCATGGCCAAGGCCTCTTATAACGCGTTCTTGTCGAAAATCATGGACAGCGGCGCCCCGCCGGCCTATCCGAAAACGGTGGCCGGAGACATGGACGGCAACGGCCATCCGGACCTGGTCTGGGAAAACGAGACCAGCCGCAAGCTGACGGTCTGGTACCTGGGGGGAGCCAACGGCACGGAGGTCTTGTCCAAGTCCGATCTGGCGACCCCGGACATGACCGGCTGGAAACTGGCCGGTATCGCCGACATGGACAAGAACGGCAAGCCGGACATGATCTGGCAAAATACCGGTTCGCGCCGCCTGCGCTACTGGCTGATGGGCGGCGCGCGCGGCGACACGATCCTGTCGTCGGCCGACGTCCAGGGGCAGGAGATGCCGGGATGGGCCGTCCGAACGGCGGTGGACATGGACGGCAACGGGCACGCCGACCTGGCTTGGCAGGCCGACTCCGATCACCAGGTCCTGGTTTGGTTCATGGGCGGAGCGGACGGCACCCAGTTCTTGTCCAGGTCCTGGATGAGCACCGGCGCCATGGAGGAGTGGTCCGTCGCCGCCCTGGCGGACATGGACGCCAACGGCAAGTTCGACATGATCTGGCAGCATGACGCCACCCGAATCCTCGC
>JACQZT010000396.1 GCA_016213755.1 Acidobacteriota bacterium | reverse complement strand
GCCCGGCAGGATCACCAGGAACGGAAACAGCATCTTCGGCACCGCGGCGATGAGCGGCGTCCGCCGCGCGGCGTTCATCGAATCGGCCGCCATGGCGCGCTGCACCACCAGGAAGTTCGTGCACCAGTAGCCGAACGAGAGCACGAAGCCCAGCCCGAAGACCATGCCGAACAGGTCCACGCCCATGGGGTTCTCGGAGGCGTGGCCCATGTACCGCCACGAACTGGTCATGACCGGCGCCAGCCGCTGCTTGAGGCCGCTCCAGCCGCCGGCCTTGGAAATCGACAGAATCGCCAGCGGCGCGAAACCCACCACGATCAGGAAGAATTGCAGCACCTCGTTGTAGATGGCGCTGGTCAGCCCGCCCAGGAAGGTATAGGCCAGCACGATCGCCGCCGACAGCAGCACGCTGGCCGTGAAGCTCCAGCCCAGCACCAGTTGGAACACCAGCCCCAGGGCGTACATCGAGATGCCGCTGGCGAAGATGGTCATGATGGCGAAGCTGAAAGCGTTGAAGCCGCGGGTCTTTTCGTCGAAGCGCAGTTTAAGGTATTCGGGCACCGAGCGTGCGCGGCTGCCGTAATAGAACGGCATCATGAACACGCCCATGAAGACCATGGCCGGAATGGCGCCCACCCAGTAAAAGTGAGACGTCATGATGCCGTACTTGGCCCCCGAGGCGCACATGCCGATCAGCTCCAGCGCCCCCAGGTTGGCGGCCACGAACGCCAGGCTGGTGATCCAGACTGGCACGCTGCGGCCGGAAGTGAGGAAGTCCTCGCTGGTCGACACGCTCCGCTTGAGCACCCAGCCGATGCCCAGTACGAAGCCGAAATAGATGGCCAGAATCAGGTAGTCAACGAACGCGAGTGTCAAGCCGAGCCTCGTTCACCAAAGAATGAGTTGAAGCGGTAAGGATATCGCGAAGCGCGCACCGCACGCAAACCGGCCGCGGCTCGGCACCGGGTACCGAGCCGCGACCGTCAGGAAGCGGTCTTCGCGAAAAAGCGAACTACCAGGCGTGGACCTTGTTCACCGAGAAGTCGGCGCTGGGTCCGTGACAGGTGACGCAGCTTTCGCCCTGCTTGGTGGTGTTGGCCAGGGCGTGCGAGGCGGCCGCCACCGTGTCATGACAAGCCAGGCAAGCTGCGGCGGTGGGCGGCAGCGGATTCACCGGCCCCTTGGGATTGGACGCCGGCAGCACGCCCTTCACCGGCAACTGCTCGCCGTTGTTGACGTGGCAGGCGGTGCAGTTCTTCAGGATACCCGGATAGCCGACGTTCGAGAAGTCGTAGTTGGCGCCGATCTTATAGCCCCGGGTCAGGCCCGCTCCCCGATGGATCTTGTGGATCATGGTCCGGAAATCGACCGATTCGGCCGCCGCCCCGGTGCCGGAAACGCGCGCCGGGTAGTGGCACACCACGCACATCTCGGTGGTGCTGTAAGAACCGCCGTGGATCACCAGCGGAAGAGCCGTATGGCAGGCGTTGCACTTGGCCGGGGCGACCGTCGCGCGGCGCGGGGCCACCTTCGAGCCGTCCACCGAGAAATAGAAGAACTTGTTCTCTCCGGCATCGGTGGCGGTCACTTCTTTCTTGGTGCCTTCCAGGAGCTTCATCGTCTGGCGGCCGTCCATGGTCACCACGAAGGTGCCGCTGGCGTCGGCCGGCAGCGGGGTCTGGAAGGTCCAATAGTAGCGCCCGTCGGTGGCGCCCTCGGCTTTGCGCACGTCCTCCGCCACCAGGAAACTGGTGTAGTCGGACGCGGGACCGGCCAGGCGCAAGTTCAACCGCGGCATGTCGGCGATCTTGATGGGTTTGCCCGCCTTGTCTTTGACCGTGAACGTCACCGTCGGCATCTTGCCCGGGCCGGCGCCGTCCACCGCCAGAATCTGGAACACCACACCCGGCAGCGAGGCGGAGAGGTTCGGAATAGTGTGCGCGCCCTGAATCGAGGCGTCGAATTCCAGTTCGCCCTTGGGGACGTGGCAGCCCGCGCACTGGCTGTCGGTCACTTGCGGCAGGTCCACGTGGCCTTCGCCGGTCGCGAAGTTCACGTCGTCGTGGCAGGCGCCGCAGGCGTCGCGGTTGGCCCGGTTGACGTTGGCCGCCTGCGTGGCGCCCTTGTCGGTTTCATGGCACGCCCGGCAGTTGCGCGCATCGGCCGGGAACACGATCTTCGAATAGTCGTTCACCGACTGAGCGTTTCCGATGATCACGTACTTCTTGCCCTTCTTGACGCTGGGCAGGTTGGCGCCCATGTGGATCTTGTGGATCATGACCGGCAGGTCCACCGTGTTGACGGTGTCCGGATCCCAGGTCTGCGGCTGGTGGCACAGGACGCACAACTCCATGGTCTTGCGCGAACCGCCGTGGAAACCCATGCTGTGGTGGCACTTGTTGCAGGTGGCCGTGCGGATCACGTCGCGTACCGTCTTCACCGCCGAGCCGTCCGGGACGAAACTGAAGACGTCGTCGTCGAACTGGCGATCCAGGTCGAATTCGCGCAGATCGCGCGAGCCGTAAGCGCCGATCGAGTGCGTCACGGTGCGGTCGAAACCGGCGGGCAACTTGACCCCGAAGGTGTACAGATACTCGCCGTCGGCGATCTTGTCGTGCCGGCCGCCGCTATCCGTCCCGGCCTGCGTGGCGCTGGCGCCGGTGATGGGGCTGGTCTGCACGCGCGTGGTGTAGGCCAGGTACTGCGGTTCGCCTTTCGGAATGCGGGCCGCGATCAAGCTGACCGAAACCGCGCCGGGCGTGTAAATGCCGTCCCGATCCAGCGGGATGCCTTTGGGATCGGTGATTTTGTACCAAGCCTTGAGCGTGCCGTCGGCACCGATCTCGGCCTTGGTAATCTTAATGACCAGCCCAGGACGGATGAAATCCGCCTGGGCCGGGCTAAGGTAGTATGCCTTGGATTGCTCGGTGAACGCCGGGCCATCGGCGCTCGAAAGCAGGAATGCGCCGGCGATGACGCCCAGCGCGATCAGAACTCGGATTAAGACCTTTGCGTTCATGCGCAACCTCCTGAGTGGGTAGTATCAGGTCTATTAAACCTGTTCTGAGGCGCGGAGTCAAATTCCTGTTGGAAAAGCCTACGGGCATGTTGAGAATTGCCCCAGGTGGCACATGCTTCAGCTTGTGCGCGCTATCGCCCGTAACCCGGGCGCGTCTCCACCTTGTTGTTCACCGGAGGCTGCGTCATGAGGTAGGTGTAGATGGCCTTGAGATCCTCCGGTTCCATTTGCGCGAAGCCCAGCCAGGGCATCACGGTGAACCGTTCGGGGCCGGATTTGGGCGAGCCTTCGGCCAGGTAGGGCTTGTACTGGTAAAAGGTGTCCAGGAATCGCCGCTCGCTCCAGCGGCCAATACCGGTTTCCGGATCGGGGGAAATGTTGGCGCTGACGGCCATCAGGCTCTCGCTGAAGCGGAATTCCTCGCCCCCCGCGAACGGCTGGCCCACCGGCCGGCCGCGCTCGGCCCGAGTGTGGCACTCTTGGCAGCCGGCCAGGTTAGCCAGATACTGGCCGTACCGGAGCTTGTCGGACCGGTCGGGCGCGGCCACGTTGCCGGCCGGTCGTGGGTCGCTCTTGACCAGCAGCGAAACGGGAAACATCAGCGACGTTGTGGGCAGCGGGTTGCGGACCGGGGCCAGGGTATTCATGAACGCAACCAAGGCCTCGACATCTTCATCGCTCATGTGCCGGAAGCGCGGGTAGCCCATCACGGGGAATAGCGCCCGCCCGTCCCGGCTCACGCCATCGCGGATCGCGCGGATCTTATCTCCGTCGGTCCAGGCGCCCAGTCCGGTTTCGCGGTCGGGGGTCAGGTTGGGCGCCACCACGTTCCCGGGCAATCCAAGTTCGGCCGGAAAGGCGAACCCTTTGCCGCGTCTGCCGGCGATCAGGGGTCCGGCAAAGCGCGAAAAATCGCGCTCGGAGTGGCACCCGTCGCAGTCGGCGACTACCTCAAAGAGATACTTGCCCCGCGCGATGCGTTGCGCCGTCATGGGCACGGAACTGGACGACGGTTTCGCCATCGCCGGTTTACGAAAATACAAGAAGGCCAATCCTCCGATGGTCACTGTCAAAACTGTGAGCGCGAGAATACCCAGAGCCTTCTTCCACATGCGTGCTGTTTTCCTATCCCAGTTGTGTACGGCTTCCCGATTGGATGCACGCCCCAAGCGCCGGGTCGCAGGAATCGGATACTCTGTCGGAGAGAACATGCCGGCCGAATTCACGCGGGCCGAGTTGCGCTCCTTGCGGCGACTCGACACGCCCTTCCAAATCCAAAAATTCCTGGACCAGCAGATCGGCTACAACAAAGAGCCGGGCGGGGTCACCTGCTACTCGCCCCGCCTGGTGCTGCGCCACGGAATCGCACACTGCATGGAGGGCGCGCTGCTGGCGGCCGCGGCGCTGCGGGTGCACGGCCACCCTCCCCTGCTGGTCGACCTGGAGGCCGTTCACGACGACGACCACGTGCTGGCCGTTTACCGCCTGGACGGTCACTGGGGCGCCATCGCCAAGTCCAATTATGCCGGCCTGCGTTTCCGCTCGCCGGTGTACCGCACGCTGCGCGAGCTGGTGCTGTCCTACTTCGAGCACTACTACAACCTGCGGGGCGAAAAGACCTTGCGCAAGTACTCCCGCCCGGTGAACCTCGCGCGCTTCGACCGGATGAGCTGGATGACGTCGGATAAGGACGTCTGGGCGGGGCCCGAGCACCTGTGCGACATCCCGCACATTCCGCTGCTCAAGCCGGGCCTGGAGCGCCGCCTGAACCGAATGGATAAGCGCCTGTTTGCCGCCGGCCTGGTGGGGCGGGTAGACTGAGATCGAAAATGAACCAGATGCTGAAAGCCATTGTTTTAGGCGGCGTCTGCGCCGCTCTGCTGTGCGGCCAGACCGTGACCGGCACGCTGGAAGGCCGGGTCACCGACCCTTCCGGCGCGGTGATCGTCGGCGCCCGGGTCGGCGTCCGCAACGGCGACACCGGTCTGACTCGCGCCACCCAGAGCAACGCCGAAGGATACTGGCAGCTCACCTTCCTGCCGGTCGGGCCTTACACCGTGACCGCCGCCAGCCAGGGGTTCGCCACCACGCGCCGCGCCGCGGCCGTGGCCCTCAATTCCGCGCGTTCGGTCGAGTTCCAGTTGACACCCGCGCAGGTGGCCACCGAGATTACGGTCTCCGACGAGGCGCCGGTGCTGGACACCACGCGCGGCGAGATCAAGTCCAACATCGAAGCCCAGGTGATCGAGGACCGGCCGCTGGCTTCGCGCAACATCCTCTCGCTGGTCGAGATGCTGCCCGGGTTCCAGACCAGCGGCGGCTTTTCGGGCGTGAACAACCCCACCCTCTCCTCGGGCAGTTATGTCTCCTTCAACGGTACCGGCTCGCGCTCGGCGGCCTTCCAGATCGACGGCGTGAACAACGACGACTCTTCGGAAGGCTCCAACCGCCAGAACGTCAATATCAGCTCCATTAAGGAATTCCAGGTGCTCACCAACGCCTACTCGGCCGAGTTCGGCCGCGCCGGCGGGGCCGTGGTGCTGGTGCAAACCAAGTCCGGCACGAACGCCTTCCACGGCGACGCGTACGAATTCCTGCAAAACGAAAAGCTCAACGCCAACTCCTTTTTCGGCAACGCCAGCGGCCGCGACAAGAACGGCCGGGAGATCTCGCCCCGCGCCCCCTACCGCCGCAACCAGTTCGGCTACACCGCGGGCGGACCGATCGTCAGGAACAAGCTGTTCCTCTTTCACAGCTTCGAGCAGACCCGCCTGATCCAGTACAACACGTACACGCGCTGGATCTTCCTGCCCGCCGACAAGATCGAGATCGGAGACTGCCGCCTGTGCCTGCGGCCCGAAGAACATCCCAACGCCCAGGCCGACAAGCAGTTCCTGGAGCGCATTCTGGCCAAGGTCCCGCGCGTGGCGCCCAACAACCCCAACCTCTGCGACCATTGCTTCACCCAGACCAAGCAGGCCTCTTACCCGGACCAGGACTATTCCGGCAAGCTCGACTTCAACCCCGGCCCGCGCGACACCCTGGCCGTCCGCTATCAGTACAGCCGGCAGAAGCGCACTCCTTACCCGCTCATCTGGGGAGAGACGGCTTTCCAGAACAACCGCCAGCAGAACGTGGGCCTGACCCACACCCACATGTTCGGCGCCATGACCTGGGGCGAGTTCCGTTTCGGCCTGGGGCTGCGCACTACCCTGGTGGACATCTCCTCGGGCAACGACACGCCCATCGTGCGCATCTCGAACCCCACCGCCTACACGGTCACCACCATGGGCTCGGCCGGGCAGTTTCCCATCCACCGCTACCAGACCGACTACCAGTACGTGTACAACCTCTCCCACGTGCACGGACGCCACATCCTGCGCGGTGGCATCGACATCCGGCGCCAGCGCCTGGACGATTTGGCCGACAACTATTCGCGCGGCTGGTGGACCTTCGGCGCCACCGGCGTGCTCGGCCAGCCCACGCGCTACGAAGGCTGGGAGAACTTCCTGCGCGGCTACGTCACCAGCTTTGACAAAGGCTACGGCAACTTCACCACGTACAACCGCCTGGGCGAGTTCAACCAGTATTTCCTGGACGACATCAAGCTCACGCCCAGCTTTACCGTGAACCTTGGCTTCCGCTGGGAAGTGGTGCTCAAACCCAGCGAGCGCGACGGCAAGATCTTCTACGACTACCAGAACTTCACCAAGGGCTTCCAGCCGCGCTTCGGCTTTGCCTGGTCGCCCAAGGCGGCGGGCAACGGCCTGTGGGCCAGAATCACCGGCGGTGCGGGCCGCTCGTCGCTGCGCGGCGGTTTCGGCCTGTTCCACAACCGCATCTTTCAGAGCATCTTCTCGCAGGGTGGCGCCAGCCTGCGCTCGCTGCCGCCCTACGGCGTCTACCGCACCTTTACCCAGACGTTCAATACCGCCGATCCGACCGGCGGGTTCACCTACACGCCCGGCTTCAACCCGGGCCGCATCTCCATCGCGCAGGTCGACCCCGGCCTCGTCATGCCGAATGTCCAGCAGTACCACCTGACGGTGGACCGCCAGTTGCCGGGCAAGACCTCGGTCAGCCTGGGCTACAACCGCACCCGCGGCATCGGACTGTTGCAGAACGAAATCACCAACCGCGCCCGCTTCCCCTTCGTCTCGCCGGTGAGCGGAGTGCTGTACGACAAGATCGATCCGGATCTGGGCAGCACCAACCCCGCCCCGGGGTACATCTCCACGGCCCAGCCGCGCACCAACGATCGCCGGCCCGACGCGCGCTACTCCAACGTCGTCTTCATCCGCAACGGCGCCTGGAGCTACTTTAATGCCCTGCGGGCCGACGTAAAGCGGCGCTTCAGCCGCGGCCTGCACTGGCAGGTGGCCTACACCTTCGGCAAGACCATGGACACCGGCTCGGACGTGACGCAAGGCTCGCCCATCACCGAGAACGGTTCCTCGCGATCCCTGCGCGGGCTGAGCGACTTTTACCAGAAGCACCGGCTAAACATGAACGCGAGCTGGACGCTGCCCTGGTTCGCCAAGTCCAAAGGCTTGAGGAACCGGGCCCTGGCCGGGTGGACCGTGACCAGCAACACCACCTTTGGCACCGGCAACCCCTTCACCGTAACCGCCGGCAACGACCTCAACGCCGACGGCACCAACAACGACCGGCCCATCCTGCTCGACCAGTCTCTGTTCGGCCGCTCGGTCGACAACCCGCGCCCGGATCCCGCCACCGGCAAGCAGATCGCGGTGGGCCAGTTGCCCCTCGGCGGCTTCTTCCCCACCGTCCTCATCCCCCCGTCGCAACGGCCCTTCGACCCCGGCGGGGCAGTCAAGGGTTCCATCGGCCGCAACACTTTCTTCGGCCAGGGGCTTATGAACGTCGATTTCGGCGTCTACAAGTCGTTCGTCGTCCGCGAAGGCCATCGCCTGATGTTTCGCGCCGAGATGTACGGCGTCACCAACTCGCCGCACTTCTCGTTCCCGAGCAGAACCACCTCCAGCCAGGCCTTCGGCCAGATTACGGGAACGTTCAACCCGTTCAACTTCGTGGGCGCCTCGCGCAACGACGCCAGCTCGCGCATCATTCAGTTCGCGCTGCGGTACACGTTTTAAGTCCGCGGGCACGGCGCCGGCAGGGAGACGCTCGCGCCCGGTTCAGTTCCGGGGCTGAGGCCGGGCCCGCCGCCATCCCAGGCGCGCCAGTCCCGCCTCGAACGCGCCGATGGAGGGTGGATCGGCCCAGCACCGGCCCTCGAAGTCCGGGGCGGGACCGAAGGCCGGCGCGCGCCCGGCGCCCTCGGCGGGACTGCCGTGAGGAATTCGGAAATCGCCGCCCGCTCGATCGACCAAGCCCGGATCGCTCTGGATGACGGATCCCGTCTCGGGCGGGATCTCGTTCGGATAGACTGGCCCGCCCCAACCCGCTCCCCGGTCGAGCGCATACCAGAGGTTGGAAGCGAATTCGAAGGTCTCCGGCGCCGTGCCCGGCCCGACGTTGACGAAAGTCCGAAGATCTCCTTCTTTCAGCACCATGAGGTTGTTCACGAAGAGGCCGTTGCGCGAGGGAACAAAGCGCGAACCGGTGGTTTCTTGCAAGATTCGCGCGACCCAGGTGCGCCGCTCGATCACCGTGTTCTGGGCGAAGACGCACCCGTCGCACCCCACGTAGGCGATGGTCGCGCCGCTGGTTGCGCCGTTGCGAACGAAAACGTTCGCCAGGACGCGGATGCGGGCGGCTTCGAAGGCCGCGTCGGCCGGCCGGAAGAACTCCAGGCCGGTGGACCCGCCGGCGTTCACGGCGCGGCCGGGGATGTCGGCGAAGACGTTCCCGTGGATCAGTATGTCGGCGCTTCCTCCCTTGGTCTGGACCCCGGACGCGACGGTGTCGTGGAAGTGGTTGCCCGCGATGAGGCCGTCGTGACAACCGACCATGTCGATGATCTCGCCCCGGTTGCAGCCGGCGACGTCGCTGTCGAGGACGAAGAAGCGGTTGACGCCCGACAGTTTGATGCAGTCGTTGTTCCCGCCCGAACCCGTGCCTGGGATGGTGAGACCCCGGAGAATGACGTGCTCGGCCGGCGTCTCGTAAGAGCCGCCGTCGTCGATGTTGATGCCGTGCGCGGAGGCGCCGCGCAGCGTGAAGCCCTCGATCACGACGTGGCTGAGGTCGCTCGCCGAGAGCACCGTCGAAGCGCCCGCGGCATCCAGCACGACCTCTCCCGCCGCGACGATCGCAATGGGCCGGCCGGGCGTGCCGCGAAGCCCGCTCAAACTGATACTCCCCCGATACGTTCCCGGCTGAACCAGGATGCGCGTGCCCGCGGCCGCCCTCCCTGCCGCCGTACGAATCGAATCGAAGGGCGCGTCCGGCGAGCCGTCGCCCGCGGCGCTTCCGTTCGGGCTCACGTAAAGGGTCCGCTCGTAGACCACGCCCAGGTCGAAAGGCTCGGCCACGGTTTCCGCCGCCGTGCCGCGAGCCGCCCCCGCCAGAATCGAAGCCAGCCACACCGCGATCATCGCGCGGGTGAGCCGGAAGCCGGCGTTCATGATGTTCTCCTCCGTGTGCGCATCAGCGTACCATTCAGTCTAAATCTTTCGGCGCTCCTCATTCGTTATAGTGGCAGGCGAGTGAGATGAGTGGGATCAACGTGCTGCAACCCGTGGGTTTGGTGATGGAGCGCAGCCGGAGCTGGCCGCAGTCGATCCGGGAGTTCGAAGCCCTGGTCGATACGTACCAGCACCGCCTGGTGCAGTTTGCCTTTTGCCGGCTCCAGAGCCTGGCGGACGCCGAAGACGTCGTGCAGGACGTTTTGGTCCAGGCGTATCGCGAACGCGAGAAACGCAAAGACGTCGGCAACGTGGCGGCCTTTTTGTATCGCATGGTCGCCAACCGTTCGACGGATGTCGCGCGCAGGCGCAAGCACGCCGCCGCGCCGCTGGAGGGAGTGGAAATCGCCGCTCCCGAAGGCGTGGCCGCGGAGTCTGCCACCCAGCAGCGCCGCATCGAGGGGTTGCTCGGCCGGCTCCCGGCCCGGCAGGCGGAGGTCATCCGTCTGCGGGTGTACGGGGAATTGCCGTTCGAGGCCATCGCGCAGGCGGCCGGCTGCACGGTCCCCACCGTCAAATCCCGCTTTCGATATGGAATTCAAAAGCTTCGGAGAATCCTGAAGCGGTCGGGAGGCGAACGATGAAATGCCGGCAAGTGCAAGAACGCCTGGTGGATTGGCTCGATTCCGCGGCGCCGCGCGAAGAGTTGGCGGAGTTGGACGCGCACCTGGCGGCCTGCGAGAATTGCGCCCGCGAATGCGCCCAGATCCAGGCGGCCATCGGCTCCATCCAGCCCCCGTTCCGCGTCCAGGCGTCTCCGGATTTCAAGGAGCGCGTCATGAGCAAACTCACCGAAGTTCAAGCGCCGCCGAGGCGCTGGCGCAACTTTCTTCCCCGGTTGGCGGTGGTCGGCGCGGCCGCGCTGGCGCTGCTGCTAGTGGCCCCCTTTGTCGGATCCATCGCGGGCAAACGCGGGCGGCAATCGTCCGTCACCAGCCTCCTGGCCCAATCGGTGCAGGCCATGTCCGGCCTGCAATCGGTCCACATGCTGGCGCGGATGCGAACCCTGCCCCACGACAACTTCGAGTACATCAGCGCGGACTGCGATTTCGTGCCGCTGGAGATCTGGAAGCAGTTCAGCGACCCGCCCCGCTGGCGGGTCGAGAAGCCGGGCCGCGTGGCCGCCATGGACGGCACGTCCGCCACGCTGTGGATCAAGCCCCTTCGGGTGAGCCGCGGCGGGCCGCAAAGCAATTACCTCGAGTGGCTGAACCTGCTGCTCGACACCGACCGGATTTTGGAGCACGAGCTCGCCATGGCGCGGGCCGGAGAAACCAATGCCGCGCTCACCGAGGTGATCCGCAACGGCGCCCGTCAGATGGTCCTGACGGTGAACCGGAAGGCTTACAGCCGGAACTCGAACGACTGGCTGCGCAACAAGGCCGTGTCGGATTCCGATCACACCCGCGTCTATCGCTTCGATGCCGTGACCAGCCGCCTGGAGGGACTGCAACTGGTGCTGCACGCGGGCGGCAAGGACACCGTGGTTTTCGAGATCACGGAGATCCGCTACAACGAAACTCTCGACCCGGCGCTTTTCACGCTCCAGGTGCCCGCCAACGTCATCACGGCCGCGACGCCCGCTTCCGGGCCCCAGCCGAAGTCGCCGAAAGAGGCCGCGGCCCTGCTGTTCGACGCGTTTTCCCGCCAGGACTGGGACCAGGCGCTGGCGGTCCATCCCTGGTCCGGCTTCGAGCCCCGGTTCAAAGAGATGTTTGGGGGCATGCAGGTGATTTCCCTGGGTGAGCCGTTCCAGTCCGGTCTGTACCCCGGCTGGTTTGTGCCGTACGAGGTCCGGTTGAAGTCCGGCCAGGTGAGGAAGCACAACCTGGCGCTGCGCAACGACAACCCGGCCCGGCGCTGGGTGCAGGACGGCGGCCTCTAGAGTTTCGCAGCCTGTCGCGCGAAACTCGGTGATAATGGAGGCATGGCAAACGAACTCAACCGGAGAGGTTTTTTAGAGACCGGGATCGCCGCGGCGTTGGGGCAGAACGTCCCCGCGCGGGGAGCGGGCAAACATCCGCTGCCGTACAACCCGCGCACCCACAGAGCGATGCCGATGCACAACCTCGGCCAGACCGGATTCCGCGTGGGAATCCTCAGCCTGGGCGGCCAGGCGACGCTCGAAATCCCCGGCAAAGAGGCCGAATCGGAAGCCATCGTCAACCGCGCCATCGATCTGGGCATCAACTACATCGACTCGGCCGCCGGCTACGGCAACGGCACCAGCGAGAAGCACATCGGCCGGGTGCTCAAGACCCGCCGCAAGGAGGTCTGGGTCACCAGCAAGACCGCCGACCGCACCTACGACGGTTCGATGAAACTGCTGGATCGCACTCTCACCAGCATGAACACGGACCACCTGGACCTGTGGCAGATTCATAATCTGCAAACTCGCCAGCAACTGGAGCAGATCTTCGCCAAGGGCGGCGCCATCGAGGCGCTGCTGAAGGCTCGCGAGCAAGGCCTCGCCAACTTCATCGGAGTCACCGGCCACTACGAGCCGAACGTGCTGCTGGACGCTATCCAGCGTCTTCCGTTCGACACCATCCTCATGGCCATCAACGCCGCCGACCGGCACTACCTCAGCTTCCTCGAACATCTCCTGCCCGCGGCCCAGCAGAAGAAGATGGGCACCATCTCGATGAAGGTGGCCACGCGCGGCCGCGTGCTCTCCAGTTGGACTCCGCCGCAGCTGGAGCAGCAACCGGAACGGCTGCGCACGAAACTCCCCTGCACGCTCACCATCCAGGAGGCGCTGGCCTACAACCTCTCGCTGCCGGTCAGCACCACCATCATCGGCGTCGACACGGTCGCTCAGATCGAGGAAAACGTGGCCTTCGCCTCTGGCTTCGCGCCACTCAGCGAAGCCGAAAAGCGCGAGCTGGAAAAGCGCACCCTGCCCATCGTGCGCCAGGCGCTGTACTTCCGCCGCTGGGATCTGGGCGCCTAGAACTCGCGCACCATCATTGCGCGCGTGTACACCGGGCGGAACCCGCAGCGCGCATAATTGCGTTCGCTCACGCTGCCCGGCAGCACCGCCGCCCAGGCCAGGTCGCAGCCGGCGCTCTGGGCGTCCCGCAGCCGGCCCCGGATCAGCGCGGTCTGCACGCCCCGGCCGCGCCCTTCCGGCGGCGTGGCGTCGCCAGCCAGCGTGGCCACGCGCTCGTGGATGGTCATCCCTCCTCCGCCGGCCGCCAGAGCTCCGGCGCGGACGATGTACGGGCCCGCCGATGCGAACAGCGCCCGGCACAACGCCAGTTCTTCGGGGGTGGCCTCCTCGCGGTGGAAGAACCCGCGCACCAGGTTCAGGGTCCACAGGCCGGCCTCTTCGATCCTGGCGGGACGGACTTCGATCCCGGCCGGGGGAGGAGGAATCCATTCTCCCGGCGCGATGGGCCGCGCCAGCACGTTGTTGAACTCGGCGAGGCGATAGCCGCGCGCGCCCAGCAGCTCGATCAGCGAGAGGTCCGCCAGGGGGCACAGATCGATGGCGGCCTTGGCGCCTCGCGAGCGGAAGAACTCCTCCAGGCGGTCGAACTCCCGCGCCGATACCGCGCCCTCGAGGCCCAGCCCCAGCGCCTGGGTCAGGGGCGAATCCAGGCCGGCGAAAATGGCCCACCCGCCGGCGATCGCTTCGGCCTCCCCGGCCGAAGCGCGCCCGCAGGCGGCGTGCGCGGCCTCCAATCGCCGGACCAGGGCACGGTTTGAATGCGGCATCATACACAGCCATCTTACGCTGCTAGAATGGTGAGCCAGAGTATGCGCACAATCCTCTCTGCAATTCTCATGGCTCTGTTGGGCTGGGCCGCGGCGGCCGGACAGCCCGTGGTCTATGAAGGCCAGCGCGGTCCGGGCCGCGGCAAGCACATCGTCTTCGTGGTCGGTGACCAGGAGTACCGCTCGGAGGAGTCTATGCCCCCCCTGGCGCGCATCCTGGCCCAGCATCACGGGTTCAAATGCACGGTTCTGCTGCCCATCAACCGCCAGAGCGGGGAGATCGACGCCATGACCTCGGACAACATCCCCGGGCTGGAGGCCCTGCGCACGGCGGACCTGATGGTGATCTTCGCGCGCTTTCTCGAGTTGCCCGACGAGCAGATGAAGGAGATCGCCGGCTACGCCAATTCCGGCCGGCCGATCGTCGCCCTGCGAACCTCCACGCACGCCTTCAACTACCAGCAGCGCAAGGACAGCCCCTACGCCAAGTACACCTACCGCGGCAAGGAATTCGAAGGCGGCTTTGGACGCCAAATCCTGGGCGAAACCTGGGTTGGCCATTACGGCGCGCATCAGAAGGAAAGCACGCGCGGCCTGGTTGCCCCGGGAATGGAGAAGCACCCCATCCTGCGCGGCGTGACGGACGTGTGGGGCGAGTCGGACGTGTACACCA
The DNA here is from genome assembly GCA_016213755.1 of Acidobacteriota bacterium. Classification (GTDB taxonomy): domain Bacteria; phylum Acidobacteriota; class Terriglobia; order Bryobacterales; family Bryobacteraceae; genus JACQZT01. The sequence goes on along the minus strand of JACQZT010000396.1, from coordinate 1,431 downwards.
TCACCACGCTCGCCGGCGACAGCCGGCCGCTGCTGATGGGGCAGGTGCTCGCCGGGATGCTGCCCTCGTCGCCGCCCAACCCCGGCAAGAAACTGGTGCCGGTGGCCTGGGTCAAGAGCTACACCGGGGAAAGCGGCAAGGCCGCGCGCATCTTCACCACCACCATGGGACACGTGGAGGACCTCAAGAACGAAGGCTTCCGGCGCATGCTGGTCAACGGCTGTTACTGGGCCGCGGGGCTGGAGAAGAAGATCCCGGCGAAGAGCAAAGTCGATTTCATCGGCCCCTACAACCCCAGCCCCATCGGCATGAAGAAGCACAAGACGGGCCTGAAGCCGTCCGACCTCAAGTAGCCGATCCAGTCGCAACTCCAGGGGCCGTCCCCCTGGCAGGCCGCATCTCGCCGCGTGAAAGGACTGTCCCCAGGTTTATACTGGCAGGTAGAGAAAGATGAGTCTATTCTTCAGTGCCGGGTCCGAAACCGCCGAGCTTTCCTCGGACGAGATCAAGCAGGGTCTGTCGCGGGCCTTTGACGCGCTGGGCGAGCGGCGCAAGGTGCTGGCCGTGCCGCCGGACTTCACGCGCTGCCATTCGCGCTCCGGCGAAGTCACCCGCCTGGCCTGGGAGTATTACGGCGAGCGGCTCACGGACGTTTTGCCCGCCTTGGGGACCCATGTGCCGATGACCGGGGCGGAGATCGCGGCCATGTTCGGCGAGATGCCCGCCAGCCTGTTTCGCGTGCACGACTGGCGGCACGGCCTGGTCACCCTGGGCGAGGTGCCGGCCCACTTCATTCGCCGGCAGTCGGAAGGCAAGCTGGACTTTGCCTGGCCCGCGCAAGTGGACCGGCTGCTGGTGGAAGGCGGGTTCGACCTGATTCTGTCAATCGGCCAGGTGGTGCCGCACGAAGTCATCGGCATGGCCAACTACAACAAGAACATCTTCGTCGGAACCGGCGGCGCCGAGGGCATCAACAAGAGCCATTACCTGGGCGCGGTCTACGGCATGGAGCGGATGATGGGGCGCGCCGACACACCCGTCCGGCGGGTGCTCAACTATGCCTCCGACCATTTCGCGCGTCATCTTCCGATCGTTTATGTTCAGACCGTGATCGCCAAGAACGCCGCCGGCAAGCTGGTGATGCGGGGGCTGTACGTGGGCGACGACAGCGAGTGCTTCGAGAAGGCCTCCGCGCTGAGCCTGAAGGTCAACTTCGCCATGCTGGAGCGGGAGATCGGCAAGGCCGTGGTGTATCTGGATCCGGCCGAGTTCAAATCCACCTGGCTGGGCAACAAGAGCGTCTATCGCACGCGCATGGCGCTGGCCGATGGAGCCGAACTGATCGTCCTGGCGCCCGGCGTTAAGGAGTTCGGAGAAGACCCGGCCATCGATAGGCTGATCCGCAAGTACGGCTATGCGGGCACGCCGGCG
>JACQZT010000397.1 GCA_016213755.1 Acidobacteriota bacterium | reverse complement strand
GGACTGCCTGTTCACCGCCGCCACGCCTACTGGAGCGCCGCGCATCGGGCAGACCAGCGTCGAGATCGGCGGCGTCTCCGAAGACGTCCGGCTGGCCGCGACGCGCTTGGTGCGCGGCATCAACGTGATCGGCGCGCCGGCTTTGGCCATGCCCTGCGGGTTCGATGCCCAGGGCATGCCGTTGGGGCTTCAAATCGTTGGCCGGCCGTTCCAGGAAGCGCAAATCCTTCGCGTCGGGGCGGCGCTGGAGGATGCCACCGAATTTCATCACCGAGGCCCCGCCGGTCTATAATCGGGTCTGGCTTCGGGAGGGCGAAAATGGACATCAGCCGTAGAGGGTTTCTGCATGCGGGCGCGGCCGCAGGGGTCGCTCCACAGGCGCGCAGCGTGGCGGCGAACGACCGCATCCAGGTCGGCGTGATTGGCGCCGGAGCGCGCTCGCACGAGCTGATGGCGGCCCTTATGGCGCATCCGGGGGCTGAGATCGTCGCCGTGGTCGACGCCTACAAGGGGCGTGTGGAGCGGGCCATCGACCGGGTCGGCGGGCGCATTAAGGCGTTTCGCAACTACCAGGAGGTTCTGGCGCCGAAAGGAATCGACGCGGTGGTCGTAGTCACCCCCGACCACTGGCACCGCCAGATGGTGCTGGATGCCATCGCGGCCGGCAAGGACGTTTACTGCGAGAAGCCGCTGACCTTCCGCTCGAGCGAAGGCGTCGAGATCGCGCGCGCGGCGCGCGAGAAGGGGCGCATCGTGCAGGTGGGCAGCCAGGGCATCTCCAGCGAGGTTCAGCGCAAAGCGAAGGAGATGATCCGCGCAGGCAAGCTGGGCAAAATCACCATGGTGCGTGCGGCCTACAATCGCAACACCGCCTCCGGCGCCTGGATCTACCCCATACCGCCCGATGCGTCGCCGAGCACGGTCGATTGGGAGATGTTTTTGGGGCCGGCGAAGAAGCACACCTTCAGCCTGGAACGGTTCTTCCGCTGGCGCTGCTACAAAGACTACTCGGGTGGCATCGCCACCGATCTGTTCGTGCACCTGTGCACCACGATTCATTTCCTGATGGATGCCAAGGCGCCTTCCAAGGTGATGGCCATGGGCGAGTTGTACCGCTGGAAGGAAAGCCGCGACGTGCCCGACACGCTGAACGCCGTGCTCGAGTATCCCGAAGGCTTCGCCGTGAACCTGAGTTCCACCTTCAACAACCAGACCTCGGCCGAAGGGAGTTTCCAGATTCTCGGGACGGAAGGCGCGCTGGCGCTCGGCGGCGGCCTGACGTTCTATCCCGAAACCGCGGTGGAAGACAATCGCTGGATTGTGGAAAGCTGGCCCAAACGCCTGGAGGAAGCCTATTACCGCGACCCCAAGGTGCGCGAAACCGAGTTGCCCGGCACGCGCAAGCCGCGCGTGCTGGAAGGTGTCCAGCAATTCCGCGAGGAGGGTCTGGAGGCCACGGTTTCGCACTTCGGCCACTGGCTGGAGTCCATTCGCACGCGCAAGCCATACTGGGAAGACGCCGCCGCCGGCCACCACGCCGCCGCCTGCGCGCACATGGTCAACCGCTCGGTAGCCGAGCAGCGCATGGTGGAATGGGATTTCGCCAAGGACGACATCAAAGCATGATGAAAACACTGTTCATTCTGACCGCCGCCGTTTCTCTTGCGGCCGGCGCCGACAATACTTTGGCTCCAGCGGAGAAGAAAGCCGGATGGCGCCTGCTGTTCGATGGTCAGACCATGAACGGCTGGCAGGACCCGGCCAAGAAGAACAAGCCCGGCGACGCCTGGGTGATCGAGAACGGATGCCTCAAAACGGTGGTGCGGCCGCGCATCGCCGAGGACCTGATCAGCCAGGAATCGTTCGGCGACTTCGAGCTGACCTTCGACTGGCGCCTTTCTCTGCGCGGCAATACCGGCGTGAAGTACCGCATACAGGACACGGTGTTCGTGGACAACAGCAAGATCCAGCCCGGTCCGGGCGGCTTCGAGGGGATGCTGGGCCGCGAGATCGCCAAGCGGCCGTCGAACCGCGCGGCGCTGGCCCCGGAATCGAAGGCCCAGGTGTACACCGTCGGTTTCGAGATGCAATTGCTCGACGACGAACGCCACCCCGACGCCAAGAAAGACCCGCGGCACGTCACTGGCGCGCTATACGCGATGATTGCGCCCACTTCCCATGCCGCGCATCCGGCCGCCGAGTGGAACAGCGCGAAGATCGTGATCCAGGGCAGCCGCTTTCAGCACTGGGTCAACGGGACCCTGGTCCTGGAAGGGAGCCTGGCGGACCCGCGCATCCGCGAAGGCGTGACCAAGCGCTGGGGCCCGGCGCCCACGATTCTCGAAGCGCTCGCCAACCCCAAGCCGCGCGGTCCCATCTGCCTGCAACATCACGGCGACGAGGTGTGGTTCAAGAACCTGAAAGTGCGCGCCGGCGTCCGCTGAAGAATTGGGGAATGTTCCGTCTGTCCCCGGGTTTCTTGGCGGTTAATGCAGCCAGCGTTCGAAGAACCTCTGCCACGCCGGATCGATGTTCGGCCCGTTGGCCTTGTGCCCGTCGTTGGTGGAGACGAACTCGATCCGTTCCGGCACGCCCAGCAGGCGGTACACTTCGCGCGCGCGGTTGAAATAACCCCAGCTTTGCAGGTCGTCCGAATCGCCGCCGCGATCTTCCGACTGGCTGCCGCCGATCAGCAGAAACGGCCGCGGCGCGGCCAGCGCCAGTACCTCGTGGTGATCGTGCTCGAAGCCGGGGCGCTTGGGATCTGGGTTCAGCAGGCTCAGCACAGTGTGCTCGGGCGTGGGAATGCCGGGGAAGGGACGGAGCCAATCCAGGTACCACCTGTCGTACCAGTTGGTGCCGCCGTTGACCGCGATGTGCGGGTCGAGGGCCACGGTAGCGGCTATCTCCGGCGCGAACGCCGCCACGTAGACCGCGGCCTTGGCGCCCAGCGAGAAACCGATGAACCCGATGCGCCGGCCGTCGACGTCTTTGCGCGAGCGCAGAAACTCCGCTTCGCGCCGCGCATCGTGGACCATCTTGCCCAGCCCCAGCCAGTGGCCGAAGCGCTCGTAGACCTTTTCGGCCGCGCCGGTGCGGGCGGTGGTCCCGTCCCGGTAGTTGCGGATGAAAGACCAGCCGGTCAGCACCACGTAGCCGCGCGAAGCCAGCCACGCGCCCCACCATTGCTCGGGCATGGCGTAGTCCGGGGTGCTCGAACTCCAGGCGATCACCGCCGGGAACGGCCCCTTCCCTTGTCCTTTGGGAACCAGCAGCAGGTGCGGCTGATAGAAGTCCTTCTCCATCGGCAGTTCGAGCCGGATGCGC
>JACQZT010000394.1 GCA_016213755.1 Acidobacteriota bacterium | reverse complement strand
GGTGGTTCAGCAGCAGCCCCGAGAGCGAGAAGAACCATACGGCCGTAAGGAAGTACAGGCCGGCGTAAATGTGGAGCTTACCGACAGAGGGCATACACAGTCGCTCCGAAAGTCAAAACACCGGCCGCCAGCAAGAGCAGGCCGGCGCGGCGCCGGCTCCGCACCGCCAGCCAGAGATAGACGCCGCTCGCGGTCACGAACAACAGCAGATAGACGGTGGCGTCGGCCGACCAGCTCCACAGGCGGGTGGCAAGCCAGTTCTTGCGGATACTCACCAGGTGCTGGCCGGGCATTTTGTGCAGGTAGACGAGGCCGTCCCACACGCCGGTGGTGCGCTCGACAACCGTGCCCGTCCGATGGGCAAGGTCGATCTCGACAGTGACGGCTCGGCCGGCCTGCGTCACCGGCACGGTCATCCGACTCTGAGAACGCCGATAGTTGATCGGTCCGACCTCGCCGGTCACACCCGCGCGCTCCAGCAAAGGCCGGAGCAGGCGAATCCGCTCGATACCCGACGAAGCCTCGATGCCGGGCGGAATCTCCAGGCCGGCCAGCGCCCGTCGAACGGGGACAGGCTGCTCCGGCCCGGGTCTCCAGCCGTGGTTCAGAAAGACCGCGCTGAGCGCGAAGAGCAGTACAAAGGGACTCAGAAACAGGCCGAGATAGAGGTGCAGGTCCCGGACCCAGATTGGAAATCGGTGTTTGAGTGTACTGTCCCCGGTTTTTACCATTCCAGGCGGGCGACCAGGATGGAATGGCAGCGGCTGCCGATTTCGGCGAAGTTGCCGATTTCTCCGGTGAAGCGGGCGAAACTGCCGGGGCTGCGCAGGTCGTAGGTCGAGTTCGGCCGGGAGAACTGCGGCCGCTTGAAGATGTTGCTCATGTCCCAGCGGATGATGAACTTGAGCCGCTCCCGGATGGGCACCTCCTTGGACAGCGAGCCCTGGTTCCAGATGGTGGCGGGGGCATTGAACGTGTTGCGCCCCAGCGAACCCACAGTGTACGCCGCGGGATACTGGAAGGCGGCGATGTTCAGGTACGGGGTCTGCGCCGAAGTGGGGAAACGGTTCGGACCGATGCTCCAGTCCTGGACCTGGGCCTGGTCATTCGGCTGGACCTGGTTGGGCCGGCTCCCGCTGGGCAGGTAGCGGCTGGGGCTGCCGTTGAAGCCCATGGTGAAGGGAAGGCCGCTCTGGGCCACCTGGACATAGGTCAGGTCCCAGTTGCCGATCACCCGGCTGAGGATTCCGCGGTTGCTCAGGAACCGCCGCCCGTGGCCGATGGGCAGCTCGTACTGGAAAGTCGCCACGAAACGATGCGTGATGTCGTAGCCGGTGCGGCCTTTCTCCAGCCGCCGGTTGCCGAACGTGAGCCCGCCCGCGCCGCCTTCGCCGTCCGCTTCGTCCAGATTCTTGGAGAACGTGTAGAAGGCGTTCAGCGTGGTGCCGGAAGAATAGCGTTTCTCCACGCGCAGGGTGCCCCCGTGGTAGCTGTTGTGCCCGTAGTTGCTCCAGTGCGTGATCGAGCCGAACTGCGTGTACGGCTTATAGTTCTGACCGGCCTGGTAGATCTGGTCGAGCACGGCGGTGTTGGTGGAGACGTTCAGCGGGACGACATTGGTGTTCCAACTGTTGAGCAGGCCCACGCCCGCCGATCCCTGGTAGGTCACGTCCACCAGCCATTGAGACGCGAACTGGTACTGGATTCCGCTGGACCAGTTCATGATGTAGGGCATGCGCATGTTGGGGTCCCACCAGGAGGCGCCGCGCCCGCTGTAGTTGGCGCCGACAAACGGGACCGTGCCGTCGGGGTTGGCCGTGTAGCGAATGACGGGCGGTCCTTGCGAGAGCAGGAACGCAATCCGGGGGTCGCCCGGCGCAGGCTGCACGCTCGCGCTGGCGTAGTACTCCTCGAACATGAGGTTCGCCGACGGGCTGAGCAGGTCCTGGGTCATGACGCCGAAGTTGCCGCGAAAGACCAATTTCGGACGGAAGGTCCAGGCCATTCCCACGCGGGGCTGGAAGTTGTTGAGGTCCTTCGTGGCCAGGGCGCCCTTGGAGTGCGTGATGGCGCCCATTAGGCCGGTGAGCGGGTCCTTGACCGCCGGATCGAACTGCGACTGCTGGCCCCACTTGGTGTGATAGGGCGACTCGTACGACCAGCGCAGACCCAGGTTGAGCGTGAGGCTTTTGATGGGCTTGAAGTCGTCCTGAATGTACAACCCGTGGGAGGTCCAGCGCGGCAGCCAGGTGGCTTGGGCGGTGGAGAAACTGGCGCTGGTGACGCTCCCCAGCAGGAAACTGGCGAAGCCGTTGCCGGTGTTGGGCGTGAACGGCAGGTTGGTGCCGCCCAGGTTGTAGGCGCCGGAGGGCAGATCGCCGGCCCGGTCGTTGTGCAGCGAGCGGAACAACTCGTAGCCCGCCTTGAGAGTATGGCGGCCAAGCACCTTGGTCAGGTTTTCGGAAAGCGTGAAGTCCTGCCCGGCCGAGTACTGGTAGCTGCCGGGACTGACGGCGAAACCGATGCCATTGAACGCAGGGAAGGTTTCCGGCCCAACGTTGGGCAATCCCAGCTTCTTGGCCCATCCCTGCCCCACCGCCTCGGGGGAGCGGGTGTAGACGCGGCGCGTAAAACCCAGCCGGAATTCGTTGATGGTGGTCGGATTGAGGGTGTACGTGTCCGAGAACACCGCGTTGCGCATGTCGCTGGGCTGGGGCACGGTTTCGGTATTGACCAACTGCCATTTGAGGTGCGTCGAGCTCCGGTTGCCCCAGGCGCGGTGCCGGTTGTGCGAATAGCGTCCAAAGATCTTGTGCGCCGAACTCACCTGGTGGTCTATTTTGCCGTCAAAACGGGTGCGGTAGGAACGGTAGCGCGTGGGCACCACCAGGTTTTCGTGCGGGCCGTTGGCGTCCAGATACCCGGGCTGGTTGGCTTCGTTGAAGGGCTGATTGGAGAGGAAATTCTTGGCCACCTGGTCGAAGCGCGCCGCGGGAACGCGGTTCAGCGGGAAAGGATCGCGGATCCATGTGCCGGCCGCATTCTGCCGGGCGGTGATGGGATCGTAGATGGGCAGGCCCTTGCCGCCGAAGCTGAAATCGCCGGCCAGCATGTCCGCGCTGGGCACCGTGGTGATGGCGGTTTCCGAAGCCTTTTCATGATGCCGCTGGGCGGCAAAGAGGAAGAAGGTCCGGTTGCGGCCGTCGTAGATTTTGGGCAGGACGATGGGGCCGCCAATGGTGAAGGCCAGTTCATGGTAGGTGACCGGGGTCTGCGGCAACTGGTCGAAGTAGCGCCGGTGCAGGAGCTTGTTGTTGATGTAGCGGTCCTCGGCCGCGCCGTGCAGATCGTTGGTTCCGCTCTTGAAAACCGCGGTGAGCACGCCCGCGCCGGCGCGCCCGAATTCGGCGGGCACGCCGGTGGTGAACAGCTTCACCTCCTGCAAGGCGTCGGTGCTGGTCTGCACGGTGTCGGTGTGGCTCACCGAGGTGGCGAACACCGGGTCCTTGGCGCTCACGCCGTCCAGCGTGTAGCCCATCGAGCGGCTACGCTGGCCGATGACGTTGAAGGAGTTGAAGCCGGTGACGTTCAGCCCGGGCAGGTAGGTCATGATGTTGTAGGTGCGCATTTGCAGAACCGGGATGCGCATGAACATCCGGTTCTCCATGAGCCCTCCGGCGGAAGAGGTTTCGGTTTCCAGCAGCGGCGCCGCGCCCTTGATGGTGACCGCCTCGGTGAGCGCGCCGATTTCGAGCTGGACGTCGATGCGCGGCGACTCGCCCACGCGCAAGAGGATGCCGCTGCGCACGTGCTTCTTGAAACCCGCCGCCTCGACCTCGACCTGGTAGGAGCCAGACGGCAAATAGGGGATGTAGTAATCCCCGGTAGCCGAGGTCTGGCCTTCGAACTTGAACGAAGTCTCGGTATTGACCGCGGTCACCTTGGCGCCCACGATGTTGGCCCCGGTCGGGTCGGTCACTGTGCCCACCAGTGTGGCGGTGCGCGTCGCCTGCGCATACAACGCCGGCAAGGTCAGAAGCAAGGTTGTCAGAATGCGGATCATGAAGTGTCCTTTGGATGCCTCGCAGGAGACTCTATAACAGTTGAGGCAAACTTTCAACCGGGGACAGGGAGAGTTTCGGGGCTACGCAATCCCGAAACTCAGGCCGGGTCCCAGCGCATGCGGCGGCCGTGCTTGAGCGACAGGTTGCCCAGTTGCACCACCAGCACCGCCTGAAAGCCCTTGAGCATGGGCGCGGTGGGCGTCTTGCGCGTGCGGATGCACTCCAGGAAGTTGGCCGCGTGCAGGTCCGTGGCGTAGCCAAAGCCTTTTTCGGAGCGCTTCTCCAGCGCCGGCGTCTCCTCGGCGCCCTCTTTGAACACCTTGAAATCCTCGCGCCCGATGTCCATGCGCGCCTTGTCGCCGTCCAACTGGTTGAGTTGATCGTTGCGGGTCCGGTACTTCATGGCGGCGTAGTTAATGGAAAAAACAGCGATGAAATCCTCCGGATACTCGGCGGTCACCACCACCGACTCGGGTGTGTCGTAGCCTTCCCGGTGCGGCTTGCCGGCCGCGGCGGTGACGGCCAGCGGGTAGCCGGCGTTCATGAGCAGGTGGATGCCGTCGTAGACGTGCGCGCCCTGGTCGGTGACGATGCCGCCGGCGTAATCGGAGATCTCGCGCCAGTTGCGGAAAATGAACGGGTCCAGGGGAATCCGCTTCTTCACCGGCCCCTGCCACTGTTCCCAATCCAGCGGGCCGTCGAGTTTGGCCGAGCGCCGCGCCCCGCCCAGGTAGTTGTTGAGCCACCAGGAGCGCACCATGCGCACGTTGCCCAGCGTGCCCGCGCCCACCACCTGGCGGCCCTCCAGGTACAGGTCGTAGCTGCGCCGCTGCATGCCCACCTGCACGATGTTCTTGGACTTCTTCTCCGCCTCCACCAGTTCCACGCCCTGTTCGGGCGTCTGGCACAGCGGCTTTTCGACGTAGACGTCCTTGCCCGCGGCCAGCGCGTCGAGCACCATGCGGTGGTGCCAGTGTTCGGGCGTAGCGATGAGCACCGCCCCGATGTCCTTGTCGTCGAGCAACTGCTTGTAGTTGCGGTAGGCCCGCGCCTGCGTCCCGGGAGTCTTGTTGGCGGTTGAAAGCCCGCGCTCCAGGTTGGGTTCGTAGACGTCGCAGATGGCGCCGACACGCACCTGGGGGTTCTTCTGAAACGTCGTCATGACCAGCGTGCCGCGCCCGCCCGCGCCGATCACGCCCAGCACCACCTGGTCGGAGGGCGCCGCCCCGGCCGCCCAGGCGCCGCCGGTGGCGGCCAGAAAAGTCCTGCGGAGCAGCTTCATGCTTTGATTCTCCCTGTTAAAGATGAGAGTGTACACCATCTGCTATAGTGAGTTTTTCGGGCTCATTCTTCCTGGGAGCCCGCAATTCATGGAGAAAAAAATGAGTTACGGTTTAAACATCCGTCCCGAAGCCGCGCTGGATTTCGTGTCCGTCGGCGCGCTGGTTCACCGCCTGGATCCGGGCATCATCCCCTTCCGCAAAGCCACCGAGTGCCAGATTCACGTCAGCGGCGGCGAGTTCAATTGCGCCGCCAACCTGGCCGACTGCTTCGGTCTGAAGACCGGCATCGCCACCGCGATGGTCGACTATCCCATCGGCGACCTGATCGCCGAACGGGTCAAGGCCATGGGTGTGAAGCCCTTCTACAAGCGCTTTAAGCACAACGGCGTGAACGGCCCCAACATGGCCGCCGTGTACAGCGACCGCGGACAGGGCGTGCGCGCTCCGGTGGTCTTCTATAACCGCTGCAACGAGGCAGGCGCGCAGCTCAAGCCGGGCGACTTCGACTGGCAAGATATCTTCTCCGGCGGCGTGCGCTGGTTCCATAGCGGCGGCATCTTCGCGGCTCTTTCCGAAACCACCGGCGAAGCGATCATGGAGGGCATGAAGGCGGCCAAGGCCGCCGGCGCGGTGGTTTCCTTCGACCTCAATTACCGGGCCAAGCTGTGGAACATCTGGGGCGGCCACGGCCGCGCCCTGGAAGTGATCGAGCGCATCGTCGAGAACGTCGACGTGCTGGTGGGCAACGAGGAAGACCTGCAAATGGGCCTGGGCATCGCCGGACCCGAAGTTTCCGCCAAGTCCAAACTCGACCCCAGCACCTTCTTCGGCATGATCGACAAAGTGGTGACCAAGTATCCCCAGGTCAAAATCGTCGCCACCACCCTGCGCGAGGTGCACTCGACCAACCACCACAGTTGGAGCGCGGTGGCCTGGATCGACGGCAAAACCTTCACCGCGCCGACCTGCGAACTCACCATCCTCGATCGCGTCGGCGGCGGCGACGGCTTCGCCTCGGGCTTCTTCTACGGCCTGCTGACGGGCGAACCGGAGCAGGCGGCGGTGAACCTGGGCTGGGCCCACGGCGCGCTGCTGACCACTTTCCCCGGCGACACCACCATGGCCACCGTAGACCAAGTCCGCGCCTTCGCCAAGGGCGGCTCGGCCCGCATCCAGCGGTAAGCGGGGAACGGGGACGGCCCGCCGCTGTCCCCGCTTCTCCTTTGCGGTATCCTCTCTAGGAATGCACCTTCAAGCGCTGGATTGGCTCATCGTAGTTTTCTCGATCGTGATCTGCTTCGCGCCCGCCCTGTTCTTCGGACGGCGCTCGGGCAAAAACACCTCCGAGTTTTTCGCTTCGGGCCGCTCGGTGCCCTGGTGGCTGGCCGGCCTCTCCATGGTCGCGACCACGTTCTCGAGCGACACGCCCAACCTGGTGGCCAACTTCGTGCGCACGCAGGGCGTGGCGGGCAACTGGCAGTGGTGGGCCTTCACCCTCACCGGCGTCTCGACGGTCTTCTTCTTCGCCCGCCTGTGGCGCCGCTCGGGCGTGCTCACCGACCTGGAATTCTACGAACTGCGCTACTCCGGCAAGACCGCCACCGCCGTGCGCGGCTTCCGCGCCATTTACTTGGGGCTGTTCTTCAACTGCATCATCATGGCCACGGTGAACCTGGCGGCGTGCAAAATCGCCAACGTGCTGTTCGGTCTGGACCGCTGGCAGACGCTCGGCGCGGTGGGCCTGCTGAACGTCGTTTTCGCCGCGCATTCCGGCCTGTGGGGCGTGCTGGTCATCGACATGGTGCAGTTCTTCATCAAGATGTCGGCGGTGATCGCCGCCGCCTACTTCGCGGTGAATCTGCCGGTGGTGGGCGGCATGAGCGGCCTGGTCGAGAAGCTCTCGCACACAAAAGGACCCGGCGGCTTGAATTACCTCAACATGCTGCCCGACTTCACCAGCAACTGGGACCTCGCGGTGGCGGTCTTCGTCATGCCCCTGGCCGTGCAGTGGTGGGCCGTGTGGTACCCCGGCGCCGAACCCGGCGGCGGCAGTTACATCGCGCAGCGCATGCTGGCCTCCAAGTCCGAGAAGGACTCCCTCGGCGGCACGCTGTTCTTCAACGTCGCCCACTACGTGCTGCGCCCCTGGCCCTGGATCCTGGTCGGCCTGGCGTCCCTCATTGTTTACCCCAACCTCTCCGATATCCAGAAGGCCTTTCCACATCTGGATCCCAAGCTGCTGGGGCACGACATCGCCTTCCCCGCCATGCTGCGCTTCCTGCCCACGGGCTGGATCGGGGTGATGGTGGGCGGCTTGATTGCCGCCAACTCCTCCACCATCCTGACGCACCTGAACTGGGGCGCGTCCTACCTGGTGCACGATTTCTACCGGCGCTTCATGAGGCGGGGCGCCACGGAGAAACATTACGTGCTGGCCGGGCGGTGGGCCACCATTCTGCTGTTCGTGGTGTCGTCGGCCATGGTCTTCGTGCTCGAAACCGCGCAGGACAGCTTCAACATCATCCTGCAAGTGGGCGCGGGCACCGGCCTGCTCTACCTGCTGCGCTGGTTCTGGTGGCGCGTGACGGCCTGGTGCGAGATCGTGGCCATGGTCAGTTCGTTCGGGATCTCGGTGGGGCTGCTGCTGCTGCGCAAGGCGGGCATCGTCTTCGGCACCCACCAGCAACTGCTGATCACCGTGATCTTCACCACCGTCTGCTGGCTGGCGATGGCCTTCCTGGGGCCGCGGACCGACCGGCAGACGCTCATCGATTTCTACAAGAAGGTGCATCCCTTCGGGCCCGGCTGGCGGCCCATTCGCGAGGCCGCCGGGATCAGCCGGGCCGAGGCCGCCGCTTTCTCGAAGAACGAGAACGTCCCGCTGTCCATGCTGGCCTGGGTGACCGGCAGCCTGCTGATCTGGTCATCCCTGTTCACGGTGGGCAACTTCCTGTACGGCCGCATGCACTATGCGGTGGCGCTGCTGGCGGTCTGCGTGGTGAGCGGGTCGGTGCTGATCGGCATCGTCCGGCGGTTGTGGCGATGAGCCTGGCGGATCCGAAAGAGCTTCTGGAGCGCCACTGGGGAGCGGGCGGCGAGGTGCGCCTGGTAGTCGCGCCCGGCCGGGTCAACCTCATCGGCGAGCACATCGACTACCACGGCCTGGCCGTGCTGCCCATGGCCATCGAGCGCAGTGTGCGCGTGGCCTTCCGCGCCCGCGACGACCGGCGCATCCGCGCCGCCAGCGACGGCTACGGCACGCGCGAATTCGAGTGGACGCCCGGTCTCCAGCCCGGCGCGCCGGGCGACTGGGAGAATTACCTCAAAGCCGCGGCCCAGGCCATCGCTCCCCAGTGGGGCCTGGGTTGCGGGGTGGACGCGGCGGTGGTCTCCGACCTGCCGCCGGCCGCCGGTCTCTCCTCTTCCTCGGCGCTGCTGGTGGCGTTCACGCTGGGTTTGCTGTGGGCCAACCGACGGGAGGCGAGCTTCGAAGAGTTGATGGAAGTGCTGCCCGAAGGCGAGTACTTCGTCGGCACGCGGGGCGGAGGAATGGACCACGCGGCCTGCCTGGCCTCGCGCGCCGGCTGCGCGTCGCTGATCGAGTTCGTGCCCCTGTCGGTGCGCGCCGTGCCAGTGCCCGAGGACTGGAGCTTTCTGGTCGCCCACAGTCTGACCACCGCCGAGAAATCCGGCGCCGTGCGCGAGGAGTACAACGCCCGGCGGGCCGGAGGGAACAGGGCTCTCGAACGCCTGGGGTTCGCCTCCTACCGCGAAGCCCTCGAAAAGCTGACCGGCCACACGGCGCAGAGTCTCACCGAGCCGGCCGAGCGCGACGCCTTCCTGCACACCACCGGCGAGGCGCTGCGGGTCCGCGCCGCCGTGCGCGCCATGGAGCGGGGCGACGCCGAGTCGTTCGGCAAGCTCTTGTGCGAAGGCCACGCCAGCGCGCGCGACCTGCTGCGCATCAGTTCCCCCGCCCTGAATCGCCTGGTGGACGCGGCGATGGACTCCGGCGCCCTGGGCGCGCGCCTCACCGGCGCCGGCTTCGGCGGTTGCGCCATCGTCTTCTGCCGCCAACCCGACCTGGCCCGGGTCCGCGCCAACCTCATCGCCCGCTTCTACGCCGGCCGGCCCGAGTTCGCCGAGAGCAGCCACCTGATCGAATCCTCTCCCGCCTCCGGCGCCCTGTATGCGGACC
>JACQZT010000059.1 GCA_016213755.1 Acidobacteriota bacterium | reverse complement strand
TGCGTCACGCTCAGGTCGTTGTTGTCCACGCCGTCGATGGTGAAGTTGTTGTTGCGGGCGCGCTGGCCGTTGGCGGCCATCTGGGCCGAGCCGGGAGCGCGCGTCACGGCCGGCGCCAGCAGCGCCAGGCGGGTCACGTCGCGGTCCGTGCCGCCGGCCGAAAACACGGGCAGCGTTCGCACCGCCAGCCGGCCCAGCGTGCGGTCAAGGGTCGCCGCCGACTTGGCGAGTTCCGCTCCGGGCGGCGCCTCCGCGTCTTCGGTGGCGGAGGTGGCGGAGGCAATCCTCAAAACCTGGTTCAGCACGACTTCTCGCGCGGTGGCGACGGTGAGGTGCGAGATTCTCCTGCTTTGGAATCCCGGCCGGGCATACTCGGCCGAGTAAGCGCCCGGTTCCACGCCGGCCAAGCGGTACACGCCCGCGGCGTTGGTATGGGTCCGCCGCACGAGGCCCGTAGCGAGGTTTGCGATCTCAACCGCCGCGCCTTCGACGGCCGCTCCCCCCGCGTCCCGCACGATTCCCGATACGAAGCCGCGCGTGAGCTGGGCGTGCGCGGATGAGAGCGGAACCACAAGCGAGACTGCCGCAACCAGCGTCTGGAGATGGTTCATGTGCGCCTGCCCCGGAACATGCGGCCCAGGTTATCGCTCTGGTGCTACACTGCAAGTGTCCCACACATCTGCGATGTTCGATTATTACGCCCGCTGGATTCACAACTGGGAATACAAACTGGCCACGCGCGACACCAACCGCCTGGTGCGCCCGTTTGAGTGGGGCCTCGAGTGGCTGGACCTGGCGGCGGAGAACGGCAATCCGCTGGAGGCCGTCCAGCGCCGCGCGCGGGAGGCGCTGGACGACTCCGCCCGCTTCTTTTCCTACCGCGGCCCGTCGGATTACCGTCTCGACGGGTCGCACCTGCGCTTCACCAGCGCGCTGGCGTCGCCGTATCCGGAAAACAACACCGTGCACGCCGACTTTTTCCCTTGCCACCGTTCGGGCGGCCGGGCAGTGCTGGTGCTGCCGCAGTGGAACGCCGGCCAGCAGGGGCACGCGGGGCTGTGCCGCCTGCTGAACCGCTTCGGCCTGGCGGCGCTGCGCATGAGCATGGCCTATCACGACCGGCGCATGCCGCCCGGGTTGCAGCGCGCCGATTATCACGTTTCGAGCAACGTCGGCCGCACCATCCACGCCGGCCGGCAGTCGGTCATCGACGCGCGCTCGTGCCTGGACTGGCTGGAATCGCGGGGCTACCGGCGGCTGGCGGTGCTGGGCACCAGCCTTGGCTCCTGCATCGCCTTCATCGCCGCGGCGCACGACGCGCGGGTCCGCGCGGCCGTGCTGAATCACGTGTCGATGTACTTTTCCGACGTGGTCTGGACCGGCCTGTCGACGCAGCACGTGCGCCAGGGGCTGGAACGGTCCATTACGCGGGACGACCTGCGCTCCTGCTGGCTGCCGATCAGCCAGGCGGCGCACCTGGAGCGCGTCCGCGGCCGCGATCTCCGCAGCCTGCTGATCTGGGCGCGCTACGACAGCACGTTTTTGCCGGAGTTCTCCCGCCAGGTGGTGGGCTGGTTCGCCACCAGCGGGACTCCGCACCAGGTCCTCTGCCTGCCCTGCGCGCACTACACCACCGGCCGGTTCCCCTTCAACTGGATCGACGGCGTTTCCATGTGCCGTTTTCTGTCCCGGGAGCTATAAAACAGGTTTTTGTTAACTTGTTCCGGCCGCGCGAACTTTGCGATTGACAGACCCGGGCATCGGCCTTAGCATGGGGATAACACTGAGAAAGGAGGTGGTCCAGTCAATCATGAATAAAGGCAGTAGAAAAGCTGGCAAATCCCTACGGGAGGTGGCCGACATCTGAGTCGACCGTTCTAATCGCAGTGGACCTCGATCAGTGGCGAGGCCGGAGCTCCTGAGGACCGGCTTCCTCTCCGCGAGATTCCAAGGCTAGCGGAAGCCCCCGCACCGCGTCGCGCGGTTCGGGGGCTTCTTTGTTGCCGGGGTCGCGAAATGCC
>JACQZT010000395.1 GCA_016213755.1 Acidobacteriota bacterium | reverse complement strand
CGCGGCCGGCACAACTCCGCGCCCATTTGACTGCGGGCACCGCGAACCGCTACCGGAGAAAAGTAGTCCTCCGGCTTCCTGGAACGTCCCCCGCGTCTAGCCCGGCCTAGGACATCGCCCTTTCACGGCGGTAACGGGGGTTCGAATCCCCCTGGGGACGCCACTCATCGAGCGCGTTCCACGGGTATGAGATACTGGGCAGAGTATGAAACTCCTGATCGCGACCCTGGTTCCCGCCCTGTTGTGCTGCGCGGCTGAGATCAAGCTGGGCAAGCCGCTGCAAGTGAAGGAAACCACTCCCATCGCCGCCATCAACGCCGACCCGGCGGCCTTTGTCGGCAAGACCGTGCAGGTGAAAGGCAAGGTCGTCGAGTTGTGCCAGAAGATGGGCTGCTGGATGAACCTGGCCGATCCGTCCGGGGGCAAGCCCGTGCGCATCAAGGTGAAGGACGGCGAGATCGTCTTCCCGAAGACCGCCGCGGGCAAACTGGCGCTGGCCGAGGGTGTGGTCGCCAAACTCGAGCTGACCAAGGAGCAGGCCATCGCGCAGGCCAGGCACGAGGCCGAAGAGAACGGCCGTAAGTTCGATCCGGCGAGCGTCGCGGCGGGTGTAACCATCTACCAGATCAACGGCACGGGCGCCGTGATTCTCGAATAGAAGAGCGAACATGCGGCGAACTTGGCGCTCGATTGCCGTTTTTGTGCTGGCGCTGTCGCTATGGGCGGCGCCACCGGCGGCTCCGGTCAAACCCAGCAAGCCGAAGCTGGTCCTGCTGGTGGTGGTGGATCAATTCCGCTACGACTACTTGACCCGCTTCCGGGCGCATTACACCGCCGGTCTGGCGCGTCTGCTGGAGCGCGGCGCCGTGTTCACCAACGCTCACCTGGAGCACGTCCCCACAGTCACCGCCATCGGACATTCCATCACCCTGACGGGCGCCACGCCGGCGGTGAGCGGCATCGCGGGCAACGAGTGGTTCGACCGCGAAAGCGGTAAGCAGGTTACCAGCGTCACCGACGATTCCACCGCGCTGCTGGGCGCCCCGGGCCAGGGCGCGTCCCCGCGGCGGTTGCTGGTAACCACCGTGGGCGACGAGCTGAAGATCGCCACCCGCGGCCGCGCCCGCGTGTACGGAATCTCGATCAAGGATCGCGCGGCCATTCTGCCCGTTGGCCACATGGCCGACGGGGCGTTCTGGTTCGATGCGGCCACCGGCAACTTTGTCGGCAGCACCTACTATTTCCCCCAACTCCCGGCCTGGGCCGGCGAGTTCAACCAGAGCCGCGCCGCCGACCAATTCCTGGGCCGGGAGTGGATGCCGATCGTGAAGGACTTCGGCCCGGCCGTGCTGAAGCCCTTCCGCAAGCTCCCGGCGACACCCGGCAAGGATTATTACGACGGGCTCGAGCGCACCCCTTGGGGCAACGACATTGTGGTCATGCTGGCCGAGAGGGCCATCGAAGGCGCCAAACTGGGCCGCGGCGAAGCGACCGACCTGCTGTCGGTGAGTTTCTCGTCCAACGACCGGGTCGGCCACCTGGTCGGCCCCGACGCCGACGACGTGCGCGACCTCTCGGCTCAGACCGACCGCACGCTGGGCCGTTTCCTCCAGTTCGTGGATGCCAAGGTCGGCCTGGACAAGACCCTGGTCGTCTTCACCGCCGATCACGGCATCGCGCCGCTGCCCGAGTTCGCGGCCCAGAACAAACTGCCCGGCGGCCGCCTGGCCGCCAAGACCGCGCTGGACGCCATCGAGAAATCGCTCGTTGTTCGCTACGGAGAAGGCAAGTGGGTGGCGGGAGGCTCCGGCTCCGCACCGTACTTCGATTACGAGCTGATCCGCCGCAAGGGTCTCGACCTGGCCGAGGTCGAGGACGTGGCCGCGACCGCCGTTCGGCGTCTGCCGCACATCGCCCGGGTCTATACCGGCGAGCAGATTCGCACCGGCCGGCTCTTCGGCGACCTGGTGGCCCAGCGCGTGGCCAACGGCTACTATGACGGGCGCTCGCCGGACCTGGTGATCGTTCCCGAGCCCAACTGGTTCTTCGGCACGAGCGGCGCCAGCCACGGCGCGCCATTCAACTACGACACGCAGATCCCGGTGGTCTTCATGGGTCCCGGCGTCAGGCCCGGCGTCTACCACCAGCGCATCGCGGCGCTCGACATCGCGCCCACTGTGGCGACCATCCTGGAAGTGGCCACCCCCAGCGGCGCCGCCGGCCGCGCGCTGGCCGAGATCATACGCTAACTCTGACGGCTCGTTAGGGAGCGAGCGGCGCCGCCCAGTCGAGGAAAGCCGAGAGATCCCGTTTCATCGCCTTCAGCGACTCCGCCTGGATGTAATACATGTGGCCGGCCGGGTACTCGTGAACGCGGATGTTGGAACGCAGACTGGCCGGCAGACCCATGTGGTCCAGCGTGTAGGTGGCGGCGAAGTACGGTGTGGCCATGTCGTAGTAGCCGGCGCCGAGGTAGACCTTGAGGAACGGATTGCGCGCGAAGGCGCGGCGCAGGCTCTCGCTCACGTCCGCATATTCGTTCTCGGCGTTCATGTTCCAGCGGCCCACGCCACCGCCCAGGATGTAGTAGTCCAGGTCCGATTCGTAGCCCAGCTCCGCGCGCACGTACTGATAGAACGCCGCGGTGTAGGGCGGGCGGATGGCCGCCATGGAAGGATCGAACTCGTAAGTCGCCGAGAGATCGCGCGGTCCCGGGCCGGTCAGCCGGCTGTCCAGGCGCCCCACCATCTGGTTGCGGTCCCGCAGCAGCTCGCGGTTGAAGTAGGGCAGCGCGATGCGCAGGTCCGCCTGGTCGACGTACTTCGGGTCCAGGCCGGTGTAACGCGCCAGTCTATCCACCGCGGCCTTGCGTTGCGCGGGGGTCATGCGGTCGCCCAGCGACAGGGCCTCCGAGTACCCGGTCAGCGCCCAGGCTTCCACCTCGCTCAGCAGCTTGCGCAGGTCCATCTTCTGCAAGTCCGCGGGCAGGCGCTTGTGATGCCAGGCCGTGGCCGTGTAGGTGGGCAGCAGGAGCGGAAACGGAAGGTCGTTGCCGCGCGCGAAACGGCTGGTCTGAAAGTTGAGGATGGTCGATACCAGGGCGATGCCGTTGAAGGCGATGCCGCGGTCGATCAGGTAACCGGCCAGACCCGCCGCGCGCGTGGTGCCGTAGCTTTCGCCGATCAGCAGAAGCGGCGAGAGCCAGCGCCGGTTGCGCGTCAGGTACAGCCGGATGAATTCGCCCACCGATTCGAGGTCGCCCTGCCGTGAGGAGAACTTCTGTTGCAGCTCCGGTTTCACCGGCCGGCTGTAGCCGGTTCCGACCGGGTCGATGAACACCAGGTCCGCCTCGTCCAGTAACGTCGCATCGTTGGCGGCCAGTTGGAACGGAGGCGCGGGCATGGCGCCGTCGTCTCGCATGGGCACGCGCTTGGGACCGATGGCCCCCAGGTGCAGCCACACTGACGCCGAGCCCGGTCCGCCGTTGAAGGAAAACATCAGCCGGCGCTTGCCCGGGTCGGCGACGCCGTCCAGGGTGTACGCGATGTAGAAGATGTGAGCCTCGGTTTCGCCTTTGGCGTCGCGAATCGGCATCCGGCCGGTGGTGGTCGTGTAGAGCAGCGTCCGGCCGCCCAGGCTGAGTTCGTGTTTGCGGACCACCGGGGTTTCGTCCGGCGCGGGTCTGGCCGGGGACGGTTTGGGAGATTCGGGCTTAGGGGCCGGCGTCTGGGCCAGCAGCGGAAGCGATAGAAGCAGGAGAAGCAGGCGCATTTCCTGTATTTTAGCCCGCCCGGAGGCTCCCGGCGGGTTCTTTACAGGATCGCTCTTGAATTCGGGGCGCGAAACTGCAAAACTACATTCGGGAATCGGAGATTGTGGTCCTCATTTGGAAAGCAGGAGGCTTTATGAGATTGGCTTTCAGGATTAGCGGCGCTCTCGCTCTTCTGGCGGCGGCCGTCCCCGCCGCCTATTCACAGGAGGTTCGCGCCAGCATCACCGGTCTGGTTACCGACCCGAGCGGCGCGCCGGTGGCGGCCGCGAATGTTCGCGTCACCAACCTGGCCAGCAATGTGGCGGTGGCGGCGGCCAGCAACGAAACGGGCAACTACGTCACCCCGTTTCTTCCTCCCGGCCGGTACGAGCTGACCGTGGAGGCCGGCGGGTTCAAGAAGTTCCTCCGGCAGAACATCGTTCTCGAATCGCAGGACAAGGCCCGCGTGGACGTGCAGCTCGAGGTAGGAGAACTGACGCAAAGCGTGACGGTGAACGAATCCATGTCTCTGCTGCAAACCGAAACCGCCAACCGCTCGCAGATCATCTCCAACGAACTCATCCGCGAGGTGCCGACCCAGGGCCGCAACCCGTTCCAAATCGCCTGGGTGGCGCCCGGCGTGGTCAAGAGCGGAAGCTGGCGCTATTTGCGCTCGCTGGACATCGGCGGCACCTCGGGCATCTCCATCAACGGAGGGCGCGAGAAGCAGAACGAGGTCCTGCTGGACGGCATCAGCGACGTGCAGGCGGATCGCACGGTCATGTCCGTCCCGACCATGGATTCGGTGCAGGAATTCAAGGTGCAGACCAACACCTATGACGCCCAGTATGGGCGCACCGGCGGCGGCATCATCACCATCGTCACCAAGGGCGGCGGCAACGCTTTCCACGGAACGGCGTTCGAGTACCTTCAAGCCGACAACCTGAACGCCAACCAATGGGAGCTGAACCGGGGCAACATCAAGCGGCCGGGCATGGCCATCAACACCTTCGGCGCCCAGGCCAGCGGGCCGGTGCTGATCCCCAAGGTGTTCAACGGCAAGAACCGCCTGTTCTGGATGCTCTCCTACGAGGGCTTGCGCCACCGCACGGCCGACCCCGACGTCAAGACCTTTCCCCTGATGGAATGGCGGGGCGGCGACTTTTCGACCTTGTTGAACGCGCAGGGCCAGCGGGTCGCGATCTACGATCCGCTGACGGTTCGGCCCGACGGTACGCGGCAGCCTTTCGCCGGAAACGTGCTGCCCGCCAACCGCCTTAATCCCGTGGCGCTGAATGCCATGAAATACTACCCCGCGCCCTCGGCGCCCGGCGACGGCCCGGCGCACGTTAATAACTTCCCGTATCCGTCCATCTGGTTCGCGGGAATG